>JBKEAI010000319.1:0-5423 GCA_047972145.1 Microthrixaceae bacterium
CAGTGAGCTACCGGGCATTTCATGAAATTGGCTGGAACCTCCTCGATCGACAGGACCAACGTTGAGCCTCCACGAGCGATCGCGGTGCCCTCCGGCACACTGATGTCGGGAAGGCGGGTGAAGAGTTCCTCGAATACGGTGCGCACCTCGGCGCGTGCGATGTTTGCTCCCAGGCAGAAATGTGGACCTATTCCGAAGGCCATATGGTCACTCGCCCTGCTTAGGTCCAATTCATCTGGGCGTTCGATTGCTCGGTCATCTCGGTTGGCGGATGCGTAGAGCATCAAGACACGATCACCTGCTTTGAGTTCGGTATTGCGATACGTGTGGTCTTGGGTGACGGTGCGTACAAAGCCGAGTACCGGGGTGACATAGCGGATCAACTCGTCGACCGCGGTTGCCATGAACTCATCGTTGCCGATGTTGTCGATCAAGGCTTGGCGTTGTGCTGGGTTTTCCGACAGCGCAATCAAGCCACCCGATATCGCATTGCGGGTGGTTTCGTTACCGGCCACCAGTAGCACCGCGAGGAACGCGAGCAGGTCGTTGTCGTCTAGTTGGTCGTGTTCGGCTTGCAGACGGGCATAGGTTTCCTCGTCCACTCCCGATGCCGCGACGTGGTCCTTTGCAAGCTCGCCCGCATCGAAGGCACGGGTGAGCACGGAGATGAGATCCTCCCCTTCTTTACCTGCCGCCGCCTCAGCACGTCGCTGCGCAATCAGCTCTATGCACATCGTTACGTATTCGCCGAACGCCTCAGCTGCGCGCTCGAGGTAGGGATTGCCAGCGTCGACGTGACCATCGCCGGCCATCATGTCGTCACTCCAGCGGTACATCGCCTTGCGCTTTTCGGGGTCGAGGCCCATCAGCTCGCAGATGATGATGAGCGGCACGTGCATAGCGAAGTCCTCCACGAAGTCGATCTCTCCGCGCTCTGCGATCTCGTCGATGATCTGGTTGGCGAGCTCGCGCATGTGGGGGACCATCTGGCGTACCTGACGCGGGGTGAAGCCCTGGTTGATCAGCCTGCGCTGGGCAACGTGCTCGGGGCCGTCGAGGGTGATGATCGACATGTCGCCCGCCACCGCGGGGCGCACACCTTCACCGGACACGTAGAACTCGGTTTCGCGCGAGACGTGGAAGACGTCCTCGTGGCGAGGCGCGATGTAGAGCTTGTTCACCTCGTCGAAGTGGAGGTGCTCGAGGTTGCGCAGCCACTCATAGAGCGCCCACGGGTCGTCGAAGGTGTGGGGGTCGGTGAAGTCCGCGGAGGCGAAGCCGGCCTCGTCGATCGGCGCGCTGGAGGGTTCGTTGAAGGTCAGGGACATGACTGGACGGTAACACCTTACTGAACGTTCGTTCAATACCTGCTCGATCAACCGCCGGTTTCGTCGAGCAATGCTCGCAAGTACGGCAGCGCGCGCCGGTCCTTCTCTCGATCGGCAGCCTCTTTGGAGCGGATGATCGCTCGAAGGCTGGCCACCCGTGTATGTACTCCTTCGACCAGTTCGATCATGTCGGATTCGACACCGAAGTCGTCGTAGCCACCGCCGAATGCCGCCGGGATGAAAGTCAGGTGAAGGTCACCAGCGCTCGTGGTGAGGTTCAACATCCGAGGTTGAGCGGCGAGAAACGCTCCGTCGATAGGGAATACCACTCCGTCTGGATCGCCGGTGCGGATTCGAGCGTCCAGCTCCCGCAGGGCAGCTGCCAACCGGTCGAGATTGGCTGCATCCCGGCGAGGCGTGACATCGACATCGGTCGTCGGCAACGGAGAACCGCGGGCCACAGCGGCCAAGCCACCGATCAGGACGAACTCAACGCCGTGCCTTGCCAGCACCTCGAGGAGTCGCTCGGGGTCGAACGTCGCACTCACGGCGTTCGACCGGTGAGAGTCTGGAGCCGACGGGTCTCCTCGGCCATGCGGTGCACTCGCTGAGCCGGTGTCATCGCCAAACGGTGGGTGATCTGAGTCCTGTCAACACCATCGTCGGAGCTTGGCGAAAGAGCGCGGTCGAGCAGTATCCGTATCGCCTCAGCGCGAGACAGCCCCGCGTCTCGCGCACGTCGATCGAGCACGGCCAGCAGATCGTCGGGTAGACGTACGGACACGCGATCTCCGATAGAAGGGCGACCGACTCGAGGCATGTCCTGAGTATACGGCGCCGGAAATATATCGACACGCGTGCTACGAGCAGGGACACCTTACTGAACGTTCGTTCAAGTGGTAGGGTCCCTGCTGACAACAGAACCGGCCGGCAGCGCTCCGGTGCCGTCGGACTCCCTGAAGTGGAGGAACGCCCATGGAACTCGCCGACGTCGATCTCGTGGATCCGGACAACTTCGTGAGTGGTCGCCACCACGAGATGTTCGCCCTGCTGAGAGCGCAGGACCCGGTTCATTGGAGCGAACCCGCGGGTGAGGCGCCGTTCTGGTCGATCACCAAGCTGGAGGACCTCCGTGCGGTCAACCGCGACACCGACACGTTCAGCTCGGAGTTGGGAGGTACCCAACGCATCGACATCGCGAACCTCGATCCGGACTTCGACACCCGCGGCGTCATGCTGGTGGACACCGATCCCCCGAAGCACACCCGCTACCGCCGTATCGTCAACAAGGGATTCACGCCGCGGATGATCGGAATGCTCGAAACCCACCTCCAGTACCGCGCGGAGCTGATCGTCGACGAGGTGATCGAGGCCGGCAGCTGCGATTTCGTGGAGGACCTCGCGGCCGAGCTGCCGCTCCAGGCGATCGTGGAGATGATGGGAGTACCCCAGGAGGACCGCCACCTGCTCTTCGAGTGGACCAACACGATGATCGGGATGAGCGATCCGGAGTACGTCGTGGAGGACGAGAACGCCGGACGCAACGCCGCGATGCAGCTCTACATCTACTCCAACGAACTCGCGGCCAAACGCCGCGAGGACCCTCGGGACGATCTTGTGACCAAGCTCATCAACGCGGAGGTCGAGGGGGAGGCGCTCACCGAAGAGGAGTTCGACATGTTCATGTTGCTCCTGTCGGTGGCGGGTTCGGAGACCACGCGCACCGCGACCTCACACGGGATCATCGCCCTTTTCGACCATCCCGACCAGATGGCGGCGTTGCAGGCCAACCTCGGCGACGACGACTACGTCGCACGCGCGATCGAGGAGATGGTGCGCTGGGCCACCCCGGTGCACCACTTCCGCCGCACCGCCACGCGCGACACCGAGCTGCGCGGCAAGAAGATCCGCGAGGGCGACAAGGTCGTCATGTGGCACGTGTCGGCCAACCGCGACGAGGATGCCTTCGAGGAGCCGTTCAGCTTCGACATAGAGCGCTCACCGAACGACCACGTCGCATTCGGTGGCGGTGGAGCTCACTTCTGCCTCGGGGCCAACCTCGCTCGGGCCGAGCTGCGGATCATCTTCCGTGAAATCCTCAGCCGCATGCCCGACCTCGCACCGACCGGACCACCTCAGTACCTGCGGTCGACCTTCGTCAACGGTGTGAAGCACCTACCAGTCGAGTTCACCCCGGCGCAGCGCAAGCACCCTGCGGCGTGAACGCGACACTCTGATCACCGCACCGGTGGGCGCACAGGTGCCACCATTGTCGCCATGGCCCCACATCGTTCACGTTTCGGAACCCTTCTGGTCGCAGTGTCGGCTCTGGTCCTGTTCTCTGCCGCTTGCAGCGGCGGGGATTCCACGGGTGGAGACGATGGCAGCGGCGGTGACGATACCGCGAGCGACGGTGATGGGGACGGACAGGCCGAGCGTCCCGAGCTAGCGGGTGACGACCTTCGCCTCAACGAGATCCAGGTGATCGGTTCGCACAACAGCTACCACCTCGCTGCTGTACCTGAGATCGCCGGAGCGCTCCAATCCCTCGTGCCCTCTCTGTGGGACACGATCTCCTACGAGCACCGTCCGCTTCCCGAACAGCTCGAGGACTATGGCATCCGACAGTTCGAGCTCGACGTCTTCGCGGATCCTGAAGGCGGTGAGTACTCCACGCCCGCAGCGCTGGAGATCGTCGGTGCGCAACAGGCCACGATCGACGGTCTTGGCGAACCGGGCTTCAAGGTGGCGCACATCGAGGACATCGACTTCAACACGACGTGTCTCACCTTCGTGGGGTGCCTCGAGGAGATCCAGAGCTGGTCCGAGGCCAACGAGAACCACGTTCCGATCGTGATCATGGTGGAGACCAAGGGCGACGACCTGCGCAGCGGCGACAGCAACTTCGGCATCGACGTCGATTCGCTGGGCGTGGAGTTCGCCCGGCCACCGGAGATGACCCCGGAGCTGTTCGACGACCTGGAAGCGGAGGTGATCTCGGTGTTCGACGCATCCGACCTGATAACCCCCGACGATGTGCGCGGTGACTCCGAGTCGCTGGCCGACGCGGTGCGCACGGAAGGCTGGCCGACGATCGGAGAGAGTCGCGGCAAGGTCATGTTCGCACTGGTCGACACCGGCCCGACCCGCGACATGTACGTGGAGGACTCCCCGAACCTGGAAGGCAGGCTGTTCTTCACATCGAGCGAACCAGGTCGGCCCGATGCGGCGTTCATGCGCTTCGACGACTCCCTCGAAGACGGTGCAGCGCTCGATGCAGCGGCCGAGGAGGGCTTCCTGATCCGCACCCGTACCGATGAGCCCGGCATCCATGCCATGCAGAACGACGTGGCCTTACGTGACAGTGCGATGGCGAGCGGCGCGCAGTACCTGTCGACCGACTACTACGTGCCCGATCCCACAACCGGGTTCGTGGTGCGCCTCCCCGGCGACGTCGTCGCGCGGTGCAACCCGGTCACCGCACCGCCGGACTGTGACACCGTTGCCGAGGGCTGATCACAGCGCGGGCTCCATGCTGAGATTGCGGTGGCTTGGAGGCACGACCAGTGGGGTTGACCGTTGGGACGATGAGCTGACACGGGCCATGGGACCCGTTGCCGTCGGCGGGTGAGCAAGTACCTTTACGTTCGTGCCAAGAGTAAAGGGTCAGGTTCGTCGTAGCACGAGGATCAGCTCCAAGCACCAGATCACGATCCCTGTAGCGGAGCTGCGTGCCGCCGGCCTTGAAGTCGGACAGCGGCTAGTTGCCCGATCTGATGGTCCGGGTCGTGTCATCCTCGAGCGCGAGGATGACGTGATCGGCGAGTTCGCTGGCTCCCTTACCGCCGTATACGCCGAAAGCGAGCTCGAATCCCTCCGCGGCGAATGGGACTGACGCACCTCGATGCCGGAGTAGTGATCGGGCTGCTCGATTCCAGCGATGCTCATCACAGCTCGGCAACCGGTGCGCTCAGCACATACCAACGCTCAGGTGATCGCTTCGCTATGGCTGCGTCGGCGTTCGCCGAGTGCCTCGTTGCTCCGGCACGTCGCACCTACCATTTCAATGGTGAAGTCCAATGGCACCGACCTTGA
>JBKEAI010000324.1:0-3288 GCA_047972145.1 Microthrixaceae bacterium
CAATGATGCGCTGCAAAACATGCTCGAGGCCGGGGCGGATCGGCCTCGTGATCGCGATGACCTTGCTGACAGGCTGCGGGACGGCAGGTTCTGATCAAGGCGCCTGTCCGCCGTTGGTCGAATATCCGGCGGCGGTGCAGGAACGGGCGGCGGTGGAGATCGAAGGGTTGCCGCAGGAATCCATCATCGCGGAGATGATGGCGGATTACCATGTGCTGCGGCGGCAGGCGCGGGCTTGTGAGGGCGCCGCATCTGAAAGCAAAGGGTGATAGTTCGGCGGGGAGCAGATTTTAGCGACGCAGAATGTAGTAGTGCAAACGCCGAATACCGAACGTTCCGCTGGGAGTTTGGCAAACACCCTTGCTTTGATAGTGCTAGCAATTGAACCACATATCGCGGCATCATTCAGCAGATCAACAGTCTGGTGAAAATAATGCGGGTAGCTCGGATCGTGATTCAGAATTTTCGCACGTTCGCATCTCTCGATGTGAACGTCGCAGATGATCTGTGCTGCATCATCGGAGAAAATAACACTGGCAAGACCGCGATCCTTCGCGCAATTCAGATCTGTCTAGACAATATGCTACCGTCGACGTTCCGAGCGCTCTTGCGCGAGGACATCCACTCCGCAGTCGACATATCCAATCCAAGCCAAGTTCTGATCGGCATTGAACTGACCGGCTTTGAAGGTCGGGTGAACGAGGAGGCTCTGGTCAGCACTTGGAAAACTGCGGCAGATCGTGCGCGCATTTTCTATCGCTTCCGCCCGCGTCCGTCTGTCCGGGAGCAACTCGCCGCTGGTGACATCCTGCCCGGTACGCTTGCCCTTGAAGACTATCAGTGGGAAATACGCGGCGGGGGTGATCCTGCACTCGACCTCACCGAAATTGCTTGGGATGATGAAGGAATCGGCGAGACTGTGCGGTTTGCGGATCTACAGTCTTACCTTCTCGTTCATCTCCCGGCGCTCCGCGATGTTGAAAACGACTTGCGCAATCCCCGCCAGTCACCGCTTATCCGCTTGATCGAAGCCTTCGAGATCGACGCGGCGGAGCAGGATGCGTTGATTGCGATCCTCGATGGTGCCAATCAGGCTATTGCTGGCTCGGCGACTATCGCCGAGATCGCGGCAGCGATCGACGCAAGGTTCAAGGATGTATCCGGCCCGGCGTTCGAAATGGACGCGACGCTTGGTCTTTCCGCCGCGACATTCCGCGCGATCATCCGGAACCTGAAAATCATCCTGTCGGACCTGTCACTTACCTCTTTCGAACCCGGTCGCAACGGGCTCGGCATGAACAACATCCTCTACATCGCGATCCTGATGGAATATCTCCAACGTCGGATCGCGCTCAACCGTTCGGCCGGACAGCTGATCCTAATCGAGGAGCCCGAAGCGCACCTCCATCCTCAACTACAATTCTCACTTATTGCGGCGCTACGTGCGATTGGCGTGCAGACCATCCTTACCAGTCACAGCACCCAGGTTACGTCGCAGGTGCCGCTGAGTAGCATCGTGTCTCTCACTAAGCGCAAAGACGCGACCATCGCGGCTGGGAATCTGGCGCTCAACGCGACATTGACCGCGCCGGAGATTGCAGATCTCGAACGCTACCTCGATGCGACCAAAAGTGCATTGCTTTACGCTCGCAAGGTCATGCTGGTCGAAGGACCGGCCGAGATGTTTCTCATTCCTGCGTTGATCGAGCAGGTGTATGGGGTGAAGCTTGAGCGTCTCGGTATCTCGGTTATCGCAATCCACGGCGTTCATTTCGATGTCTATACCAAGCTCTTCCGCGCGGGCTCACTCGAAAAGAAGTGTGCCATTGTGGCCGACGCTGATTTGAAGCCATCCGATGCCGAGGACTTTGCCCCGGAAACCGACGCCCCAGATCTGATGGTGCTTGAAGGCGATTTCGTGTCTGTATTTGCCGGCGCGACCACCTTTGAAATTGAACTTGTATCGGTGGGGCGCTTGCCAATGCTTATCGAAACCGTGCGCGCTCTTGGTGCCCCACAAATTCTCGCGCAGATGGAAGAAGGGCTTGCCATTCTCACTCGTGGAGGAATGGACCTTGAAGAAGAAACTGCGCTGCGCGTTGAGCTTGGCCGCATTACGCTCAACACTGCCAAGCGTTTTGGCAAGGCTCGCTTCGCGCAGATCGCGGCGCGCTACACTCACCTGGCGACCGACCTGCCTGTCTACATTGAGCACGCCTATGAATGGCTTACCGAATGATCTCATTGACCCCAGAGCAGCGTGAGGCGGTCGGCCATGACGACAACCTGCTGCTGACCGCCTGTCCGGGCAGCGGCAAGACACGGGTCATCCTCGCTAAGCTGCTGACCTTGGCGGATCAGGTTGTCGACACGCCGCAGTTCATCGGCTGCATAACTTATACCAATGCTGCAGTTGACGAGATCGAAGCCCGGCTGCGCAGCTATGGCAACAACGCGATCACTGATCGCTGCGAGATATCATCGATTCACGCCTTCTGCCTGCAATTCATTCTTCGTCCCTATAGCTGGCTGCTTCCCGAGGTGCCAACGCCGTTTCAAGTGCTTTCCCGCGAAAATAGTATGTTTGAGCAGATCGTCACGGGCGTGGAGGATGCTTTCGGTCGCATGCCCGCAGGACAGGTCTTCGAGGACTATGAGTCGCTGCGTATTGATCTGAACGGAAAACCTTGCGGCCAAGGGATCGAGACTGGGATCGTCACCGCCGATTCTGCGGCGCTGTATTGGGAGCGGGTGCGCGCCCACGGATATCTCGATTTCGCAATGATCCTCTATTACTCGTGGAAAATCCTTGAGCAGCACCGGTTTGTGGGACGTGGCATCGCAAGCCGCTTCGCGTGGCTTTTGATCGACGAATTTCAGGATACCACTGACATTCAGATTGCCATATTCGGAGCGCTCCAGCGTTTCCTTCACACCCGCTTCTTCCTTGTCGGTGACCAAAATCAGTCGATCATGCGCTTTGCCGGCGCGCGCCCCGAACTAGCCGAACAGTTCGGCGATCAAATCGACGCGCATCGTGACACAGCCCTGACTCGCAATTTCCGATGTGGACCGGCGATCGTCGCCGCCGCAGCTTCTCTTATCCCGACCTTTCCTAAGATGCAGTCGGCGGGTGATGCGGCCCAGTTCCCGGCGCAGGTGAACTACGTCCATGTCAATCGACCGATCGATGCTATCACCGATCACTTCCTCCCCAGTCTTCAGGACGCCGGCATTCCTCTCGGGAGGGCCGCGATCCTCGCTCCGTGGTGGACGCATTTGATCCCT
>JBKEAI010000017.1:0-3307 GCA_047972145.1 Microthrixaceae bacterium
TGGCGGAGGACACCACCGTCAGCGGTCAGGAGTGCACCGACTCAGGCGCACGGGTGGAACTCGACGGTGCGGTGCTCGCCGAGGGTGAGGAGGTACCCGAGGAGCTCGGCAACCCCGATTCCCCCGACGTTGCCGCTGTCACCGGCGACGAGATCGCAGCCGAAGAACCGGTCCTCGACAACATAAAGGTCAAGACGCTCTCGGCGACGATCACTCCGAGTGGGATCATCGTCCGGGGCAACGTAGCGGTCACGCTGTCGGGCACCACCTCCACGATCGGGTTCACCGGCACGCTGGCCAACCTCGACAACTGGTCGGTCAACCTCTCCAGCAGCGGCTTCACGATCCCCGGCGTCACCACCTCGCCGGTCACCTTCAACGGCACCCTGCGCATGACCAACGGCGTTCCCTCCCTGGAGCTCTCCGCCAACGCGCCTCTGGTCGAAGTGGGCGACATCACGGTGACCAACGGGTCGCTGTCGCTGTACGCGTCGCCGGCCACCGGTGTCGACGCGACGGTGGCCGGGTCCCTCAAGATCGGGCCCAGCACCGCGAGTGGGACGGTCCACGTCGAGTTCGACCATGCGGGCGCGCTCGTGTCGGCCAAGGCCGACATCTCGGCCAACCTCGTCGGTCACCAGGCCGGTGGCAAGATGATCGACCTCCAGGGCACCGTGCACCTGGAGGGCAACGCGGACGAGACCGTCGTGTCGTTCTCCGGCAGCGGCATCGTCGGCGACCTGCTGGTGAACCAGGCCAGCGGTGAGCTCACCCTCGCCGCCAACAAGGCCACCTTCATCGGTGTGCTCGACGTCGCCCAGGGCAACAACTACCTGCGTTACAACGGCTCGATCGTGTGGGACGGCATAACCGCCTACACACCGTTCCTCACCCTCGAAGCCGGCGGGGAGTACTCGGGTACCCTCAACGACGGCCTCACCGTCACAGCGGCGGGTGACATGTCGACCACCGTCATCGGCGGACAGCTTCGCACTGTGCTCACCGGAGACTTCCAGGTCGGCACGCTCAAGGCCTCGGGCACCGCGATCGTCGAGGTGAACGGCGCAAGCACGGCTCTGTTCATCGACGCCGACCTCGTCGATGCCGGCTTCGACGCGCGGCTCGAGGGAGCGGTCGTGATCACCGATGGCCTCACAGAGCAGGTCGGTCTCACCGCCACGGTGAACGGCACGGTCAACCTCGGTGACGTGAGCATCGAGGGAGCGACCCTCGACATCTCGACCAGCTACGGCAACCCGCTGGACATCTCCTTCAGCGGTGGGATCAAGGTGGGCACCAATGCGGATCTGAGCGGGTCGGTCGACGCGAGCTTCGGCCCCAACGGCACCCTGTTCAGCCTGGAAGGGAACCTCTCCGGTTCGCTGACCCTCGACTCGTTCGCACTGGTGAACTTCAACGGATCGGTGGTCGCAAGCCCGGATCAGGTGACCCTCACCGGCAACGGAGGGCTGTCCCTCATCAACTTCCCGCTGGGCATCAACTTCAATGGTTCGTTCACCTCGTCGCTGACCGAGCCGACCTGGTCGCTCAACGGCGCCGCCCGCTTCCGGATCGGCCCGATCGACGTGGCCAGCGCCCGGGCCCGGCTGTCGCATCAGGCCGGTATGCAGGCCACGAGGGTTGGCTTCTACTTCTCGATCATCGGCATTCCGACCTACTTCGAGGGCAACTTCTTCCTCAAGCCCGAGGGTGGTTGCTCGAAGGTGGACATCACCGGTGGCAGCTTCCTCGCCCGGCCGTTGCTCGCGATCGCGATGCCCGGTGTGGTGGGTTGCCCGGTCAACATCTGAGAACAGCGTCGTATCTCGCAGCGATCCTCGACGCACCGATGGGTCACCTGTGCAATCCTGCACCCATGGGTGATCGTT
Source organism: Microthrixaceae bacterium (assembly GCA_047972145.1). Lineage (GTDB taxonomy): Bacteria > Actinomycetota > Acidimicrobiia > Acidimicrobiales > Microtrichaceae > JAMLGJ01. The sequence continues at coordinate 1,890 of JBKEAI010000017.1, forward strand.
ACCAGGTAGAGCTCCGATGAACGATCAGGCCAAAGGCCGGGTGCGCGTCGAGTTCGATGGTCCGATCGCGACCATCACCAACGACAACCCCGCCAAGCACAACGCGTTCGATGACGACATGGATGCCCAGCTCTTCGACGCGCTCGATGAGTTGCGTGCGCACTCGGAGTTGCGGGCGGTGATCTGGCGGGGTGAGGGCAAGTCGTGGTCCTCGGGGCGGGACGTCGCTGCGATCGGCAACAACGTCACCGACATGTCCCACCACGAACTCATGCGTCGGGGACACCGGGGAATCCAACAGCTCTGGGAGATGGATGCACCTGTGATCGTGGCCGCGAAGGGCTGGGTGATGGGAGGTTCGTTCCAGCGTGCACTCCTCTGCGACATCCGCGTGGCTGCTGAGGGCACACGCTTCCGCCTGCCCGAGGTGACCCACGGCGTGATCCCAGACACCGGCGGTATGGCTGTGCTGCACCAGATCGCCGGTCCGGGGCTGGTGCGCGACATGGTGCTCACGGGGCGCATCCTCGAAGCCGACGAGGCGCTCGCACACGGGATAGTCAGCCGCGTCGTGCCCGCCGGCGAGCTCGATGCAACCGTGCGCGAGATGGCCGAGGCGATCGTTTCGGCGCCTGCGGTGACGGTGAAGCTCGCACGTATGGTGCTCGACCACCTGTCGGTGCCCCAGATCCGCTCCAGCATGGACGACGAGATGATCTACCAGACCACGGTCAGCCGCAGTGACGACATGGCCGAGCTACGAGCAGCTCGCGCCGAGGACCGACCACCTCGCTACACGGGGAGCTGAGCGTGCCCGAACGTAGTGGCACATCCAACAAGGCCGGCACGGATCGGCACTCCAACACCTCCAAGCCGAACCCACATGCCTGAGTCGACCGAGCCGACCGCCGCCGGAGCGTCGAACCTCCAGGCACAGCAGACACCGGGGCTTCCGCCACCACCGGCGCTCGGCGCGAGGGCGCTGCCAGAGGGCACCTACGAGGGCGTGACCGTGTTCGTCACCGGGGCGGGCACCGGCCTCGGAAAGGCGATCGCGTCGGAGTTCGCGAGGTTGGGTGCCGCGATCGTGGTCGCCAGCCGCAAGTCCGAGCACCTTGCAGCAGGGGTGGAGGCGATCGAGAGCCTGGGGGCGCAGGCGATCGCGGTCCAGTGCGACATCCGTGACGCGGAGTCGATCGCAGCCGCGTTCGACGCTGCCGAGGACCGGCTGGAACGGCCGGGGGTGCTCGTGAACAACGCGGCCGCGAACTTCCCGGTGCCTGCCGAGGACATGTCACCCAACGCCTGGCGAACCGTGGTCGACATCACCCTCAACGGCACGTTCCTGTGCACCCGCGAGTTCGGCCGGCGACACCTCGCCGCGGGGACGTCTGCATCGGTGCTCTCGGTCGGTGCGT
>JBKEAI010000026.1:0-3992 GCA_047972145.1 Microthrixaceae bacterium
GGAGGACTACCCGACACCCGACCAGGCAACTTCGACGACACCTGGCTCGGCGGACACCAACGACCACTCGAACACGCACCAGGCTTACAACCCGTCATCGAAATGGGAGCCCGCCAATACCACCCGGTGCTTGCTCGTTTCCTCCAAGTCGACCCCATCGAAGGCGGAACCACCAACGACTACGCATACGTCACAGACCCCACCAACCAAACAGACCTGAGCGGTCGAGCCTGTGCAGCTTGGGTAAGGACCGGATCGAGACTTCTCGGATATGGCGACTATGGGCGCGGTGTATACCGAGTTTATAAGGGAGACTATCGGGCTGCTGCAAGTAACTTCGGCACAGCGGTCGCCGGAACCGGGGTTGTCGCATGGCTGAAGATGTCAGGTCGAACAGCGCTTAGTGCAGCTGGACGCGTTCTTGCACCGGTTGGTTTGGGGGCGACAGCGGTTGATGCAGCTTGTTCTACATCGACCTACACTCAGACCCACCAACTGTGTGGAAAGACCATCATTAGCCAGAATTACTGGCGGCGAAATGACTCTGCGCGCAAGCAGGCAGAAGCTAGCTTCTATCTCAAGGTTCTCAGCAATCAGCGCCAAGCACAGATTCGCGCCGCACGTGCCCGATCGCTCGGCTGGATTGTGAAGTAGCTGAGTCGAGTTGCTGATGATCCTGGTGGTTCTTGTGTGATTTGGCTAAAAGAGTACTTCCTTGCGCGCGAATGGCCTCCACGGTCGGCGCTCGCAGTTCGTAGTCTATTGTTCGCGCTCTCGGCATCGTGCGCCCTGATCATTGGCGCTGCGCGGCTGGAGGTCATACCTCTCGTATTTGCTGGATGTCTCGCTCTTGCTTCTGGTGTGTTCTGGCCAGCTCGCGATCGGCCCTAGGAGACTGCTGAGCAACGGAGTTTCGGGGGTGGGGTGGCGGGGAGTTTTCTCCGGGCTGCTGGGTGGGTCGCGCTGGTGGTGTCGTTGATCCTGGCTGTTGAGGGCGCGTGGGTTGGCCGGGTGGTCAACGATCCGCGGTTGAGGGTGTCCTTCGATGCCGCAGCGGCTTCGTGTTCGGCGCTCAGGCCGGTGTCGCGATGCTCCAGCCGCCGTTGTGGGTGAGTCCGAGCGCGAGGAGCCGTTTTAGGTTCACCGCGGCGCATCGGTGTGACCAGGCGAGCTGGTTGCGCTCGATTCCTCGGTAGTGGAGCCGGCGCCAGTTGTCGCGCACGAGCCAGGCGATGGTCCGTTCGATCATCGGCCGGTGCTGCCGATAGACGTTATCGAAGGCGTCGGTGCCGGCGAGCACGCGGGCGGCGGCGAGCAGACCGTGATGGGGGTGCAACTTGATGACCCGACCGGCTCTCGCGGTGGTGCAGCGTGATCGGGCGGGGCAGGTCGCGCAGTGGGTGCCGAAGCGTGCCGAACCGGTCGTGGTGATGGTAACGGTGATGTCTTCGGGACACGTCACGGTGCGGGCGTCGAGATCGATCGTGAAGTCATCGAGGGTGTAGCCGCCCGCAACGGCGGGGCGTAGTGGCGGCGGTTTGATCACCGCGGTCATGCCGCGTGTTTCGAGGTGGTCTCGGAGCGCACCGGAGCCATACGCGGAGTCGCCGAGCACCTCGGTCCCCGCCGGTTCGGTGGCGATCAGATCCGGGGCTGACTCTGCGTCACCCGCGTTGCCGGGCCCGACGTCACAGGCGGTCACGAGCCCGGTATCGGGTTCTGCTGCGACATGGGCCTTGTAGCCGTCGCGGTATGCCCGTCGGGTCTTGTGCGCGTGACGGGACTCGGGGTCAACAGTGGAGATCACCCGGTCCGCAGCGGTGCGCCGGGCGATACGCCAACGCCCCGGCCTATCACCCGGCTCGACATCCTGACCCGCGACCAACGCCAACAAGGCGATGGCGTCAGCTTGGGTCTCGTCCAAGTCGAGGTCCTCGGTGGCCCACACCAACTCGTTCGCGTCGTCGACCAGTTCAGAGCGAGATTCCCGAACGCGACCCGGCTGCTGATCACCGCTGACGCAGGCGGCTCCAACGGCTACCGGCCCCGGGCCTGGAAATGGTTTCTGGCCCAACTCGCCGCCGAGACCGGCCTGAGCATCACCGTGGCCCACTACCCACCCGGCACCAGCAAGTGGAACAAGATCGAGCACCGCCTGTTCAGCTTCATCTCCATGAACTGGCGAGGCCGTCCCCTCACCGACATCCGCACAATCGTTGAGCTCATCGCCGCGACTACCACCGACGCCGGACTCACCGTCCAAGCCACCTACGACAACAACTGGTACGCCAAAGGCATCAAGATCACCGACACCCAGATGGACAACCTGCCACTCCACCCACACGACTGGCACGGCGAGTGGAACTACACCCTCACCCAACCATGAAACGCTCAATCAAACCCGCGGCGGACCCTTGTCGCGTGTCAGATCCCTCGCGTCATCTCGACCCGCGAACAATCAGGGCTAGCATTTTGCCTGCTGAACTTCTTGCTCAACACCGATCCTCCCACCCTCGGAGACTAGCGCGCTTGGATACGATGGCAGTATACGCGGTACCAGATTAAACAACCGCGTCTCGAAGCCCGACTCACCTAACGCTGTACTTTCAAAGATCCATGCTTCGGAATTGAGAAACGGCTTCTCACTCACCCACACAGACCTCCGTCCATCATCACCTACAAGATCAAGCATAATCTCCCTATCTGGTCTGGCGCCACTATCCCTTGCGCCGACGGTCTGAAACAGGGCCACCGACACCTGATTGAATACTGCCCTCGAACAGGGCGCTGCCTGCACTTCCAGCATGCCATCCCTGTTTATATATATGGAAGTTAGCGATGACTCAGAGCAAGCACCCAAACTTAGAGAAATCAACAGGCCGGCCACTCCAACCCATGCAGCCTGTCTAAGGCGACCTCTACTCGGGGACTGACTCCTAAATATCGCGAGGATCGACTTCACTTTACGAGTGGATTCTCTCCATACACGTATATGCACAAGTTCGCGCGCACAAGGGCAGTTTCTTGGCGGCATCAACGAGTGTGGGGAGGGGACTCAGGGGACTCACCGGCATGCTTCCGCCACGGCGAAGCCTCGTCGACTCGGCGTGCCGCCCTTCGAGCCCACCGCACTGCACGAAAGAGCAGCACGCCGAATACAGCGGCCAGAGCCGCCCATTCAAGAGGCGAGATGCCAGAACCTTCACCCAAGGGGCCGACTGGGCCAGCGCCTAGGACGGTTGGCACCCGGTGAGGCACCACAGATAGCAAAGCCATGCTCACTTTCGACCGCCGTCATAGCCCCACCAGTGGACGAAGCCACCACCCCACTTCGAGCCGTAGCCCACGGTCGGGGAGCAGCGTCCACCGGCGGTCGATTGGCCGCGCCAACCACATGAGAACCCGCCCCAACCCACAGATCCGAACACCTCGTTGTGCTGAGACCAACCACGCCGACGAGGTCCTGGATCCCACGCGGCGGATAGTCCACCACCGAACGCGAGTCCAGTTCCCGCACCCGCAGACCAATATCCCCCGCGGCCGCTGGCATAGACGCATGCATAGAAGACGCACCCAGATGCTGTGACTCGGACACTTGCAGGTCCGTTGAGGATCGCGGTAGACATGCGTTGCACGGGTTGGACTCGATCTTGCATCTCGCAGCTGGAAGGAGCCATCGGGTTCCTGAACTTCTCCCACGGTTGCTTCACAAAATTGGACACGCTGCACTTGCCAGTCAGATCCTGGGAGTCGGTGGGGTCTGTGACGTATGCGTAGTCGTTAAGTACGCCGCCTTCGGTGGGGTCTGTTTGGAGGAAACGGGCGAGGATGGGGTGGTATTGGCGGGCTCCCATTTCGATGACGGGTTGTAAGCCTGGTGCGTGTTCGAGGGGTCGTTGGTGGCCGCCGAGCCAGGTGTCGTCGAAGTTGCCTGGTCGGGTGTCGGGTAGTCCTCCCGCTGCTGGTGTGCCGTCTGGGGTGTACACGTGAGT
>JBKEAI010000029.1:0-16520 GCA_047972145.1 Microthrixaceae bacterium
CCCACCCGGGCGCACGCGGCCGCGCTCTGGCGGGCATGGTTCGACTGGATCGCACCGAAGGTGACCAGTGCTTCGCAACCCGAAGCGAGCGCATCGCCGAGGATGAACTCGAGCTTGCGCAGCTTGTTGCCGCCGAGGCCCACCACGGTGAGGTCGTCGCGCTTGATGTGCACCTCGACCCCGAGTGCCTCCGAGAGTCGCTCGGCGGGCTGGAGGGGAGTGGGTCCACCGGTGAGCGCGACCCGCTCGAAGCGTGCGAGCGGGTCCCCGGGACTCATCGCGGGGCACCGCCGCGGGCGCGGCCGGATCGGTGGTAGAGCGCGGCGAGGTGCTCGACGAACACCGAGCGGTCGTACCGCTCGTGTGCAGCACGTCGATTGAGCTTCGAGATGCGCCTGCGTTCGTCGGGGTCCTCGAGCAGCGAGACGATCGCGTCGTGCAGCGCCGCTGCGTCACCCCAGGGGACCAGCGTGCCGTTGTCGCCGTCGGTGATCATAGATGCGATCGCGGGTATGTCGCTCGCCACGATCGGTACTCCGGCGGCGAGCGACTCGATGATCGTGAAGGGCTGGCCCTCGTACTCGGTGGGGAGCACGAAGATGTCCGCCCCGGCGAGTCGTTCGTAGACCTCGTCGCGATCGATCGCACCGGTGAGCGCGCCCGATCGGCCGCGTGCGGTGATGGTGCGCACCATCTCGTCCTTGTCGGGGTCGCGCCCGGGGGTGTCGTCGCCGACGAGCACCAGCTCGTAGGGACGCCCGGATTCGTCGAGCAGGTCGAGGGCGTCGAGCAGCACCAGGAGCCCCTTGCGTTCGAGGAGCTCCCCGATGAACAGGATCCGGGGTGGATCGTGCACCGCGCTGGTGGGGGTCACCCCGTCGAGGACGACCGAGTTGTGCACCACCGGCAACTCGATGTGGGGCATGTAGGGCCGCAGGTTCGCAATGCCCGCCTCTCCGATGACGATGTTGGCATCACAGAGCCGGTCGAGGAGCCTGAACGCAAGTCGGTGCGCGCGGCCGACTCGGTATCGGCCGGGTTCGTTCATGTAGGGCAGGTAGCCGTGGTTGTGCAGCAGCACGCGAGCCCCGCGCAGGCGCGCCGCAGCGGCGATGGCGACCTGGCGCCAGGCGACGAACACCGGGTCCTGCACCGAGTGGGTGTGGACCACCGAGCCCCGCTGGGCCCTGCGGAAGGTCCCCCACGCATGGCCGAACGCGCGCACGATGTTCTCCAGGCCGAACTCTCCACGGCCGTCGTCGTTCTGGGAGGTGTTGAAGAACACGACCTCGAACTCGGCGTTGAGCTGTTCGTTGTCGACGATGTCCATCGCCACCGTGGAGATGCCCCCGCGCATCGGTGGGCCGTGGGCGACGACGACCACCCGGATCGGTGTACGGCCGGCTCCGGTGCGCTCGCCGGTCGATGGTCTGGAGGGCATCTGGGATCTATAGCATGGGCTCCGTGGACGTACGCATCGGAGTTACCTACTCAGCCCGCGAGATCGACCTTCAGCTCGAAGACGACACCGACCGCGATGCCCTGCGCACCCAGGTCGACGAGGCGCTGGGCGGGGGCGACGGCGTGCTCTGGTTGACCGACAAGCGCGGCCGTGAGGTGGGCGTTCCCGCCGGCAAGGTCGCGTATGTAGAGATCGGTTCGGACTCCGACAGCCGCTCGATCGGCTTCTCGAGCTAGTGGGACCGGTACCCAGTGTCCCCTGAGCGACGGGTGCCGGCCGTCCCGTTGCTCGACCGGCGCCTGCTGTTCGTCACAGGCAAAGGTGGTGTCGGCAAGACCTCCGTCGCCTCGGCACTCGGTGTGCTGGCGGCGAGTCACGGCCGGCGCACCCTCGTGTGCGAGGTCGACGCCAAGGGGAACCTCTCGGACTTCTACGGCATCGGCCCCCTGAGCTTCACGCCCACCCAGGTGCGCAAGCGGCTCTTCGCCATGTGCATGGACACAGAGGAGTCGCTCAAGGAGTACATGCGGCTCCAGCTGCACCTGCCGCTGCTCGCCCGGGTGGGACCCCTGGCGCGCACCTTCGACTTCGTCGCCAACGCGGCTCCGGGGGTAAAGGAGATCCTCACGGTCGGCAAGCTCACCTACGAGGTCAAGGAGGACAACTACGACCTCGTGATCGTCGATTCGTCGGCATCGGGCCATGTCGTGGGCCAGCTCGCGTCACCCGTGGCGATCTCGGAGCTGGTGAGCGTCGGCGTGGTGCGTTCGCAGACCGAGTGGATGATCGACATCCTCACCAACCCCGCGGAGACCGGTGTGGTGGTGGTGACCGCACCCGAGGAGATGCCCGTCACCGAGTCGCTCGAGCTGATAGGCCGTCTGGGTTCCGAGACGTCGATCGACGTGGCGGCGGTAGTGGTCAACCGGGTCCTGCCCGAGCTGTTCAGCCATGCCGAGGAGTCGATCTTCGAGCGCGTGGGCGCCGAACCGGCGCGCGACGACCTCGGTGCCCTGGTCGGCGGCGGTGTCGACGACGTGCTCGCAGGAGCGCGACTGGCGGTGGACCTGCGCCGTGGCAGCGTCGGCCACCTCGAACGGCTGAGGGAGGAGCTCCCACCGGGAGTTCCCGTCGTGTACCTGCCGTTCCTGTTCCACCGCACACACGGCACCCGGGCGACGAGCCGGATCGCCGAGGCGCTGGGCGAGGAACTGCTGTGAACGGGGAAGCACTGTGAGCGGGGAAGCACTGTGAACGGGGAAGCACTGTGAACGGGGAAGCACTGTGAGTGGGCACCGATGAGCCGCAACGCTGAGCCCGTGCGCTCGATCGAGCAGTTGTGCAGCGCCAAGGAGGTGCTCGTCTCCACTGGTTCGGGCGGCGTGGGCAAGACCACCACCGCCGCTGCGATAGGCGCGGTCGCCGCGGCGAACCTGGGTGTGAAGGTGCTGGTGTTGACCGTCGATCCGGCACGCCGCCTGGCGAGCGCGCTGGGTCTCGAGCAGTTCGGCAACGTCGAGGTGGAGGTCCCCGCGGAGGTGTTCGCCGAGGCCGGCGTGGAGTCCGAGGGCGAGCTGTGGGTGGCGATGCTCGACACCAAGGCCTCCTGGGACGAGCTGATCTCCCAGCACGCTCCCGACCGCAAGACACGCAACGCGATCCTCGCCAACCCGCTCTACCAGAACATCACCTCCAAGTTCGTCCAGAGCCACGACTACGTGGCGATGGAGCGCCTGTACGAGATCCATGCATCGGGTCGCTACGACCTGATCGTGGTCGACACCCCACCGACGCGCAACGCGGTGGACTTCCTCGATGCCCCCGAACGCATGGCCGACTTCTTCTCGTCACCCCTGCTGCGGTGGCTCATCACCCCCTACAGGTCGCGGGTGATGAACATGGCGTCCAAGCCGTTCTACTCGGTGGCGGACCGGATCCTCGGAAGCCAGTTCCTCGAGGACATCGCAGAGTTCTTCATGTTGTTCCAGACGATGTACGACGGGTTCGTCGAACGGGCACGCGCCGTGACGGCGCTGCTGGGCGGGCCCCAGACGAGCTTCGTGGTGGTGTCCACCCTCGAGGTGGCACCGAGCCGCGAGGCGCGCTACTTCTGCGAGCTGCTGGCCGAGCGCAGGTACCACCTCGGTGCGCTCGTGCTCAACAAGGTCCTGCCCGAGTACCTGCTCGACACCGAGGCCACATCGGCTGCCAAGGCGATGGTGCGCGACGCAGACAAGTTGGCCGATGAGCTCTCCGGTGACCTCGCCGGGCCGGCTGTGGAGGTACCGCACCTCGCGCAGGTGCTCACCGAGGCAGGCTCCAGCTTCCTCGACTACCAGGTCGTGGCGCGCCGCGAGGCCGAGCAGCGCAACGAGTTCCGCAGGTACGCCGAGCTGGTCGAGTCGCTTCCCTACATGACCGAGGACATCCACTCGCTCGCCGGTCTGGTCGACCTCGGTGGGAGGATCTGGCGGTGAACGGTCCGATCGTCGGCACCGATGACGGCTCCGCGGGGGACCCGACGCGCTTCCTACCCCCGCTGCGCGGCGATCTCGCGGCAGCCAAGGAGATCGAGGTCGACGACGAGGAGGACTTCACCGCCGAGCACGTCGCGCTCGTCGTACCCCCGGTCGACCACGACGTCTCGCGGCACCTCAGGCGACTGGTGGTCAGCTGGGCGATGCTCGCAGACTTCTCGTTCTCGGACCTGTTGTTGTACGTGCCACTTCCCCACGGTCAGGACCAGGGTCGACGGTTCCTCGTGGTCAACCAGATCAGGCCGAACACGGGCCAGACGCTGTTCGAGGAGGATGTTGTGGGCCGCACCGTGGACGATGAGCAACGTCCGCTGGTGGCACTCGCCGCAGGCGATGGCCGGATACACGACGACGTGGTCGATTCGGAGTGGCTCGGTCAGTCCGTGAAGGTGACCGCTGTGCCGGTCAGCCACCACGGTGAGGTGGTGGCGGTGATGGCACGCGAGTCGCCCCTGGCGCTGGCGCGCCCTCCGGGCGACCTTGCCCGCACCTACCTGGAGATCTTCGACCGGCTGGCAGCGATGGTCGCGGCGGGGGAGTTCCCCTTCGCCGACGAGGAGGTGCTCTCCGCAGGTGGTCCCCGGGTAGGTGACGGTGTGCTCCTCGTCGACCCGACGGGTCGCGTGACCTTCGCTTCGCCGAACGCGGTCTCCGCGCTTCGCCGCCTGGGTGTCTCCGGTGCCATCCTCGGCGAGCTCGTATCCAACTTCGGTCAGGCCGGAGACGGTGTGTTCCGGTCGTTCCTCTCCAGGTTGCCCGCGATCGAGGACCTCGACCACGGCGAGACCACGGTGGTGTCCCGGAGCATCCCGCTGCTGTCCGCCGGAAGGGTCGACGGAGCGGTCGTGTTGATGCGCGACGTGTCGGAGTTGCGCAGCCGGGATCGGTTGCTGATCTCCAAGGACGCGACGATCCGCGAGATCCACCACCGTGTGAAGAACAACCTCCAGACGATCTCCTCGTTGCTGCGCCTACAGGGCCGGCGCCTCCAGGAGCCGACCGCGAAGGCCGCGATCGACGAATCTGTTCGCCGGATCGGCTCGATCGCACTGGTGCACGAGACCCTCTCGCGGGGCGTTGCCGCCGACGAGGTGGACCTCGATGAGATCGTGCGGCCCCTGGTGCGCATGGTCGAAGAAGGACTCACCTCACCGGAGCGGCCGGTGCGCTTCGGGATCTCGGGCAGCGGTGGGGATCTGGGATCGCCCCAGGCGACATCGCTGGCGGTGGTGCTGACCGAGTTGTTGCAGAACGTCATGGACCACGCGTACCCGCCGGGCACCCTCGAGCGGGGCACGGCGGGTCAGGTCACGATCGCTCTTTCACACGACGATTCCACCGTCGAGGTCGTGGTCCGCGACGACGGTGTAGGCGCACCGGGGGGGTTCGATCCGAACGGTTCGAGCCTCGGGATGTCGATCGTGCAGGGCCTTGTGGCCGACCTGGGAGGCCGGATCACCTTCGGGGTGGCCGGGGGGCCACCGCAACGCGAGGGCACCCAGGTGGTTCTACAGGTGCCGCGCAAGGCCCCGGAGTGAGCGGCGGGCCCGATCGAACGGGCTGGGTCGGTGTGACCCGGGTGCAGTGGGCCCGAAGGGCTCAGGAGGCGTTGCTGCGTGCCGCCGCGGCGCGGGCCTGACGGCGGATCTGGCGGCGCTCCTCTTCGGAGAGTCCGCCCCACACGCCTGAGTCCTGGTTGGTCTCCAGTGCGAAGCGCAGGCAGGGTTCGGCCACCTCGCAGGTCTCGCAGACCGACTTCGCCGAGGCGATCTGCTCGAGTGCAGGCCCGGTGGTGCCTACCGGGAAGAACAGCGACGGGTCGGTGTCGCGGCATGCGGACATCGCCCGCCAGTCGTCGCTTGCGATGTCGAGGCTTCGGCTTGTGATCAGGGCCACTGGGTCCTCCATTGAATGTCGGGCGCGCTCACTGCGTGTCCCGAATTGTGTCGGTCGGCACCCGGACCCACTGGTTTCCCGCTGCGTACCCCTGCAAACATCGCCTAGCGTCGTTCGACGTCGGTGCTTGCTGGCTGAACGCCGGCTGGGAACTTGTGAATCCGTGAACAAGGTCAAACTACCGGCGGCCACTGACCGTGTAAAGGAAAAGTTGCGGAAACATGTCAGAGCGGGAAGAACCACTCATCATCGCCCACCGCGGTGCATCGGCTGATCGCCTTGAAAACACACGGGATGCGTTTCTAGAGGCGGCCAGACAGGGTGCGGACATGGTCGAACTTGACGTTCGTCACACGGCCGATGGCCACCTCATCGTCAACCACGATGCGTGGTATCGGGACAAGCGATGGGTTTGGGCCACTCCATCGCATGAACGCCCTTCAGGAGTTCTCGAACTGACCGAGGCACTCGACGCATGCCGAGATGGAGCCGACGAGCGCGGTCGCGCGATGGCGGTCAACGTCGAGATCAAGAACACCCCCGGCGACCTGGGCGACAACGACGATCCCTATTCACTCAGCTTCGTCGACGAGGTCGTGGAGCTCCTGCGGTCACGCCTGGCGACCCGCGAAGGGGCGAACGACGGCGGGGAGGCGTTCGTCGTGTCGAGCTTCGATCCCGCCACCGTCGACCGGGTCCGCGAGCGCGGCGGTCCACCGACAGCGCAGTTGAGCATCGACCCCGACTGGCGCAGGGTCATCGACTCCACGGTGCAGCGTGGCCACCCGTACATACACCCGTGGGACCCCATCGTCAGCGAGGAGTACCTCGAGGCCGCGAAACACGCCGGGCTGGTGGTCAACACCTGGACCGTGGATGACCCACAACGCATAGCGACCCTCGCGCGCTGGGGCGTCGACGGCATCGTGAGCAACACGCCCGCCCTGGCGAGGCGCGCGCTCGGTTGAACTTGCGTCGCTGGAGCGCCGTGCGCGGTTTTGTCGGCCGCCGGTGGCCTGCGGCAGACTCCGAGCCATGAACGTCGTCGTATGCGTGAAGCAGATCCCCGACCCGGCGGACCCGGGCGCGCTGGATCCCAACACCAAGACCCTCAAGAGGGACTCCAAGCTCATCCTCGATGAGTCCGACTCCTACGGGGTCGAGATGGCCCTCCAACTGGTGGACACCGCCGGTGGCGGTGAGGTGACGCTCGTCTCGATGGCCCCCAACAACGAGACGAGCGGGCTGCGCACCGCCCTCGCCATGGGTGCGGCCAAGGCGGTGCTCGTCTCCGACGACGCGTTGGCCGGCTCGGACTCCCTCGGCACCGCGAAGGTCCTCGCCAAGGCGATCGGACGCGCAGGTGAGGCCGACCTCATCATCACCGCCACCGAGTCCTCCGACGGTTACACCGGTACGGTGCCCGAGCAGATCGCAGAGCTGCTGGGCCTTCCGTCGGTGACCTTCGCGAAGTCGATCGCGGTGGACGGCGGCACCGTCAAGGTGCAGCGCCAGACCGAGGCCGGCTACGACGACGTCGAGTCGCCTACACCGGCGGTGGTGTCGGTGACCGCGGGGGTCGTGGAGCCCCGCTACCCGTCGTTCAAGGGGATCATGGCCGCCAAGTCCAAGCCGGTCGACGAGGTGAGCGTGGCCGACCTCGGACTCGACTCTTCCCAGGTCGGCTGGGCGGGAGCGGGCCAGGAGATCGTCGAGATCGCCGCCGCCGAGGAGCGCGAGGCCGGCACCGTCGTAGAGGACGACGGCGAGGGCTTCCAGAAGATCGTCGACTACCTGGCCGAGCTCAAGGTCATCTGAGCGAAGACTCGAAAGGAACGAGAACATGACTGTTTCCAAGATCTGGGTGTTCGCAGAGGCCACCGATGGCGCCGTGACGAGCACGACCCTCGAGATGCTCGCCAAGGCGGGCGAGCTCGCCGACAGCGTCGAGTGCGTGACCGCGGCGGGTGCCGATGTGGCGACCGAGCTGGGCGCACACGGGGCATCGAAGGTGTACACCGTCGGTGGAACCGACGGGAAGCTCCTCGGCCCCGTCGTCTCGGGTGCCATCGCCGCAGCGGTCGAGGGTGGCAACGCCCCCGACGCGATAATGGCCGCCACGAGCTACAGCGGTCGTGACGTCGCCGGACGGCTGTCGGTCAAGCTGGACGCACCGGTCATCACCAACGTGGTCGACATCGCCGAGCGAGACGGTGCCCTTGTGGGCAGCGAACCGGTCTTCGGCGGTACCACCGACGTCTACACGCGCTTCACCGGCGACAAGGTCGGCATCTTCCTGGTGCGCCCCAAGTCCTTCACCCCCGCCGAGAACCCCTCTGGTGGTGCCGCAGCCACCGAGGAGCTCACCGCGGGCGACCTCGGCAACACCGGTGCCGCGACGGTGACCAACCGCTTCGTGGAGGAGAAGACCGGCCCGTCGCTCGACGATGCCGCGGTGGTCGTCTCAGGCGGACGTGGTCTGGGCGAGGAGGACAAGTTCCAGATGATCGAGGACCTCGCGAAGGCCCTCGGCGGTGCGCCCGGCGCATCGCGTGCGATCGTCGACGCCGGCTGGGTGCCCTATTCGTACCAGGTCGGCCAGACCGGCAAGGTCGTCAAGCCGACCGTGTACATCGCTGCGGGCATCTCCGGAGCGACCCAGCACCTGGTGGGCATGAAGGGCTCCAAGAACATCATCGCGATCAACAAGGACGAGGCCGCCCCGATCTTCTCGGTGGCCGACCTCGGGATCGTCGGCGATGTCCACAAGGTGCTCCCCGCCCTGCTGGAGGCACTCCAGAACCGGTGACAGACCGGCGCGGGTGACCGACCTGAACGACTGGCAGACTGCAACGACTGGAAGGCTGCAACGACTGGCAGACCGCAACGACTGCCAAGGGTCGGCTCGGTGAGCGACCTCTGGAAGAACCGGGCGGGCAACCAGCGCGCGTTGGTCGACGTCGTGACGCCGACCACCGAACACGAGCTCTGCGAGCTGGTGCGTGACGCGGCACGAAACGGCACGCGGATCAAGGCCGTCGGCTCGGGGTACTCATCGAGTGACTGCGCGCTCACCGACGGGACGCTGCTCGACCTGACCCACTACGGACGGATCCTCGACTTCGACGCGGAAGCCGGCTCGATCACGGTGCAGGCCGGCGCGCGCGTCGGCGTGCTCTCGGAGTACCTCTGGACCCGCGGTTGGGCCCTGGAGAACCCGGGCACCCACGATCGGCAGAGCATCGCGGGGGCGACCTCGACAGGTGCCCACGGAACCGGCGTGCGCTTCGGTGGTCTGTGCGGCTCCATCTCTGCGATGCGCCTCATCGACGGCGCGGGCATCGCGCGCGTCCTCGACGTGGACGAGACACCGGAGTTGCTCGACGTGGCGCGTGTGGGTCTGGGCGCGCTCGGTGTCATCAGCACCGTCACCCTGTCGCTGGTTCCGGCGTTCCACCTGCACGTGGTGTACCGGCAGCGTCGCTTCGGTGCCGTGGTGGAGTCCTTCGGAGATGACGTCGCCGGCAACGACCACTTCGGGTTCGTCTACCTGCCCCACACCGACACGATGTGGACGGCGACCTCCGAGCGCAACACAGCCCCTCTGGCTCCGCCGGGTCGTCTGGATCGGTGGCGCACCAGGGAGCTGTGCGACAACGGCAGGTTCGGCGTTGCCGCCCGTCTCGGCGTCGTGGGCCCATCTCTGGTTCCGAAGCTGTCCCACGCGACGTCGCGGTCACAGCGCATCGAGTACAACGAGGCGGCCCATCGGGCGTTTGCGGGCCTGGGACACGAGCGAGCGATCGCGATGGAGTACGCGGTTCCCCTCGAGGTGACCACGGAGGCGCTCACCGAGGTGCGTGACTGGATCGATTCCACGGGGGGCCCGACCACGCTGCCCATCGAGGTGCGCACCTCTGGTCCCGACGATGCGGTGATGTCGATGGCCCATGGGCGCCAGACCGGCTACATCGCGGTTCGCTGTCATCGGAGCAGCCCCTACGAGGGCTACTTCGCCGCGGTGGAGGACATCATGGCGGCGCACGGCGGACGCCCGCACTGGGCCGGTTTGCACCGGCGCGACGCAGCACAGCTCGCCGCTGTGTACCCGGGCTGGGACCGCTTCGGGGCACTGCGGGCCGAGCTCGACCCACACGGCGTGTTCGAGAGCTCCTTCACCCGACGCTGTCTGGGGCCGGTGGGCATCTGACCTGCACACCGGATCGGCTTCAGATGGGTCGGTCGACCTCGATGGCTGTCTCGATGGCTGTCTCGGAGGCGTCGAGCGCCCATGCGAGGCCGTCGAGGGGGTCCTCCACGGTCAATCGGCAGGACCAGCCGGTGACCGGTTCGGTGGGGAGCCAGAGACCGAAGCGCAACTCGGCGGCGTCACTTCCGGGGTCACACGGCCACTGCTCGTCGAGCCCACACAGGGTCACCAGGCACCACCACAGCTCGGAACGACCCGCTGCGGCTCCCCGCCGACGTCCGTTCGCCGCACCGTCGGCAGCGGCCCACGCGAGCACGGTGGCGAACTCCGAGGGGGTCGCCTCCCTCCAACGCGCCTCGGTCAACCCCAGAGCGGCGAGGGCATCCACGTGGTTGCCGGCCACGCCGCTCACCCGGACCGTGCCCGCCGAACGCGTCGCCCAGTGGGCGACCGCTCCGTGCAAGGCGCTCGCCGCGTCGAGCGCGTCGGGATCTGCCATGGCAGCGGTGTCCAGCGCCTCGAGCTCCACCGTTTGCATCCGGGTGGGGTCGGCCACCTCGGGTGTGTCGAAGCGGAAGCCGTCGGGGGCATAGCTCGCCAACAGGTAGCGAGGCTCCCAGTCGAGGAGCCTCCCCGGAAGTTCCCCCGCCACCGGCTGGTCGTCCGCGATCTCCTCGCCGCGCAGCACCCGCTCGCCGGCCACCACAGCGGCGAGTGGGCCCACTTCCAGGTGTGTGCGCAGGTCCGAGAACGTGTGGTCCTGAGCGACCACCTCGGCGAGTGGACCCGGAGCCATCCAGCCCGCGCCTTCCCTCACCACCGATGCCGCGATCTCCGCGGGCGCTCCGAGAGCGATGCGGTACTCGGCGAACGACGCGGCGGGCCACAGCTGGTGGCCCCGTTCGATCGCCGCGCGCGATCGCCGGGCCACCTCTTCGACACCATGCCAGTCATGTCGGTCGGCGCGGCGGTCGACCTCCCTGATCAACTCGTCGAGGTCGCCACGCGCAAGCCAGGTGTCGAGGGTCTCATGTGAAGCGTCACCGTTCATACCAACGGCCAGGGGATCCGGTGCCCGGTCGGGTCGTGTGGGAACTCGCCGGCTGCGAGCACTTCGGCGGCCCGGGCTGCGACGGCGTCGCATTCGTCATGCTCCAGCCACCGCGTGAGACGTTGGGGTACGCCACGCTCTACCAGGCGGTTTAGCGGTTCGATCGCCGAATCGGGGATCGGGTCACCCGCGAAGTCCCACAGCACGGTCCGCAGCTTGAACTCGGTGTGGAAGCTGAGCCCGTTGTCGATCGCCCAGAGCCGGTCCTCGTCGTCGAGGAGGCAGTGTCCGCCCTTGCGATCTGTCGCGTTGGCCACCAGGTCGAGTACGCAGAGCTCGCGCAGCTGTCGATCGATTTCGGGATCACCGCTGTCGCGCAGCGTGAAGTAGTGCTCGTCGAAGCGCGCCGGTACGAACGCCTGGAGCGAACCAGGACCCATCGGGGCTCCCTCGACGCGTGCCACCGTCGGCGGGACGAGACCGAAGCCCAACTCGTCGGAGAGCTCCCAGGAGGCGACCTCCCGTTTCCAGAGCCCGCCGGGGAAGTCCCACAGCGGGCGTTCGCCGCGATGGGGCTTGTAGATCGCGGGAGCGTGGTCCTCGCCGTCTACGACCTGGGTGAGGAAGGTCCCGTTGGACGACCACGGCATCAGGCCGAGCACCTCGATCTCCCCTTCGCGCAGCAGCGTGAGCATCGCCTCTGTGTCCGCGGGAGCGATGGTCGCCTCGTAGGTGAACTCGCGGCCCTCAGCGGGGTCCGCGTCAGCCATCGATCCGAGCGCCGTCAGCGTACCCTGAGGACATCAGTTCCACCTCGGGCACGCGTGACCCTCGGGGTCGATCGGTGCGCCGCAGAGCCGACATGCGGGCCGCCCGGCGGAGAGCAACTCCTCGGCCCGTTCACCGAACGCGAGAGCCTGCCCGGCGCTGATCACGAACCGCGCCTCGGCGGGCTCGTCGAGCATCTCGCCAGCGGCTTCCACCAGGGATGACAGCAGCGCTGCGTCGAGCAGGTCGGGGTCGTCGTCGATGTCGGGGTCGTCCATGTCCGGGTCGTCCAACTCGACGTCGTCGAGGAGGATCTCCTGCGCGACCAGTTCCTCCGCTGTGACGAGGATCCGGCCGTTGGCCTCGTCGACGCCGACCGACAGCTGGCCGACGGTCCACTGCTCCTCGACGGGTTCGACCAGCCCGACGACGTCGCGCTCCACCTCCACCGGGCCGATCGCCTCGGCCAGCTGCGTCAGGTACCGCCCCAGCATGCCCACCTGCTGCTTCTCACAGCGCAGCGACACGATCCGCTTGCCCAGGCGCGCCTGGAGGTAGAACACGCGACCACCTGGTTCACCGACCGCTCCCGGCACGAACGCGTCGAGCGAGTCGAAGTCGAAGGAGTCCCCAGCTGCCATCACGACACCGTCATCACGACACCGTCATCACGACACTGCCAGCGAGGCGAGGTCTTGACCGGTGTTGTTCACACACAACACGATCGGGGTTCCGGGGCCGAGGAGGATCGCGGACACAGAACACGGTGAGATCACGGTGCGCTGGAAGTTGTCCAGATGCACCCCCGACGCTGTTGCGACGGCGGCCTTGATCGGATCGGCGTGGCTGACCGCCACTATCCGCTCGCCGGGATGGCGGCTCGCAAGCTCGGCGAGCTGTTGCCACATGCGTTGGGACATCTCGGCGAACGACTCGCCGCCGGGGAAGCGGAACACGCTCGGTGAGCGCTGCACCGATGCCCACTCCTTGCGCCGACGCAGGTCGGAGAGCTTCTTGCCGGTCCACTCCCCGAAGTCGCACTCGATCAGCCCCTTGGAGGTGCGTGTGCGCACCCCCGCGGCCCGTGAGATCGGCGCCGCGGTCTCGCGGGTGCGCTCCATCGGTGAGGCGTAGACGGCGGTCGGCTTCACTTCTGCGATGCGAGCGGCGACGGCTTCGGCCTGGGCGCTGCCCTCTTCGGAGAGGTGGAGTCCGCGGGCGCGTCCGGGCAGCACCGATCCGGTGGTCGCCGTCGTGCCGTGGCGCACCAACAGCACGAGTGCGGGCGCCGAACTCTGTGATCCCACCCCCACGATCCTAGAGAGGGCAGGTGGCCGTCCCGAATCGCCCCCTCCCGGGGTCTGCTCCGGTCCCATGGCATCGTGCGGTCCGACAGCATCGTGCGGTCCGACAGGATCGCCCGCTGTGGGAAGCTCGGTTCGTGGTGGACCACCCCAGCGAGCTCGCAGCATTGGAAGCCCGGATAGTCCGGTGTCGGGCATGTCCGAGGCTCGTGCGATGGCGTGAGAAGGTCGCGCGGGAAAAGCGGGCGGCGTTTCGTGACGAGACCTACTGGGGACGGCCCGTACCCGGCTTCGGGGATCCGGCTGCGACGATCGCGGTGGTGGGCCTGGCCCCCGCCGCCCACGGGGCCAACCGTACCGGTCGGATGTTCACCGGGGACCGTTCCGGCGACTGGCTCTATGCAGCCATGTACCGTGCCGGGCTCGCCAACCAGCCCGAAGCGACCTCTCTGGGAGACGGCCTGCGATTGCGGGGTGCGTGGGTGACCTCCCCGGTGAAGTGCGCTCCACCCGACAACAAGCCGACCACCGCCGAGCGCGACGAATGTGCGCCGTTCATCACCGAGGAGCTCTCGCTGCTGGCGCGGGTGAGGGTGATCATCGCGCTCGGGGGCTTCGGACACGCGCAGATGGCGAAGCTGCTCGGCATGCACCCCCGACCCCGCTTCGGCCACGGTGCCGAGCACGCGGCTCCCGACGGGACGGTGCTGCTGGGTTGCTACCACGTGAGTCAGCAGAACACCTTCACCGGTCGGCTCACCGAGGAGATGCTCGATGCGGTGTTTGCCCGGGCGATCGCGATCGCCGGTGGAGGTTCTCCGAAGTGACCCGGTGATGGACCGGAGCAGGGTTGGTGGTGCAAAAGCGCCCGATCCGCTGGACGAACCCGTATCGTGGCGGCCGTGAGTTCAACGGATCCCCACGAGGGTGGCGATGCGGTGCAAGCCCCGCCGGTGACGAAGCTCGATCGTCGCAAGCAGGTGATCGCGGGTGTGCTCACGGTGGCGGTGTTGGCGTTCGTGTTCTTCGGGGTGTTCCCGAAGTTCGCCAACTACAGCCAGGCATGGGACTCGATCCAGAAGATGTCCGTCGCTGCGGTCGCGGCCCTGTTGGTGGCGGCGCTGGTGAACATCGTGGTGTACGTGTTCCCCTACCAGGCAGCGCTACCGGGCCTGCCCTACGGCAAGGGGTTCGTCGTACGCCAGACGTCGTTCATGATCTCCAACGCCATCCCCGCCGGAGGGGCTTTCGGGCTCGGTGTCCAGTACACGATGCTCAGCGGCTACGGCTTCGGTCCCGCCGCTACCAGCTCAGCGATCGCTGCCACGAGCGTGTGGAACCTCCTGGTCACCCTCGGCCTGCCCGCACTCGGAGTGCTCGCCATAGTGTTCCAGGGTGGCGCAACCACCTCGGAGGTGTTGGGTGCGATCGGTGGGATAGTCGCCATCGGGGTGATGGTCGGATTGCTGATCCTCGTGTTGCGCAGTGAGGTGACGGCGCGCCGTGTCGGTGAGCTCGGCGACCGGCTTGCGGCACCGTTGATCGCCAAGGTGAACAAGCGCAGGGGTGTGGCCGATCAGGGGTCAGCCAGCGAATCTGAAGATGGAGACGGTCAGGTCACCAAGGCGGTGATCCACTTCCGCGACAACCTGCGCGGCGTGGTCGAGGACCGCTGGGGGCTCCTCACCATCACGAGCATCCTCCAGCAGCTCTGCCAGTTCGCGATCCTCGCGGTCGCGTTCTTCGGGCTCACGGGAACCAGCGGTGGGATCAACCTGGTGCAGCTCTTCGCAGCGTTCGCGATCGCACGACTCGCCGGTTTCATCCCGATCACCCCTGGAGGCCTGGGCACCGTCGACGCAGCGATGGTGGGGATGATGGCATCGATGGGAGCCGACCGCGACACTGCGCTCGCAGCGACGCTGCTGTGGCGCGCAGCCTCGTTCATCCCGCAGGTGGTGCTCGGGATAATCACGTTCCTCATCTGGCGCAAGCAGGCGCATTCCAAGGGCCCCCGTGACGTGGTGGAAGCGGCCGCTGCCAACTAGCGTGGCCGGGTTCCCTCCCGCCCAGGAGCCCCACCAGTGAGCCATCCCATGCCCAAACTCGCACGTTTCCGACTCGTCGTAGCCATCGGCGCCACAGCCGCATTCGTCGCGTCGTGCAGTGTCAACCCGCAGCCCACCAGCTATGGGGACGACTACGAGGAGAACTTCATGTTGGGGTGCACCGGCGTGGATCCCGACACCAACGAGGTGCCCGAAGGCGGACAGACGCTGGCTCCTGAGAAGGACTGCCAGTGCATCTACGACGGCCTTGTGGAGAAGGTCCCCTTCGAGGAGGCCAAGAAGTTCGAGGAGGACCAGTCCGAGGCCGAATCGGGGGCCGACATCGAGATCCCCGACAACATCGCGAAGATCATCGCCGACTGCACCGGGCCCTCAGGCGAGAGCTGATCCCTTACCCCCCGATTCGATGTGGCGTACATCGACGACATCCTCGTTCACGGTGGATAGCTACGTCACCGACGTCCCACCAGTTGCGTTGGAAGCTGTCCGCTACGCTGCTGGACAGACCTGCCCCACCGGGGTGGAATCCAATAGAACGTGTCTCTGTCAGACCCGGGGCGGTTCATAACACCTCAGGTTCTGGCGAACCAGCGGATGGGCAATGCTGGTGCTGATTCAATCGCTGCGCGGTACCCGGGTTCGGCTCGTGAGGTGACAGTGCCGGCGGCGAGCGGTACAAGGCGGTTGGATGTGTTGACGGATACGGGGTTGGCGATCGAGTCGAAGGTCGGCCGGACGTCGTTGACGTGGTCGACGCGTCAGGTACCAGGAAACCTGCTGAGCGAGTACGGCTACAACGCGGATGGTCTGGTCAACTACGTCAAGACCCCCGAAGGCAACGAAACCACGACCACCTACGACGGTCTCGGCAGAGTGCTGACCAGCACCGGCCCCGCCGGGGTCATCACCACCAACACCTGGACCCCGCGTGGGGAACTCGAAACAACTGGAATCAGTGGCCAAGGCACCGTCGAATACCACTACTACCCAGATGGCACCCTCGAGTGGGTTGACGACTCGCTCGACAACCGAACCTCGTTCACCTACGACAACCGTGGCCGTCTCGAAACCCGCACCGACCCGAACCTGAAGCAGTGGAAGACCGACTACAACCCGGCTGGCGAACTCGTTTCGGAAACCGATCCGCTGCTACGCAGCACCAACTACAGCTATGACAATGCCGGACGTCTCACAACGACCGCGGACCCGTCCGGGCGTACCAC
>JBKEAI010000111.1:0-2762 GCA_047972145.1 Microthrixaceae bacterium
TCGTCGAGGACGAGGATTCCACCCTGGAGTGCGGAACCCTCGAGGTGCCGCTCGTTCCCGGTGAGACCGATGGCGAGATGATCGACATGGCGGTCATCCGCATGCCCTCCACCGGCACCGAATTCGAACGGATTGGATCGTTGGTGATCAACCCCGGTGGACCGGGTGGATCGGGGGTCGACACCGTGGTGGGGATGTCGGAGGACTTCCCAACCGAGCTCTCGGATCGCTTCGATCTCGTCGGGTTCGACCCGAGGGGTGTGGGCTACAGCACCGAGTTCAGATGTGAGATCGACGACGATGCGCTCGATGGTGCCGACGAGGACGCGTCGTTCGATGCCTACCTCAACTACGCGCAGGCCAGCTACGACGCCTGTGTCGATCAGAACCCCGAGCTGGTCAAGCACATGAGCACAGTCGACGTCGCCAACGACCTCGACCTGCTCCGCGAATCCCTCGGCGACGACAAGTTGAACTACCTCGGGTTCTCCTACGGAACCCAGATCGGCTCGGTCTACGCCACGCTCTTCCCCGACAAGGCGCGTGCGCTGGTGCTCGATTCGTCGGTGATGCCGAATCCCGATCCGATCCAGGAGATGGAGGAACAGGGCGCCGGGTTCCAGTTGGCGTTCGACCGCTTCGTGGATGCGTGTGCCGAGAGCGACTCGTGCCCGATGGGTTCGGACCCGCGTGCCGAGGTGGATGCGATCCTGGCCTCCTTCGACGACGGGCCGCTCACCTACACCCAGGTTGACGGCACCGAGGTCGAGATGGACGAATCCGACTTCATCGGTGCGGTGTCGGGGTCGCTCTACAACACCGACAACTGGGGCACGCTCGCCCTCGCCCTGTCGGACTTCACCGACGGTGGAGCGGAGCTGTTGGTCGGTACCGCTGAGTCCGAGGAACAACCGATCGACGATGATCCGATCGACGTAGAGGACCTCGAGGCAGAGTCCGACGACGACGGTGACCCCGACGAGAGAGATGACTACGACAACAGCACCGATGTTCTCGTCGCGGTCAACTGCTCGGACGCCACGCGTCGCTTGGATGCAGCCGAGGTGAGCGAGGTCGCCGACAAGCTCGTGGCCGACCAGCCGCTGTTCGGCCTCAGCAGTGCCCAGCAGATCGGGAGCTGTTCGGTGTGGCCTGCACCTGCCGAGCCGGTGCCGACGGTCACCGGCAAGGGTGCCCCTCCGATACTCGTGGTTGCCAACGTGGGCGATCCCGCCACGCCGTACCCATGGGCACAGCGGATGGCCGACACCTTCGAGGGGGCACGTTTGCTCACCTACGAAGGCGACGGGCACATCGCTTTCCAGCGCGGTGGGGCCTGTGTCGACGATGCGATCGTCGACTACCTGGTCAACCTCGAGCTGCCAGCCGAGGGAACGTCGTGTCCGATCCAGGACTCCGAACGGGGCTTCGACACCCAGGTGGACGGGTTTCTGGCGTCGGTTGCCGAAGACGGCGCTGACGTCGAGCAGCTCCAGTGCCTCTACGACGAGATGACCACAGCGGTGACCCCGGTTCAACTCGAGATGCTCTTCGTCTCAGAGGACGACGAAGGGATTGCCGAGGTGTACCAGACGGCCGCTTCACCCTGTGGGATCGACTAGCTGTCGCTCGGGATCGTGCCGTCTCCCCACCTCCCTGAGGTGGGGTGTGGGCTGAAGGAACCTAACGAAAGCCCGCCTGGGAGCCGAAGGAAGCAATCAAGAGTCGAAAGGGCAATCATGAGAAGCAAGATCCTGAAACCGATGTTGGTGCTCACCGCGTTCGCAGCCCTTGCAGCCGTTGCCGCGTGTAGCAGCGATTCCGAGCCGCAATCCTTGGGCGAAGAGACGTCGTCTTCTGGAGACTCCGACGATGCGGGGCCACGTGGATGGCCTGAGGAATGGTGCAAGTTGATCGGTCCCGGCGAGGTCGCAGCTGGAGACTGTCCAAAGCCCGACGAGGACGCGCTGGTCCCCGGTGAGACTCCTCCAGCGTCAGGTACGTGGCTGGAGGCGGACATCATCGGATCCAACCGGACGAAGGTCAAGTACACCGGCGAGACCGACTACACCGTCAGCATCTCCGGCTACCGGATGACCCTGACAGATGTCGGCGACGACTTCGCCGTTCGCATCGAGGTGGTAGATCCCGACATGGCCCGGAAGAACGCGTGCTTCGGTAAGGACGTCGAGGTGGTCCAGATGATGGTCAAGGCGCAGGTGCTCGGTAGCACCATCGGTATCACGACCAACGCCAACGGCGTTCGGGCCGAGAGCTACCTGCCACTCGATGTGTTGGGCCTCGACCGTGCCCGTGGCACAGTGCCCAACAAGATGCAGGTAGGGTGGCGCTACTCCCCGGTGGCCTACGTATACGCCGAGTGCACACGAAGCTGACTCAACGGCCGCGGTAGCCACCGCGAGCGACGCCTGATCAACAGATCATGGTTTCGAATGCGGTTCCTTATGCTGTGGCGATATCGGCTCGAGGGTGGCTAGAGGCGCCGGTGTCTCTCCGAGTCTTCGATCGCTCGCCGTGCAAGGTCATCGAGACCGACCGATGTTGCGTCGGACAGGAGTGCCACAAGGTCGAGCTCCGGTCCTTGGACACGTATCACAGAAACCACGTCGCGCCATTGCCGGTCCGAAACCTCGCCACCCAGACGGAACCACCAGAGCTTGCGCAGGATCAGATCAGGGGGAGAGGTCACCCACAGTGCCTGGTCGACTCCGGGGATCTCGACTGCTTCACGTCGCTCGATC
>JBKEAI010000131.1:0-7168 GCA_047972145.1 Microthrixaceae bacterium
TACCCGAGCGACCAGGCGAGGAACTCGCACCCGAACTCGCCGAACGACTCGCTGCTGACGATCAGCTCGCGGAGGCCTTCGAGAACCTCACCCCCGGGCGCCAGCGCGAGTACAACCTCCAGATCTCGGGAGCGAAGCAATCGGGCACCCGGGAACGCCTTATCGACAAAGTCGTCCCCCAGATCCTCGCCGGCAAGGGCCTCCGCGACCGCTAGCCCGGCGCCACAACTCTGCACAACAACCAGGTCGCAATCGATCTCACCTCAGCGGCGTAACCAACAGTCGGAGAATGACAACATTCACTAGCCGACACCCGGCGTGCGGTTCTGGTAGTACGAGGTCGTGGCGGTCAAGATCCTGGCGCTCAGACGCCCCGATACCTGCTCGGTGTGCGGAACCGGCCTCGAAGCAGGTACTCGCGCCCAGTGGGACCCAACCGCACGAGCAGTGACGTGTCTCCCTTGTGTCGAGGGCACTCCCGGGGAACCAGGCCGGGAACCGGGCGCCCCTCCTGGCCCCTCCGTCTCCGAGACTCCCGAGCAACACGAGGAGGTTCCTACGCTGGACCTCGGAGTCGCAGGAGCGTCCGCACGCAGGGAGTATGACCGCCGCCATGCAAAGCGTGAGCAGAAGCTCGAAGAGACTTGGGGTACCGGGCGCATAGGCAAGGTCGCCAAGTTCCTTTCCGATGACCCACAGACTACGAAGGCATGGGCACAAGGTGCACGAGGTGAGGAACGACTCGCCAAGGTCCTTCAGGACAGCTTGGGTGAGTCGGCAGTTCTACTTCATGACCGCAAGGTGCCAGGAACCAAAGGCAACATCGACCATCTCGTTGTGGCGTCGTCGGGTGTATGGATCGTCGATGCCAAGCGATACAAGGGCAAGGTCGAAAGGCGTGATGTGGGTGGGTTCTTCAAGACCGACCTTCGCCTGTACGTGGGCGGGCGCGACCGAACCAAGGCCGTCACCGGTCTGGAATGGCAACGTGACGCAGTCGCAAACGCCCTAGGTGAGATCGAGGTACCGCTGCATTGCGTACTCAGCTTCGTGGACGCCGAATGGCCGCTCATCTTCGCGCGACCGTTTCAGCTCGAAGGGGTGTGGGTCTGCTGGCCGAAGAAGCTCGCTGAACTGATCAACGACGGGAACGGTCTCGACACAAACACACTCAGCCAAGTGGCACACCAACTCTCCGAGCGCTTGCCGGCTATGCCCAAGTAGCTGGTTCGAAAACGGGCTGGTCGACGCACTGGCGTGATCAGCCCATGGCGGTGGCGGCCTTGAACTCGGTGCGACCGCGCGCGAGGTCTGTGTCGGTGAGCTTCCACACCGGCAGGTCGAGCCCGTAGCTGATGAAGTCCCCGATCGGCTCGATTCGCACCGCTGCCAGTTCGGTGTCTGCGGGCACCTTGATGCCCTTCCTCAGCGCTGTGGGCACCCCGGGAGCGTCGATCGGAAGAACCTCGGCCCGACCCTTGAAGGTCACCGTGGACGGGGGGATGAACGATGCCAGGATCGGCACCCGGGTCGGCACCGTGGCGGTTACCGACACCTCATGGTGCTTGCGCATGCATCGCACCTTGAAGTCGTGGCCCACCGAACCCAGCCAGATCACCTGGCCGTCGAACTCGGGGACCACTCCGGCACAGCGTGGTCCGGTGGCGGACTCGAAGGCCACGACCATGAACGGTGATCGGTGGAGTGCCTTGTGGACGGACTTCTCGGGGATGATGCGCATAGGTGTTCCTTCGGGTCTGGACTTCGGAATCGTCTTAGGTTCACTTCGATCATGTGACAATGTCACGCGGTCGTACCTCGACCGTATGACTTCGTGCGTGACATTGTCAAGTAACTTCCGGTCGGCGCTATGCTCGCCGGTATGACAGTCGAGGAACTGACCGACACCCCTTCGACGTCGAACGTGCTACTCGATGCCTTCGAGGCCGAGGCATTGCGCGATGGGCTGGCCAACGTGGGGCTGCGCGCAGTCGCCCGCCGGGCTGGAATGTCCCACGCCGCCCCCGGCCACGTCTTCGGCTCACTCGCTGGGATGCAGCGCGCCGCGGCTGAGCGGGCGTGCATCCAACTGGGTGAAGCCGTCGAGGCTGCACGAGCCGGGATCGACGACCCGTTCGCAGCCCTGGCCGCCGAAGGCGAGGCAGTGCTGGACTGGGCATTCACCAAGCCCGTTCACTTCGACCTGCTGTTTCGAGCCGGAGAGCAACTCGACCCGAGCGTTTCCGAACTACGCGGTGTCGCCTATGGGTGCTTCCTGGGTTCGATCAGGCTGTGTTTTCCGGCCTCGACCGAACGCGAGATCGAGGACCTTGCACTGGAGATCTGGGCGACGTCCATCGGAATCGCCGGCATCGTGCTCGACGGTTCCAACCCTGTGGTGGACCGCAGCCAGGCCAGCCGAGTGATCCGACGCCAGATCGACCGCCTGGCCATCCTCACCGGCCAAGAGGACCTGGTTCGTCTATCGGAGAGTGAGTAGTGGAGCACTATCACCCTGCTACTGCCACGACGATGCCAACATCGCTCTGCTCCAGGAGTTCTCCGAGCACCTCGCACTCATGTTCTTCAAAGGCGTTCTCCTCGATGACCCCCGAGGTGTGCTCGACGCACAGGGACCCAACACCCACGGTCCGAAGCGGATGAAGTTCGCCTCGGTCGCGGACGTCGATGCCCAAGCTGAGCGCCAGGTCCGAGATCTGCTGAAGGCGTTCCCCCGAACCCCTTCAAGCTCTGCAGTCGTGTCTACCCAGCAGCTGGTTCTGGGCGTGGGCTACCAGTGGACCTCTGCTGCCACCCTCGCTCAGTGTGGGATCGGGTCGGGTTGGGCGAAGAGCGTTCCCCACACTGGCAAGGCCAGGTCGCATGGTGGATCTGTCGCATGCGCCGGGTCGAGCGCGTTGAGCACCACGACCATCGCGCGACGCTCGTACGCTATCGAGGCGTGGTCGGAGCCGTCTGCCGGGCAGCCCTCCTGAACGACCACGTCGATGGCTCCAGGTTCGTCGATGACACCCGACGTGTACGGAACCACGAACTCGTCGTTGCGGGTCACAACGCTGACGTATTTCACCCCCGGCGTCGCCACCCCGTCCCGGTTGAGTTCCTCGAGAAACGGCGATCCCCACAGCACCTGGAGGCATGCACCACACATGGAGGTATAGGCGGCTCGGAGCCAGTCGCCCATCCCGAAAGGGAGTTCCATGAGCGCCGGAAGGAACTGGTCCGCTCCGACCAGTCGTGTTCCGCGGAACATCGACGCCAGAGCGACGAACGTGCCGACCTTCCCAGCGCCTCCGAGACGCTTCAGGTAGTACTGGGGCATCAGCGTCCCTTCGGAGTGCCCGACGAGGTCCACCTCAGACGAACCGGTCAGAGCGAGGACGTCGTCGACGAAGTCTGCGAGCTCTCGGGCACCCTGGCCGATCGGAGCGAGCCCTCCCACCGTCGGATCTCCCAGGGAACCCCATGTCAGGGAGAACACGCAGTAACCCTCGTTCGCCAACAGCGGTGACAGCGTCTGGAAGAACGACCGGTTGATGAGTGCTCCGTGAACCAGCACGACCGGCCGGGGATGGAAGGCGGAGGGACGACAAGTTGGATCGTCAGCACCTGGTGGTGACTCGCCGGCACGCAGCGGCCCAAGAGCACCCACCAGTGGCTCGGCTGTGTAGTCGACTGGATATTGGCCACTTGCCTCGTTGGGCGGTGTTGCCGTGCAACCAACGAGGATGGCGACCGCGAGCAACACCACCCCAGCCCGAACCACCGCGGTACATCTCGGCATGTTCCTGTCCCCCTGCTGTCCAACCCTTCGAGCTGCCTACGTCGTGGTCGGCAGGCAGTCCCCGACGCATCGAGCACCTTGTTCCATGCGTGCTCAACACCTATAGAGAATCTACCCATAGTAGTCGAGCCCTCGATAATCGATTGCTAGACTCTTACACTTCGATCAGGACCCCTGGTAGGTGACCCACCCGGTCGGACAACCAGGACCGATCGACGAGCTCCAACCCCAACGGAATGCCAACCGAGGCCCTTGGGAGCCCGGTGACCTCGGTCTTGAGCAGCACGTTGCCGGCAAGCCCGGCCCGCTCGACATTCGAGGTGAGAGGCACGACATGGGTCTGCCAGAGATCGACCCCGAGAACACCCGCCGATGACACGACCACGCAGGGACGCCTCTTGTCCAGTTCGACCCAATACACCCCGCCGCGGGTCACCATGGAGCGGACCGTTCCATCCACTCCCCGATCTCCCGTGCACCTTCCCGCCCGGGTCGCCGGCTTCCTGCCAAGGCTGCATCTGCCAGCAGCTGGTCTGACAGCGACATGGCACCGACCGCACCGTGACGCCTCAGCTGGTCCGTTACCCACTTGGAAAACGACATGTCGAGGCTCTCGATGATCGGCACCACATCGTCGGGCACACTGATCGTCTTGTTCGGCATGTACGAATTGTCCGTACATGCCCAAGATAGGGACTACCGGCACCGCCTCGTCGACCTGAACTTCGAGCTGATGGCTGTTGAGAGCGAGGAAGAAGGTGAGAGGCTGCCAAAGGATCCGCTTGTTGGCGTCGGGCAGCGGGTGATTGCGAGTGATGCGCACGACGAGGACATCAGCCTTCTCGGTCAACGACGGTAAGACATCCTCGTCGCCGAACTGCGACCCGTGCCGTGCTCATGGGCAGTTGGACAAATCGGTCGCGACATGCGCTTGTCTGGTCCATGCTTGGTGTGTGCTCGCACAGCGACCTCCCGCGGACGTCGTGGTCCCGGCGCTGGTACTCGATGTTGCCGGCGGACGACCGCTGGAACCGGTGTGGATGAACGAGCTCGGAGGCCTGACGTTCCTGGAAGACACAGGTGAGCAGCACCGCTACCTCAAGTGGAGCGCCAACACTGCAGGTCCGGACCTGGCCGAGGAGGCCGACCGCATGCGCTGGCTCAGCGCGTACTCATCAGCCCCTCAGGTTCTGGCGCTTCACACCGATGCCGAGGGATCCATCCTCGTCACCTTGGCCCTGCGTGGTGAAAACGCCGTATCACCCAGGTGGTCAACGAACCCCGCGGCCGCTGTACCGACGATCGGTGCCGGGCTCCGAGCGCTCCATGACCGGGCACGGGCCGCGGAGTGCCCGTACTCGTGGTCCGTCGCCGATCAGATCACAAGCGCTGAGGCCAGAGTTTCCGCTGGGATCACAGGCCCATCGCAGTGGCATCCGGAGCACCTGGGTGTGACCACCGACCAAGCGTTGGACATCCTCAGGGACCCTCCCGAGATCGACCGTCTCGTCGTGTGCCACGGCGACGCATGCGCACCGAACACGATCATCGATGACGACGGCGGTTGGTCGGGGCACGTCGACCTCGGAGCTCTCGGTGTTGCCGACCGCTGGGCCGACCTCGCCATCGCCACTTGGAGTACCGAGTGGAACTACGGGCCCGGTTGGCAGGGGGCGCTCCTCGACGCCTATGGAATCGCTCCCGACCACGATCGCATCGCCTACTACCGACTCCTATGGGACCTCAGCTGACACGAGAACTTCGGGAAGGTCCTCCACCCACACCTTCAGCTCTGATCTGGAGGCGCCGGATCAGCTTCCCGTCGAGAGGGCCATGGTCTCCTTGGTGTTCATAACGGTGATGCTGGACTGCTGCTGCTACTGCTAGATTGCAACTATGGCATCGATCACAGTCCGCGACGTCCCCGACCACGCTCGCGACGAACTGGCGTCACGGGCCGCCCGATCCGGGCGCTCGCTCCAGGAGTACCTCCGCAGGGAACTGATCGACCTCGCCAGCCGCCCCGACCCGCAGGCTCTCGCCGAACGCATAGTCGACCGCAAGCAGCGGACCGGCACCACCCTCGCCGCAGCAGAGATCATCAAGCACCTCGACGCCGACCGTAGATGACCCTTGTAATCGACGCATCCGCCGTGGTCGCAGCACTCGTCGACTCCGGGGCCGATGGCCAATGGGCTGAAACACTCCTCACCTCGGATCTCGCGGCACCACACCTACTTCCCGTCGAGGTGGCCAACGTGCTGGGACGTGCGGCGAACGCCGGCGAGATCACCGACGATGTTGCCTCTCTCGCTCATGCCGACCTGCTCGACCTGCGCGTCCAGTTCGTCGCCTACAACACTGTTGCCCCAAGGATCTGGGAGCTTCGCCACAACCTCACCGCCTACGACGCCTGGTACGTCGCCGTCGCCGAACTGCTGGACGCGCCACTCGCGACGATGGATCACCGCCTCGCCAGATCACC
The DNA here is from genome assembly GCA_047972145.1 of Microthrixaceae bacterium. Classification (GTDB taxonomy): domain Bacteria; phylum Actinomycetota; class Acidimicrobiia; order Acidimicrobiales; family Microtrichaceae; genus JAMLGJ01. The sequence continues at coordinate 6,291 of JBKEAI010000131.1, forward strand.
AGGCCCGACCTGCACCTTCCGCACACCAGACGATCAGCCCGAAGACAACGACTAGTCCGTCCGGCTGTTCCTAGCGCGCTCTCGGTCCCATCCAGACGGTTCGCCGGTCGTCGTCGGTGCACTACCAGATACGCCCGCCGGCGGTGACCTCGTACTGCCACTGCTCCAACTCGACGCCGTTGATGGCCCGCTCGCCAAGTGAGCCACGCAGGCGATGCTGCCTGCTGTCCACTCGCCTCGGGTCCGTCGTGATCCGCTCCCAGGCAACCCGTGCGTTGGCGGATGCCAGCCAGGAGCCCGGCACCCATGTCGGTTTTCAATGATCGTGAACGTCAGCTCTCAGTGATTGCTCACACCTGCCGCGTCCGGTCCTTGACCACGCTCACGGAGTGCCAGCGAAGCGCCTGTCTATGCAGCGTGTACAGTCCTAGCGGTGATGCAGCTGAGGAGTGTTACGAATCTGGATGGCCGATGCTACAACGTGCGAACGGTCATCTTGAGGCATAAATGACATTCGAGCAGGCCAAGATCGACCTGTTCCTCATCGGTGCACAGAAGTGTGGAACGACCACTGTGTCCAACGACCTCTGTTCGCACTTTCGCTACACACGAGCGATGCCGGCCGAGCCCCGCTTCTTCCTTGACTCCGGGACTCTCCCCGAAGGATGGGGCTTGAGCTTCGGTGCTGTTGCGGGTTCGGGAACGCTGCTGGACGATTCAACTGCGTACAGCAACCTCCCTCACTCTGCGCTAGTCCCTACGAGGGTCTACGAGCATAACCCGGACGCACGGATCATCTACTGCGATCGGAATCCGGTAGATCGCATCCGATCGGCGGTTCATCACCGCTTTGTTAAGGAAGGTTGGAGAGGCACAAT
>JBKEAI010000259.1:0-1607 GCA_047972145.1 Microthrixaceae bacterium
CCTCGGGCAGGGTGGTCGGCTGTCGACCGGGCGTCCAGCCACCGATGCCCTGGCTGGGTACACCCAACCCAGCCACCTGGCCGTAGCAGGTGAAGCCCGAGCCTTCCTCGGCGTCGTCGAGCTCCTGTATCTTCGCCCGACCCGCAGCCCCGACCGCGGTGATTATCGAGTGGTGCACGATCTCGGTCTGATCCGGTTCGAAGCTGTACCCGCGGATCCAGGTGCCGTCACCTTCGGGGTCGGGAACCTCGGAGATCACACAGCGGTAGTCGTCGGGACGGTCCAGCGACCCCGTGTAGGGCTCGTCGGGAATCGACACGAAGTCCGATTCGATCGGGTCGTAGATCAGGTTCTCGCCTTCGATGGGTGTGTCCTCGGGGACGTCCAGGCCGCCGCCCGCCGCCGCCCAGTCCGCCAGCACCTTCGCCTCTCCCTCGGGCATCGAGAAGTCGTGCTTCATCTCCAGACCCACCGCGGAGGCGGGCCAGGGTGGCATGTAGCCCTGGGAGGTGACGAGCGCGATCTCGTCTGCGATCTCCGCCACGTCTCCGGCGGTGGCCAGCTCGATCGTGTGCACACCGGCACCGTCGCCGGTGTGGCACGACGCGCACCTCGCTTCGATGACGGGTTGCACCGACTCAGCGAACTCCCCCTCGGGGATCTGCGCACGCGGCACCACCAGCACGGCGCCGGCGGGCGTGGGCTCGTCGGGGTCGGTCCGCTCGGCGACGAGATCGAAGGCCAGCTCAACCTCGTCGCTGGTGCTCACCAGACCGATCAGGTTGATCGGGCCCACCTCGAAGTCCGACATGAGCACGGTCGTGGTCAACTCTGCGGTGAGCTCGTCCTGTGTCAGGGTGGCCGTCCCGGAGAACGTCGCGGGCACCGTCACGTCGCGGACGGTCAGGTCACCGGTGATCTCGATCTTCGAAGTGGTCGTCGACTCCAGTGCGTCGGGGATGCCGAGCACCTCGGTGGCATCGAAGGTGGCCATCGGAAACTCGCTGGAGTCGAGGAAGTCGGTACGGATCCGCTTGTCGCGCAGCGCGGAGTCGGACTCGAACAGCTCGACGTTCACGACGATCTCACCGACCCGACTCACCGAGGGGTCCTCTGTGTTGATCGCTATGTCGCCCGCCACCGCGGTGGTCGTGCCCTCGGCCGTCTGTGATCTGCCGGCGAGCGTCTCTTGCACCGAGTAGGTGACCGAGGACTCGTCGTTGCTCGCTATCCGGTACAGGCGTTCCACGGATTCGTCCACGTCGGACAGCGCGGGAGCCACTGCACCGACGGTCTGAGGTGAGCCGTCCTCCACCAACCAGGTCCACTGGTCTCGCATGGCCCACGCGGTGGCGGCCACCGCCACGACGACGACACCGGTGACGATGGCTATCGGTGACTTGAGAAATCTCGAGATGCGCTGCACCTCACCCCCCGTGTCGGGCCCCGGTCCGGCATCCACCGCTCCGATCCGCATGGCTGGACAATCGTTGCACACGAACTGCCCGCCGTTGCCAACCTCGCCACGAGCCGCCCTGTGCGATTGTGGTTCGGAGCACAGGGGGTGCGATGAAGGCAGCCAACGGAGAGACCATCCGGGTCGGGTT
>JBKEAI010000041.1:0-36715 GCA_047972145.1 Microthrixaceae bacterium
CACCTGCAGCAGACTCACCAACGAGTACCGCCACACCGCCTGAACCATCTACAGCCCGATCAAGCACATTCGCGGCCCTGGGATCGCCGCGCCCACCAGCACCCGCTGCCCACGATGAAACAACACACCCAACCCTCAGAACTCGGTGCCGCCCACACCGAACCCACCAGAACGAGTTCTCGGCACCCTCAGGTATTGCGGGAGCCGTGGCGATGGTCGCCGCTCCCCGGGCAATCGAGGAGGCCCGTCGCTGGCGCTATGGGAGGGGTCCGATGGGGATGGCGACGGTCGCTGCCCCGGCCGCGTCGTCCTCGTCGAGTCCAGGGGCTTCGAGCACCGGCGATCGGAACCAGTCGAGGAACGCGATCAGCGCAGCGGCGACCACGACGTAGGCCGCGAGGACAGCAAGGGGCTGAGCCACTCCGTTGCCGTCGAAGTAGAGCGTGTTGCGAAGCAGTAGGTAGGCGTTGCGCGGGGGAAGGAAGGGACCGATGTCGTTCCAGAACGACGGCAAGTAGGCGGCGCCGTTGGAGCCACCCGAGGACGGATTCCCGAACTGGAGAACGACGATCAGGGTGACGACCACACCGGCGGGGCCGAGTACCCGGCGCAGGACCGCGGTGAACAGCGACACGGCGAGGATGATGAGAGACAGAATTGGCCAAGCGATCCAGAACGACCGCTCTGGGAACCCCTGTAGCCAGTAGGTGACGGCGAGGTCGACAGCGAGGCCGGTGAAGGCCGCGAAGCCGAGTAGCCAGACGCCGCGCCACCGCCGTGACGCGGCGCCGGTGGCGGTGGTCAACATCGCGGCGGACATGTAGCCGCCGACCAGCAGGGCGACGAGAACGGTGGCGGGCACGAGAGCGAACGGGTCCTTCGGCGCGAGGGGCGTGGGGGCATAGGTCTCGGTCGTGAGCTTCTCCCCTGCCGTGGTCGCGGCTTGCTCGAAGTTCTTCACGATGTCGAGCGGTGAGAGATCGCTGATGGTGGACACGACGGTCAGCTCTGACGACCCGTCCGGGTTCGTGACGATTGCGCCGTAGATCTCACCGCGGTCCATGGCCGCGGTCACGTCGTCCTGATCGTCATAGGAGGTCAGGTCGAGCGAGAAGAGAGGGTTCTGCGCTGCTTCGGCGAGCGCGGTGGACCCGACGACACCGAAGGACATCTTGTTGGCGACAGGCTGGTGGCCAGAGCTCGTGTAGTTGACGGCGAAGAGAGTCGTGAGCAGCAGCGAGAACACCACCGGCGCAACGAGATCCTTCGGGACAAAGCGTCGTCGGTCGGCTCCGCCGACCTCCAGGGCTGGGTCGCTGGTCGACAACCGAGCGTCGCCGGTAGGCACCTGGCTGTCAGAACTGTCGGCTTCAGTGCTCGAGTGGCGGGTACGTACGACGATCACGACCGCGCTGACGACCGCGTAGAGCCCCAACACCGCGATGGGCTTGACGATGTTGTGACCGTCGAAGTAACGCACGTTGCGATACAACTCGATCGCGTGCCGAGGCGGGAACAGGTTCCCCAAGGCCTGCCAATAGGTCGGCAGCAAGGACACTCCGCCTCCGCCGGCCCCGGCTCCCCCGATCACGATGAACAACAGCGCGACCAGAAGCGAGCCCAGCTTGCCGACCAGCGCCTGCAAGGCCACCGCGGACAAGCTGACGGCTGCGGTGACCAAGAAGAAGCACGGGATCAAGGTCCACATCTGCGAGATGGGGATCGCCCCGAGGATCGGCCCAGCCACAACACCTGTAATAACTGCCGCGACCGCCGAGAACGCGAGCACCAATCCCATCCGCCCAGGAGCGGCCGCTGTCTGGCTCGTCGAGTAAAGCAGCGAGGCCACCAGGTAACCGCCGATGAGGGTGGGCAGCAACAAGAGCCCGACCACGCCACCGGTTCTATCCTCCGTAGGCAAGGGCACCACCGAAGTAACCGTGAGGGTATCGCCGTTCGCCTTGGCTGCTTCCTCGAATGCGCTCGTCAGGTAGATATCACCGAAGAAGCTCTTCGCTTCCACCGTGTAGAGCGTGCCAGTCGAGGATCCGGGAACGTACCCGCCGTAGATGTCACCCGCCTCAGCCGCAGCCCGCAAGTCGGATTCGGTCGCGTAGGTCTTGGTATCAAGGGTGTACTTCTGTAGCACCGCGTCGACCACTGATGACGTGCCCGTCACCCCGAACGGCATCTCGCGAGGCGACAGGAGTTGCACAGCGCTCACCAAACAGACGGCAAACACCACCACCAGCACACCAACCATCCCGAGCGCAACAACCGACTTCTTAACCATCGACGGGGCTCCTCTCGGCAACTCGTCAGGCGACGACGTTCGATCGTCGTCCGTACAACACCGGACCGTCATCACTCACATCAGGTGAGATCCGACAGGCACCCACCCCATCACCAAGGAGAACCCTCACAACCCCCCGCGGATCGCGGGCGCCGATCTCGGCGAGGGAGGATGCTCAGAGCACCTGGCCGATGTCGCGAATGTTCGATTTCGCCTGTTCCAACACCTCGGCGGTGTCACCGCCGAAGATGAGCTTGCTTGTGGTGAGGGCGAAGCCCTTGACCTGCTCGAATGTCGTCGTCGGCGGCATGGCGAGTGCACGTGGGTCGGTGACGAAGTCGATCAATGCCGGGCCCGGATGGTCGAGTGCCCGGGCGATGGCGGGGCGGACATCTACGGCGTGCTCGACGCGTTCCCCGTGGATTCCAGCCGCGGTGGCCAGCGCGCCGAAGTCTGGATTCTGTACGTCGGTTCCCCACGGCTGGTAGCCGACGACCATCATCTCGGCTCGCACCATGCCGAGGGTCGAGTTGTTGAACACCATGAGCTTGACCGGAATGTCGAGTCCGGCAGCTGTGAGCAACTCGCCCATCAGCATCGAGAATCCGCCGTCGCCACAGAGAGCGATGACCTGGCGATCCGGTGATCCGATCTGCACACCGATCGCTTGTGGCATGGCATTGGCCATCGATCCATGACCGAATGATCCGACCAGCTTCCGTCCGGGCTTCATCTGAAGGTAGCGGGCCCCCCACACGTTGCACATGCCGGTGTCGATGCTGAACACGGCGTCGTCTGCCGCCAGGTCGCTGAGCGCTGTCGCCACCATCTCGGGTCGGAGGCCTTGGCCGTCACCCTCGTGGGCGACGTAGGTCTGGAGGTGATGCACCTCTTTGGCGTGGTGGTCGCGGACCTTGTCCAGGAACGAGGTATCCGTGCGTGACGTGAGGCGGGGGAGCAGTGCTCGGAGTGTTTCGCCGACGTCGCCGGTGAGGCCTAGGTCGACGCTGGCCCGCCTGCCGAGATGCGATGGGTTGTCGTCGACTTGGATGATCGTCGGCGAAGACGGCAGGAAGGCGTGATAGAAGAAGTCGGTTCCGAGCATCAGGACGAGATCACTGCTCTCGAGCGCCTTGGTGATGCCTCCCCAGCCGAGCAGGCCTGTCATTCCGGCGGCGTTCGGGTTGTCGGCTTCGAGCACGTCCTTGCCGCGGAACGCGTAGCCCACCGGCGCCTTGAGCTTGTCCGATAGCTCGAGCACCTCGCCGCGAGCGGCGCGAGTGCCGAATCCCCCGAAGATCACAATCCTCTTGGCCTTCTCGATCAACTCGACGGCGCGGTCGAGGTCTGTGTCGGTGGGACGAATCACCGGGCGCTGTGTGACGAGCGGTCGACGGATGAGCTCGTGGTGAACCTCGTCGGCAGCGACGTCGCCGGGCACGATGACCATCCCAACTCCTCGACCGAGGATGGCAGCTTGGAGCGCGAGTTCCGAGATGCGCGGCATCTGTGTCGCCGAGCTGATCGTCCCGACGTAGTTGCAGCAGTCCTCGAAGATGAGCGCCGGGGCTGTCTCCTGGAAGTAGCCGGTGCCGACCTCGGCGCTGGGGATGTGAGTGGCGATGGCGAAGACTGGCGATCCGTTGCGTTGGCAGTCGTACAAGCCGTTTAGGAGGTGGACGCTGCCCGGTCCGGAGGAGCCCAGAACGGCAGTTGGACGGCCGGACACCTGCGCGTCGGCCCCTGCTGCGAAGGCGCCGGCCTCCTCGTTGCGGACGTGGATGAATTCGATGTCGGCCTCATGGCGGCGGAGGGCATCGACGATCGGGTTGGCCGAGTCGCCCACAATGCCGTACACCCTCCGGATTCCGGCCTCGACCATCTGGTCTACGAGTAGCTCTGCCACCGTGCTGCTCATCGGACAACCTGGGGAATCGGCGGGGTGAACGTGTCCGGGGAGGCGAGGTCCCAAAGCCGTTGGAAACGCTCCGGGGCGGTTCCGTCGATGAAGGCGTTGATCTCATAGTGTGGATAGATCTCGGCGAAAGACTGCACGTAGGACTCCGACACCCGTTTGACCATGAGCTCCGGGCACAGCTGCGACGTGTGATCCAGACCGATGGCCGCCACCATCTCGGCGAGGGCGTGCACGGTGTTGCGGTGAAAGTGGTGCACGCGTTCGGCTTTGTCCGGCACGACCAGGGCGCGCTGCAACTTCGGGTCCTGGGTGGTGACTCCCACCGGACAGCGGTTGGTATGACAGCGTTGCGACTGGATGCAGCCGACGGCGAACATGAAGCCGCGCGCCGAGTTGCACCAGTCGGCGCCCAGCGCGATGGCCCGGGCCATCGCGCTGGCCGACACCAGCTTGCCGCTGGCGCCCACCTTCATCCGCGACCGCACGCCGGCAGCCACGAGCGTGTTCTGCACGAGCATGAGACCTTCGACGAGTGGCGTGCCGAGCGAGTCGGAAAACTCGAGCGGCGCGGCGCCTGTTCCGCCTTCGGCGCCGTCGACGACGACGAAGTCGGGGTATGTATCTGTTGCGAGCATGGCCTTGACGATGGACATGAACTCGGCCGGGTTGCCGATGCAGATCTTGAAGCCCACGGGCTTCCCGGCGGACAGCTCGCGCAGCTGCGCCACGAACGACATCATCTCGAGCGGCGTCGAGAACGCCTTGTGGTAGGTGGGGGAGAACACGTCCTGGCCAGCGGGCACGAGGCGGGCCTCGGCGATCTCCTCGGTGACCTTGGCGCCGGGGAGGATGCCACCGTGACCCGGCTTGGCGCCCTGGGACACCTTGATCTCGATCATCTTGACCTGATCATGGGCGGCGTTCTTCCGGAACAGCTCCGGGTCGAAGTCGCCCTCTGGGGTGCGGCACCCGAAGTAGCCGGTGCCGATCTGCCAGATCAGGTCACCGCCGTTCTCCAGGTGGTATTTCGACAGGCCGCCCTCGCCCGTGTCGTGAGCGAAGCCTCCGAGTTTGGCACCGGTGTTCATCGCTCGGACCGCTGATCGGCCGAGGGCACCGAAGCTCATCGCCGAGATGTTGAGCACCGAGCACGAGTAGGGGTGGGTGCAGTCGGGACCCCCGACTGTCACGCGATGAGTGGCCACCGGGTCCTCGGGCATGGGCCGGGGCGACACCGAGTGCATCATCCACGTGTAGCCCTCCGAGTACACGTCCAGCTCTGTTCCGAAGGGCTTCTTGTCGGCCACATCCTTGGCCCGCTGGTACATGATGCTGCGCGTGTCGCGATCGAACGGTCGGCCCTCCGTGTCGTTCTCCACGAGGTACTGGTGCAACTCGGGGCCTGCGTCCTCGAGCATGAACCGCATCCGCCCAATGATGGGGTAGTTACGCAGAATGCTGTGGCGGGACTGCGAGTAGTCGTAAAGGCCGAGAAGCACCAGCAAGCCCGCGATGACCACGCCGATCAACCACCAGATGCTGTGGATGACGGTCAGGGCAACGAACACGATCGTTAGCACGATCATCGCCCACAGCACCTTGGTACGCGCGTTCTCGATCATTCGGTCACCTCTGGTTGGCGGGTTCGGGACTGTCGTCGTGGTTGTTGTCGTCGTCGCCCCAGTCGATACGGGGGGCGTCGGGATCATCGATGATAGCCGGGCTGCGGCTGTTCGAGAACGAGTCCCAGGCCCAGTTCATGAAGGCTTCGATTCGCGCCCGGTTGGTGCTGAGCAGCCAGGCGTGGACACCGAGCCAGGCGCTGAAGGCGACAGGGCCGTGAAGCTCATGGCGGTGGGCGCCCATCTCAGCAACGGCGGCCCTCCGGCCGATCATCGCCATGATCCCCTTGTCGTGGTAGTGGAACGATGGCGTCCGCTTGCCCGCGATGTCGGACCGAATGCTGTTGGCAACCGCCGCGCCGGCCTGGAGCGCCACCGACCCGAGCTGTGGGTAGGCGTCGCCATCGGGTCCTATGACCTCGGCCAGGTCCCCCGCAGCGAACACTCGGGGGAAGCCATCGATCGAGAGGTCCTGACCGGCTGCTATCCGTCCGCTGCGACTCGTGTCGAGCACCTCAGCACCCATGAGAGGAACGGCCTTCAAGCCGCCGGCCCACACCACGCAGCGGGTTAGCAGGTCGCTGCCGTCGGACAGGGCCACGCGATCCTCAGTCACCTCGGTGACGGAGGTTCCGAGGAGCAGGTCGACGCCCTTCTTCTTCAGCACCTTGGCGGCGTAGTCGTGAGCGGAGTCGGAGAAGGGCTTCAGGACCACGGTGCCTGGATCGACCAGGATTACGCGGGCACGCTCGACCTGCAGGTCTCGGTATCGCTGTGGCATCACGTCGTGGATGAGGTCAGCGAGCGCGCCAGCGGTCTCGACGCCGGTGGCCCCGCCTCCCACGATCACGAATGTGAGGGCCCCCTGGTCGATCCGGGCCGGGTCGAGGTCAGCGTCCTCGAAGACGCGCAGGATCCGGTTCCGGAGCCGGACGGCGTCGTCGGCGGAGTAGAGCGGCAGGGAGTGCTCCGCCGCTCCGGGCACGCCGAAGAAGTTCGGTCGGGTTCCCATAGAGAGAACGAGGTGGCTTCCGGTGAACGACTGACCTTCGGAGGTCGTCACCGAGCGGGTCAGCGGATCGATCGAAGTCACCTCCGCCTGTTTCACTGCCACACTCGGCACCTTGCGGAACAGGCCTCGAAGGGGCCGCATGATGTCGCCAGCCGACAGCTGTGCGGTCGCAACCTGGTACAGGAGCGGTTGGAACTGGTGGTAGGTGTTCTTGTCGATCAGGGTGACTGGGACGTCGTGCTTGCCGAGTTCCTTCGCGCACGCAACGCCTGCGAACCCGGCGCCGACGATCACCACATGCGGAACGCTGGGAGCGCCTTCAGTCGAAGACATGACCGTGGTCGTAGCGCTCAGCCTCGCCGGCTGCCTCGGTCAGCGCGGCGACGTTGCTGCGGGTGAAGAAGCCCTCATAGTCATGGCAACGCTCGACGTACTCAGTGATGAGCAGGGAGAACGGCGAGCTCTTCGAGAAGATCTGCTTGAGGTTCGGTTCGTCCTTGCACTCACCCACGACGTGGGCGAGGAACTCGGTGCCGGCCTCCCCGAGCTGCCGGACGACGTAGTCGACGTTCTTCTCGCTGGCGATGTGCCCGTCGATCACGGCGTAGGCCATGTGGTGCATTCGTCGGCCGAAGTTGCGGACGAAATCCTCGGTGGGCATCGGGAGTTGCTCGAAGGAGTTCACGAAGGACGGCGTGTTGTTGGCCGTGAACACTCTCGCCGGGGACTTCTTGTCGTCGTCGACGGAGGGATTCCTCGTCACGTTGGTGGACGAGTTCATCTCCGAGATGTTGTAAGCGCCCCAGAAGTAGTACGGGACCATGGTGAGGTACTCGAGGATGGCGTCCTCGCGCTCGCCGGCCAGGATGCGCGTTGCCATGTGGTCGAGCCCGAGCACAAGTCCCTCGATCCCTAGGTCCGCCTGAAGCGAGACCGCCTGGTCGATGGTGCCCTGCTCGGCGCTCGAAAGGGTGACTCGCTCCCCCAAGCCAAGCGCGTCGAGGTCGTCGATGTCCACGTCGACGTAGCCGACCCGGTTGTAGGTGAAATCCGACAGGAACGTGAAGGCGAGGTGGGGCAGGCAGTAGAAGCTGTTCTCCTGATCACCCTCATAGACGAACCGGATATTCTGCGGCTCCAGCGAGTCGCGCACGTCACCGGTGGACTGGGCCTTGTAGATCTCACCGACGTAGCGAGCGTTTACCTTCGGGCGAGAGAGCGGGTAGAGGGCGTTCCATCTGGTGACCTCATCCTCGTACTGAGCGCTGAGTGGCTCGAGCACGACGATGCGCGGGAAGTCCGGCTGGGAACGCAGCAGGTAGACCCGGTGCGTGTCGGAGAGACGCGTGTCGACGAGCCGGTAGGGGCCCATCAAGGCCAGCTCGGCGACATAGGCCACCCCGTCTCCGTGCTCCACCTGGATCACGACTGCAGCCATCTCGCCCACGAGTTCGTCGATGCCGACGGCTGCCCGCCGCTCGTAGATCCGTGGCAGGTACTCTTCGAAGAAGGGCGAGTTCTCTTTGTCACCGAGGGACTTGTAGGTCTGGAGGTCGATCATCACTTTGCTCCGGGTTCTGGGAAATAGTTACGGTACTCGGCCTGCCACATCGTCGAGTCGACAAGGTCCGCCAACTCGTCCGTGGATGTCGCCGGGGCCAAGCCCTGCTCTTGCGCGGCGACCGCGACGGCGATGGCACGGCTCACCTCGCGGATGTCCGCCAGTGGCGGAAGAAGGCTATCGCCGATCTCCCGGGCGTTCACGCTGGCCGCCAGTGCGTGGGCAGCTGCCATGAACATCTCGTCAGACACCCGCGTTGCCCTCGACGCCCGGACCCCGAGTCCGACACCTGCCGATCATCACCGACGGTCTCGCGTTCGTCACGACATCGAGGAGGCTGATCGACTCAGGATCGGCCAGCGTCCAACCCGCCACGGCGGCTCGGGCCTGGGCGAGCGGCGTCTGGAACGGCTCGAGATCTTCCATGTCGTCGGTGAGCAGACCGGCTCGATCCACGGATCGCTCCTCGATCGTCTCGATGCCAGTCGGCACGAGCCCGTGCAGACCGAGCGCGTCGCGCTCCTCCAGGCTGAAGGCGGTGCCCTTGTTGAGCAGCGGGTTGCTGAGGATGTCAATCCCACGAGCCTGTACTCGCATCGGTTCGATTTCCCTCGCCAACACCCGTTCTCCCTCGATCAGGGGCCGCGGACCGCAGCCTGGCCGCCGCAGGAATGTACGGGGAACCTGGGCCATTGGCATCGCCTAAGTGAGGTGAGTTCCGCAGCGAGACCTGGAGGAGGTCGATGTTCCGAGTCCAGCTCGCCACGACCCGGATCGCGTTCACCGCGGTGCTTCCGGTGACCGCAGCCCACCCGGATCGCCCGCCGTTTTGGCCTGATCGCGCTCCGATCAAGCGCTGGAACGGCGCTTCCGAGCGGACGAACTCGCCGCGAGCAGTGGCACACCGACGACCTGGCAGCTCCCGGGGCGCGGTGCGCGCTCCACTCGGGTCCGCATCGCGACGAGTGCTGAGCGAAGGCGATGGCGATGGCAATGGCCATGGCGAGTGGAGGAATCACCTATTGCAGGCGATGGACGAACTCCACCGTTTGCATACCGTCGACACGCCCCGGAGCATGCTTATCATGCCTTCCAGGTCGGACGGAGGAACGGGATGGCGGCAGGTCACGCACGCTTCAGTCGCCTCATAGGCGGTACCGCCGTCGCGGCCGCTGTCTGCCTCGGCGCGTGTTCGTCGAGTGGCAACAGCGCCACAGCTCAATCCAAGGCCGAGCAGCTCGTCGCGGCGACCGAAGCGGCCGGGGTGGCCCCGAGGTTGAACGTCGACACCGCCGAGTCTCTCTATGGGACCAAGGCCCCCGCTGTGTGCGATGCGTTCGACGGGGGCCTATCGACGACGGCTGAGAACATCCTCTTCGGCAACCCTGCGCACGGCCGCGCCAAGACGATCACAGACGAGGCCGTCACCTACGGCCGGCTCGTGATCGAGGTCTACTGCCCAGACGAGCTGAGTGACTACGACCATGCGGTCGAGGCGCTCGATCCGATCGCACGGAACCGGCGATGAGCCCCGCGTCTGAAGGCGACCCCACAGGGGACCCAGGGTCCATGGCGGTGGACTCTGCTGCCCAGTCCGGGTCCGGTCTCCGACCGGCGGGAACGATGGTGTGGCCGGCTCTCGGCATGCTCATGGTTGCGAGCGTCGGCAGCATCGCCCAGCTGTCGGACTCCGCCAGCTTCGGGCTGGGTGCCGTCACCGTCTACCTGCTGCCGGCCGTCCTGTTCCTGCTGCCGGTTGGGTTGGTGTCAGCCGAGCTTGCCACCGCGAACCGGGGTGGCATCTTCGTCTGGGTGAGGGATGCCTTCGGCGACCGCACCGGTTTCCAGGCCACCTGGTTCGTGTTCATGAACAGTGTGACGCTGTATCCGTCGCTCCTCTCCTTCGGCGCGGCCGCACTAGCCAGCGCCTTAGGCCGTCCGGATCTCGCATCCAACGGGGTCTATATGGGCACCGTCGTGCTGGTGGTGTTCTGGCTCGCGACCTTCATCGTCAGTCGAGGGATGCGGTCCAGCACGGGAATCAGCAACCTCGGACTTGCGCTCGGCACCATCACCCCGACGATCTTCCTGATCGGGTTCATGTTCGCCTGGCTTGTGGACTCCAAGCCGTCGCAGATCGCGTTTTCGGCCTCAGACCTGGTCCCCCCGGTGTCAGGTCTATCGAGCATCGCTCTCGTGGTCGGCACGTTCGTCGCCTTCTCTGGACTCGAGGTGAACGCGGTCCACATCGCCCATCTGAAGGGATCTCCCCGGAACTACCTCAAGGCGGTCGTCATGGCTGCTGCGATGGTCTTCTCCATGTACCTGCTCGGGTCGCTGGCCATCTCGGTGGTGGTGCCCGACGCCACGCTCGAGTTGACATCAGGCGCCTCGCAGGCCTTCACCGCCTATGCAGACGGGTTCGGGGTCCCAGGGCTATCGAACATCCTCTCTGGGCTTCTGGTCCTCGGAGCCCTAGCTGCCTCAATCGCCTGGATCGCAGGCCCGAGCCGCAGCATGTGGCTCGTTGGGCGAGCCGGCTACCTTCCGCGAGCCCTACAGAAGACGAACAAGAACGACGTTCAGATGCCGCTACTCCTGCTCCAGGGCGCCGTCGTGACCGTGCTGTCCTTCGTATTCGTCGTCGCCCCCAACACCTCATCGGCGTTCGCCGTGCTACAGGACATCTCGATCTCGCTCTACATGCTCATGTACGTGTGCATGTTCGCGGCTGCGATCAAGCTCCGTCGCTCGCAGCCCGACCGTCCCAGGCCAATCCGCATCCCCGCACTCCCCCTCATTGCTGGAGTCGGGATCCTCGCTGCCATCTCGGCCATCGTGCTCGGCTTCACGCCACCGTCGGGGTACACGTCCACGCCCGCCGCGGTCTACGCCGGGATCGTGGGCACCGGCGTCATCGTGCTTGGCATCCCGCCACAGTTCATCTACCGATTCCGGCGCCCATCCTGGGCCACCGACACGCACGAGATCGAGGAGTTGGAGGCCGACATGTGACCGATCGTCGTCCGGACCCGGCTGCCAGGCGTCACCTGATCTAGGCGAGGTGTGATCAGGCGAATGTTCATAGTGTCTGAAGCCCTGTGGCCAGCATCGGTGTGTACCTCCCGGTGGCACCCGTACGGACGGCGCCGTCGTCGGATCGCAGAGAGATGACCCCTACGCCACACGAAGGCCGCGCATATGTCGATATCTGACCAGCTCGCCAACGACCGGACGTTCCTAGCGTGGCTCCGAACGTCGATCGCTCTGGCCGGTCTTGGCTTCGTTGTCTCGAAGATCTCGCTCATGATCGATCAGGACGGCGAGCGCACCTCGTACGCGGCGACCTATGCCACCGTCGGCGTACTCCTGATCTGGGCTGGTGCTGCCGTCGTTGTCGTCGGATACCGCCAGCACAGGGCCGTGAGCAGTTCTGTGACCAGCGACGATGACTCGCGCCGCGTCCCCATCCGATGGACCTGGACCTTCACCATCGCATCGCTCGTCGGGGCGATCGTGCTCTCGACGCTGGTGATCCTCACGGCCTGACACCCGGAGGGCTGCACCATGCCCCGGTCCGCGAATCGCGTACCCACCACGACTGCCCCGCAGCAGGTTGGAAGGCTCGTGGACTTGCTCGGGTGCCGACAGGCCACAGGCCGGCGCTCCGGGGGCCGACTCAGGGATGTTCAACCTTCGGGCGTCGACGCGCGAGATAGCCGGCAGTAGCTCTCGTGGCACACAAGGGACCCGCCTCTCTTAGGCAGGTGAGATGTCACCCGGCACCCAGGTGCGGTCGAACCAGGGGCCGAGCGGGCCATACAGGCGGAGGATCACGAACCAGCGCTTGTCGCTGATGGTCTGGATCCAGTTCCCGGGATTCGTCATCGGTTCGCTGGGTCCGAAGCTGAGCGTGATCGACCCGTCCGAGTTGTAGGTCAGGTCGTCCCGTTGGCTGTTGCGGCTCGGGAAGCGCTGGCCGGTCTGCAACTCCGATCGGGTCTGCGGGTCGTAGACCACGATCGACCAGAAGTCGGCCGCCGGCACACCGGGCGGGAGGGTGAGCTCGTAGCTGCACCCGCCGTCGAGGTAGTCGCCGCGACAGTCGTGATCGGCGAGCGCGTACTGCGAACCAACACCGGGCATCTCGAGCGCCATCGCGGGGGTGTTGACCGTAGCGAGGTAGAAGAACATGGTGCGCGCATCGAGGTTGCGGCCACCGGCGCCGTTGGCAATGAGCCACTGGTAGTCGCCGCCGATGAACGCCGTTTTCCACGCCCGGTCCGGGAAGAGGAAGGCACCGCGGTCGCGGGTTGTGAAAGCGATCGCCCGGGCGGTGCCGTTGGCGACGCTCGCTGCATCCTCGAGAATCGCCTTCATCCGTGCGTCTGGAGCGAACGGGGTTCCCTTTCGGATACCGATCGCTGCGAGTAGGCCGCGGGTCTCGGGGTCGATCACCTCGAGCCGTTCGCGTTCCACCACAGCGGCAAGCTCGTTGTAGAACTCGAAGTTGTTCGCGTGGATCGTGTTGAACCGCCTTCCTGACATCGACATGAACTGTGGGGGCGGCGGATCATCCGCGTTCGCAAGTGGGTAGACCCTCACACCATCGCGCATCGCGGCCGCTGCGCCATCGGGTGCCCCATCGACGAGCAGGCCACGCAGGATCAACCAATTGATATTCGATGGTGACTCGGCGACGAACGCGCCGTCGGGCACCGGGCCGTCATATCCGACTGGGACGACGAGATAGGTGCCGCCCTCGCCGCGGTCGGGACCGGGTCGCCCCATGTCGATGACGAACCGGAACCAGGCGTCGTTGACCGTCCCCGGTCCACATCCTGGGGGGATCTCGACGACGGTTGGCCCGTCGCGCTCGAGGTCGATGATCCCCGAGACGTACACCGTGTCGGTATTGCCGGTGAGGAACAGCGGGTCCGAGTCCAGCAGATCGTCAGCGATCGCCAGCTTGTGACAGGCGTCGACGCCGATGTCGGCCATGCCGAGGCGCATCGCCTCGAGCGACGCTGCGGGGACGCACTGAAGGAAGACCTCGACAGCCCGAGAGAAGTCGAGCTGATCGAACAGCCGTTGAGAAGTGTCCGCGGTTGGGAACCCATCGTTGAACTCGAGGGTGCCGATCCGTGTCTCGACCCGGTCGGGGGTCTGAATCTTGTTTGGAATCATCGGCTCGTTGTGGGGCATCGCTCGTCCTTTTGGCTGGAGGGTCTGGGTTGAGAAGCAAGGCGACCTCGCGGCATCGCTCTGGCTACGGCGCCGGGCAGGCGGCAAGCGGTCCCGCGTTCACGGAGGCCCGCATTGCCTCCACGGTCTCTGTGAGCAGGCGCGGCTGCACCCGGCCAGACCCCTGAGCGAAGGGCGTGCTCAGTGCAGCGACGAGCAGCAACATCGTGAGGGTGAACGCTGCTGCGGCTGCGACGAGCGACGCCTGCGTTCCTGGGAGGGCGGACAGGGTCACGACGAAGATGAGCACGAGCACGAACAATCCGCCGCCGATGAGCAGGGCCCACAACATGACCGGCATCTCGGTCTCGGCGGCGACCAGTCGAGTCTCCCGGGCAGTGGAGATGGCACCGACCTGCGACGCGAGGTTGGTCGCTGTCGCGGAATGCAGCGCCCCAACCGAAGGTTGGTCGTCGACCCCAAGGGACTGGACGAGCCGAGCGAAGGCGCGGTCGACCTCGGGCGCCGAGGCGCGGTTGCGCATGGCTGGCCAGTCGTAGTCGACGGCGGACTCGGCGTAACACACCAGCGCAGACTGGACCGCTGGAGCGGACCCGGGAAACAGGGCGGCCTGTTCGAACGCGGTGCCGACGGAGGTCGCCTCGTCGCCTACAGCGTGGCGGGCATCCGCGAACTGCCCGAAGAGCAACAGGATCGAGAAGCCGATCAGAACTCCGTACGCGGTCGCGACATAGGACAACGTCGCCGACCAGGGGGTGACGTCGAGGGTGTCGAGGCGGTGCCAGCGGCGCCGCACCAGATAACTGACCAGGAACGCGAGGACGGCGACTGCACCGAGCAGAGCGACGTTCAACCATGGTTGGTTCACAGTTCAGGTGTGGTAGCGCACGGCGCCGCCGCCGAGCGCGTCGAGCACACCGCTCGCGCCGCCGGGGCTCGTCGTGTCCTGCATCGTCCGCCGCGCAACCGAGGCCGACGGCGTTGGGTTGAACGGCAACGGGTCCTGGACGGGCAGTTGCGGGTACGACGGCATGGACGCTCCTGGATGAGCCGCAAACGGGGACTGACGTGCGGTTTGAGCCGACCGTTCACCCAAACATATCAGGCGAGGGGCCGCCTCGCCCACATCAGGCGAGTTCCCGGTAAAGGAGTGCGAAGGTCAGGGTGGTATCGAGCCACACCAGCAAGCCGGTCCGTAGCAGTGTCGTCGCGTCGTGCATGTGAGAGGGCAAGGTGAAGGGCAACAGCAACAGTGCTGTGGCGACCATCGATGGAAGCCGGACTCGCTATCGGCGATACGAACCCGGGCGCAACGGCGACCTCCCGCGCGGTCCTCGCAGGGATTCACTGCCGTGAGGCATGCACGTGACTTGACCAGGATGGGTGCGGTCACTGGACGCCGGGTTGTCTTCGGCGCGGGGCCGCAATGCTGTACGCATCGACTGCTCTTCGAATCGGACGTCGAGTCGTTCTGAGGCATCATCACGTGGCTCGGCGGCGTGGAGAATCGCCTCAAGGAGGTGATTCATCGACGAACACGCGGCCATAGGTTTCGGTGGCGGCAGCCTCGTTCATCGGGTGCTGATCACCTCAGGGGAGACGACCGTGTCGACACTTGACCTATCGCGATGGCAGTTCGCGCTTACGACACTGTTCCACTTCTTGTTCGTGCCCTTGACGATCGGGCTTTCGTGGCTGGTCGCCGTGATGCAGACCGCGTGGCGCCGCACCGGCAACGACGAGTGGATGCGCCTTACCCGCTTCTTTGGAAAGCTCCTGCTGATCAACGTCGCGATCGGCGTGGCCACTGGGCTCGTACAGGAGTTCCAGTTCGGCATGAACTGGTCGGCGTACTCTCGCTTCGTCGGCGATGTCTTCGGTGCGCCGCTCGCAATCGAGGGACTGGCGGCGTTCTTCTTGGAGTCGACCTTCCTCGGCGCGTGGGTGTTCGGGTGGGGGAAGCTCTCAGCGCGCGTCCACTTGGCGACCATCTACCTGGCGGCCGTCGGCGCGACGCTATCCGCGTTGTTCATCCTCGCCGCCAACTCGTGGATGCAACACCCGGTCGGCTACATCATCGACAAGGCCACCGGCCGTCCTCAACTCACCGACATCGGGGCGCTGTTCACCAACAAGGTGTTCATCTGGGCCACCTTCCACACGTTGCTGGCCGCGTTCGTCATCGCCGGCACCTTGCTCGTCGCGGTGTCGTGCTGGCACCTGCGCCGGGGCCGGGAGGTAGAGGCGTTCCGCCGCTCGGCGGCGATGGGACTGATCGTCCTGTTCCCGGCGGTTGGGCTCGCGCTGATGACCGGTGGTCGCCTGGCTGTGACGATTACACAGGTGCAGCCGATGAAGACCGCTGCCATGGAGTCGCTGTGGCAAACAGAGTCGCCAGCAGCGTTCTCGCTGGTACAGATCGGCGGCATGGAGCCGGGCAGCGAACCGGTGTTCGACATTGAAGTGCCACACCTGCTGTCGCTGTTGGCCACTGGCTCATGGGACGGTGAGGTCCAGGGCATCGATCCGCTCCAGCAGCAGTCCGAGCAGCAGTACGGCGACGGTTGGTATGTGCCGACCATCCAGTTCTCGTACTGGAGCCTCCGCACGATGGCCTATCTCGGCGTCGTGCTCTTGTTGTTCTCGGGGTTCGGGTTGGTGTTGTTGAAGCGGGGCTCACTTGAGCGTGCACACCGGTTCCAGCGGTTGGCCACTTGGAGCATCGTGCTGCCAGTCCTCATCAACCTGGCGGGATGGATCCTCGCCGAAACGGGGCGCCAACCCTGGGTCGTGTGGGGACTTCAGACGACAGCCGACGGTGTCTCGCCGTCGATCAGCGCGGCGCAGGTCTGGACCTCGATCCTCGGCTTCGGAGCCCTCTACATCGTGCTCGGCGCGATCGAGATCCGGCTCATGCGCCGGTTCGCACGCGGCGATCTCGACCCGCCACTGCGCGACTCGAACGATGACCCAGACTCCACCGACGACGACCCGCGCCTGACCGCGCTGAGCTACTGAGGAGCGACCGTGAGTCTACAGACAACATGGTTCATCCTCATCGGCGTCTTGTGGTCGGGCTTCTTCGTGCTCGAGGGCTTCGACTTCGGTGTAGGAATGCTCACCCCCCTCATCGGCCGGGACATCTCCGAGCGGAGCACCCTGAAGGAGACCACCGGGCCCTTCTGGGACGGCAACGAGGTGTGGTTGATCGTCGCGGCCGGGGCCACCTTCGCCGCGTTTCCCGACTGGTATGCGACGATGTTCTCGGCGTACTACCTCCCGCTCCTCGTGGTGCTCGCCGCTCTGATCCTGCGAGCCACAGGAACCGAGTACCGAGACCGACGCGACAGCGACCGCTGGCGCACTGCGTGGGATTGGGTCATCGCCGGGTCGTGTCTGGTCGCACCCCTGCTGCTGGGGATCGTGCTCGGAGGACTGCTCAGCGGACTGCCGATCGACGCCGACCACGAGTTCACCGGAGGCTTCGTAGATCTCGTACAGCCCTATGCACTCCTCACCGGCGTGACGTTCCTCGGGCTCAGCCTGCTCCAGGGCGCAGCGTTCCTGCGCCTTCGCACCACCGACGCCCTGCAGAACCGTGCCGGCGTGACAATCCGACGCACCTCCATCGTGGTCGTGGTCCTGCTCTGCGCTCAGCTGGCGTGGACCACCGCTGTCGATCCCACCGACACCGTGATCCCTGGACCATGGGCCTGGCTGGCGGTCACCGCGGCGGTGGCGGCCGCGATCGTCGCCCACGAGCACCGCCACGAGGGATGGGCGTTCGCACTCAGCTCAGCGGCCGTGGCGTTCACGATGGCGAACCTGTTCGCGACGCTGTACCCGAACACGATGGTATCGACGACATCCGCCGCCGACAGCCTCACCACCGAGCTCAGCTCGGGCTCGTACGCGCTGACGCTCATGACCATCGTCGCGGCGGTGATGGTGCCGGTCGTGCTCTTGTACACCGCCTGGAACTACTGGGTGTTCCGCCAGCGGGTCCGACCGCGCGTCTCGGGCCCGCCGGCCGACGAAGCTACGAACGTCTGACCGCGTCGCCTGCGATCGTCAGGGTCTGCAGAGACGAACCCTTCGCGAAGGCTCCGCCGTGGCCGAGCACGACAACCGTGCGCTCGTCAAGCGAGCCGAGAAGATCGGTGAGCACTCGCTCGGCCGTTTCGGTATCGAGATGGGCGGTGGGCTCGTCGAGCACTACCACCTGATGACCAGCCAGCAGGATGCGGGCCAGTGCCAGACGTTGGCGTTGGCCGCCGCTCATCGCATTGCCGTCGCGACCCACCAGGGTCGACATGCCCTCAGGCAGGCTGGCAGCCCAGCCCGTCAGGTGCACCGCATCGAGCGCGGCCCACAACTCGCTGTCGGTCGCATTGGGCGCCGCGATGTGGAGGTTCTCACGCAACGACGTAGCCGCGAACCACGGCTCCTGTTGGCTCCATGTGACGACCCGCCGAACATCGTCGCCGGTCGCGCGCCGAGTATCGACGTCATCGAGCATGTAGCAGCCTCGATGTATGTCGACGAATCGCACGAGCGCGGCAGCGAGAGTGGACTTTCCTGATCCACTCGGGCCGTCGATGTGGACGAGAGCGCCCGGCTCAGCGCGCAAGTCGACGCCGTGCACGACATCAAGGTCCCCGCGTGGCCAACGCAGCGCCACGTCGCCAAGCACAACGGCAGGAGTTGCAGGCACCGCCACCGGCTCCGGCGGATCATCGACCGGCTCGGGCGCGTCGAGCACCTCGCGAACCCTGGCTGCGGCCTTCAGCACTACCGCTTCCTGGGGGCCGGCATGGAGTAGCGGCGTGAGTACCTCGAGCAGCGCGAACGGCACGATGACGAGGACCCCAAGGACTGGACCCGACACGCCTGAGCCGAGCTGTCGGTCGACGGCCACCACCCCAGCGGCCAGGAGCGGTGCGGCCATGGCTGCGACACCTTCCAACGCACCGATGCGCGAGCCCCGCCGTCGCTCGTGACGGCCCATCTCGTCCAGGCTGCGTTGGATCCGCGTGGTCCACACCTTCTCGGTTCCGCTGGAGGACAGTTCGTCGGCGTGTTCGGCGAGCTCCAACACATGGGCGCTCAGCTCGGCCCGGGCCTGCGCGTTCCGCCGAGCAGTCGACGTCGTCAACGCTCCCGCCATGACGGGAAGCGCGAGCCCGATCACAGCGACAGCCACCGCGTATACAAAACCGAAGCCCGGCGCGACGAGCATCGCACCGCCCACAGCGACGACGCCCACTGTCAATCCCGACACCATCGGAGCGTTCACCCGTAGCTCCTGGTCGGCCAACCGATCCACGTCGTCGACGACGCGTGACATGACATCGCCGCGACCCCACCCGGAGATGCCCGCGGGCGCGACCCGGCCGACGCTCGCCACCACTGCGCCTCGGATGTCAGCGAGCACTCGCAACGTGGCGTCGTGGGACGCGAGCCGTTCGCAGTACCGCAGCAGCGCCTTGCCCAGCGCGAACGCCCGTACGGCGACGGCCGCCAGCGCCAGGTCGGCGAACGACGGCCCCTCGGCCGACCTGAAGATCAACCAGGCCGCTGTGGCGGCCAGGCCCACCGCGCAGAGCTCGGTCGCCACGCCGATCACCCGGGCGCCCCTAAGCCGCCACCGCGAAGGGTGCGCCACTCTTCGGAGCCACGCGAGCTGGCGACCCGGCAGAGCGCCGACCGACACGTCGGCACCTCTGGGGGTCGTCGTGCGCGCCGGTGCTCCGAGGATCGATCGAGAAGTCGCTCCAGAATCGACCATGACGCGCGATCCGATGTGCGTCGAGGGCCGCTCGTCGTCTGCTGCGCGAGCCAGACCGTCGAGCAGCACGACCTCGTCGGCCTCCTCGATGAGACGAGGATCGTGGGTGGCCACGACGACGGCCGGGCCCTCCGCCGCGACGCGTCGCAGTGCCGAGGTCACGAGCTGCGCGCGGCGCGCGTCCAGGTGGGACGTCGGTTCGTCGGCGAGGAGCAGGCGCACTTCCGTGCCAGGCCGGCAACGCACCAGCGCTCGGGCCACCGCCAAGCGCTGTCGTTCGCCCCCGGACAACTCTGCCGGTGCCCGCTCGACGAGCTCGGTGAGATCGACCGCGGCCAGCGCCTCGTCGACGATCGATGCGGGGGCTTCGTCGCCGACCACGGACCGAGCGTTCGCGCCGACGGGGTCCGGGAGCTGTGGGATCCACGCGATCATCCGCGATCGAGCCGTACGCGAAAGTTGCGTGACTTCGACCCCGCCGAGCACGACCGAGCCGCTGTACAGCGGGACGCGCCCGCGGATCGCGTCCAACAGCGTGGTCTTGCCTGCGCCGCTCGCACCGACGAGCGCGACCAGGGTTCCAGGAGCTACCTCGGCGTGGACCGGGCCGACGCGGTGTCCGCGGCTCGAGTCGACCACCGTCGCGGCATCGATTCGCAACGGCGGTGCGGAGCTCGCGGACCGCACCTCGTCGACCGGACCATCGGGCGTGGTGGACGCCGACGTCACCTCCTGGAGCTCGGCGCCGGCATCGGTACCAGCCTGCGCGGCGTGGAAGGCGGCACCGACGCGCCGGATCGGCGCTGAGCACTCAGGAGCGAGCAACAACACGGTGAGCGCCGTCGACAACGTCACCGTTCCTATCGTCAGCCGGAAACCGATCGTCACCGCGACGAGAGCCACCGACAGCGACGCGAGCAGTTCCATCGCTCCGGCCGACAGGAAGGCGACCCGCAGCGTGCGCATCACCGCGACGCGGTACTGCTCGGCCACGTCTCGCACCCGATCGACCTGCACCGACGCTCGGCCGAACAGCCGAAGCGTGGGCAAGCCGACGAGGACGTCGTGGAAGTGCCCGGAGAGTCGCTGAAGGGTTGCCCACTGCCGAAGGGTTCGGTCCTCGGTCAGCTTGCCGATCAGCACCATGAACAGCGGGATGAGTGGGACCGTGAGAAGGAGGATCAACGCCGATGCCGGGTCGGCGAGCAGTATGCGCAGCCCAGCCGCGAGCGGGAGGATGATCGCGAGGCACACGGCGGGGAGGTACTGCCGGATCCACGGGTCGAGCGCATCGACGCCGTCGGTCACGAGGGTGGTGACGCGTGCAGGTGTCGCTGCGGCAGTCCCGGCCTCGTCGAGGGCCAAGGTGTGGCGGATGACGCTGCGGGTGATCGCCTGGCGCGTCGCGGCGGCAGCGGAGGACGCCGACACCTCGGTGATCCAACCGATGGCGAAACGGGTGGCACCAACCACCAGCAGCACGACCGACAGCGGGCCGGCAGCGGCAAGGTCGCCGTCGACCAGCTTCGGGAGTGCCTGGCTGATCGCTTCCGTCTGGGAGAGGACGACGGCGGTCGTCGCGATGGCGAGCGCGACACAGACCAGCAGATGGCGACGAAGCGCGGGTGCAAGCCGGAGGAGAGCCGGATCGATCGGGACGGGGCGCAGCCCGCGAGGCTGACGGCGTCGTCCTCGCTCACCGTCGACGACGGCGCGGACCTTCCCCTGTGACTGCCGGCGAGGGTCCTCGCGGGGGGCTGAGCGTCGAGTCAGCCGGCGACGCATGCTCGGTGGAGCCTGGGGCCGCTGAAGAGATGCTCCGCTTGGCGGGACCGCGCCCTGGTGATCTCGGGGTGGCGTGGGTGCCACGTGTTGACGAGACCAGGCGGACTTCCCCCGTCTCCGGTCGCCGCTGGCCGCGGACTTGGACCCTCCGACCGATCAGTCATGCGGTGGAGGCGTTGACACCGGTTCCGGTATCGGCGTCGTGGTACGCGACGAGCAGGTCGCGCTCCTCCTGTCGCTTCGGGAAGAGGGTGAAGACGAGCAGGCCGCCCAAGACGACCGCGACAATGCCTGCGATATAGGCCCAGTCCTGTCCGTCGACGAAGGACTGCCTAGCGGCCTGGACGATCTCCTGCGAGTACTGAGGGTGCTGCTGGGCGATGGCGGCGGCGCTGTCGAAGGACTTGGTGAGTTGGCTCTGGACCTGGGTGGATACCTGCGCTCCGTCCGGTGCGCCGGCGATCGCCGCCGAGAACGCGCTTGCGTACCCGGCGGTGAGGAGCGCGCCCAGGATCGACTGCATGATCGCCCCGCCAAGATCGCGTTGTAAGTCTGCTGTGCCCGACGCCATGCCCGCTCTCGTGACCGGTACAGAACCGGTGAGTGAGTGCGACGCGGGTGTCCCGGCGAATCCCACACCTGCCCCGACGAACGCGTAGCCGAGCCCGACCGCCCAGTACCCGACGCCGTCGCGCCAGAACGCGAGCATGGTGACGAACCCGAGGAGCACGCATGCGTAGCCGACGAGCAACGTGAAGCGGGCTCCCTTCACCTCGACGAGCTTCGCCGATCGAGGTGCGATCAGAACCATAAGGACTGCGGCTGGGAGGATCGCCAGGCCAGCATCGACCGTCGAGTACTCCAACACGTTCTGGAGGAACTGTTGGCCGATGAACATCGCGCCCATGAGCGAGCCGAAGACGATGATCCCCGCGCACGCCGCCACCCAGAAGATCCTCCTCCTCGCGACCGCTAGGTCGTAGAGCGGTGTCGATGTTCGCCGCTGGCGGAGAACGAACGCGGCGAGCGCAGCGAGTCCGATCGCGGCGAGTCCGACCACGACCGTTCCGGAGTTCGGAACCGCAGCGAAGTTGATGGTGAGGATGACCGCTCCGACGAGTAGCGCCGAGAGGAGTCCACCGAGGTTGTCGACACGATCGGTCGTCTCGTTGACGTGGCTGGGAATGACCTTGATCACCGCTGGGAGCGCGACGACCACGAGCGGGACCGTGACGAGGAAGACCGATCCCCACCAGTGGTCCTCGAGCAGCACGCCCGCGATGAGCGGTCCGAGGGCAGACACCGCTCCGCCGATGGCCGACCAGAGAGCGATCGGTCGGGTGCGCCCGTCACCGGACCAAAGAGCAGTGATGAGCGACAGCGTGGTCGGGTACGCCAGCCCCGCCGCGATGCCTCCGGCGACCCGAGCGACGATCAGCACTTCGATCGAGGGT
Organism: Microthrixaceae bacterium; assembly: GCA_047972145.1. GTDB lineage: Bacteria > Actinomycetota > Acidimicrobiia > Acidimicrobiales > Microtrichaceae > JAMLGJ01. Next base: position 22,639 of record JBKEAI010000041.1, read on the forward strand.
GCCCAAGCCGAGGCGAGACAGATCGGCAACGAGAGGGAAACCCCGAGTAGAAGCATCTGTTTGCGCCCGTATCGATCACCGAGCGCCCCGAGCCACAGAACCGACGCGGCGAGGCCTAGGGAGTATCCGACCGCGACGAGGTTGAGCTGTGTCTGAGAAGCGTCGAAGTGCTCGCCGATCGAGGGAAGCGCAACGTTCGCGACAGCGAGCGGAAGGTTCGCGACCGCGGCTACGAGGATGAGTGTGGCGAGCACTGTGCCGGCTCGCGCTGGGGCGTTGGTAGATCCTGACAGGCGAGTCATGGCATCACAGCGAACGGTTTCGGAGTACCCAGGGGTAGGGTTTCCACTCGCAGGAGCCGGTCACCCGGATCACGAGGGCCGTCTTCGCGAGACGTCCGAGTCGACAAGGATCGACTCGTGGGCACTGCGTCAGCACCCACCGACGACGCTCACTCGAAAGCCGACGCGAGGAACGGCGCGGTCCAGGACAACTCGGTCCTGGAATGGAGGCCAACGGCGCCGATCAGCATCTGGTCGACCGCTCCTTTGACGGCTGTCCATGCGCCGCCAGACGCGACGCTCGATGCCGCCATAGGCGTGTCTTGTCGATCCACGTCGATTCACCATGGTCGAGGTGACCCAGGGACGTGTCCGTATCTGGCGGAACGCTGCCACTCGGTCCTCCACGGCATCCGGTCGCGACACCGCGACCATCTCGCTCCCCACACCAACAGCGAGCCGGCCTCGCGTCATCGCCTACATGTGGCGATCGCGACCCGAAATACCAGATTCACCGCGATGAGGTGATGTCGACGACCTTGGACATGGCCGACGATGAGCAACTACTGGCGAACCCCAGGCACACACGAGCGACGGATCGGATCCTCGAGGTGGACTACACGGACGCCCTTCAACGTATCGCGATCGTCGACGCCGCCTACGTCGGTGCACTGCTCCGCGGAGAAAGCGCCGGACTCGCTCGACAGATCGATGCAAGGGCTCTCGCTCTGTCGGGGGTGGCAGCCTTGGCAGGGTCGCGAGCCCCAGCACACAGCTACGCCGTGGTCGTCGACGAGGCGCTCACTGCCGGAGCCTCACCCGACGAGATCGTCGGGGTCCTCACGGGGGTCGCGCCGATCATCGGCTCCGCAGCGCTAGCAGCGGCCGCGCCGGCGCTCGCCCTTGCACTCGGCTACGACACCGAGCTGGCGCTCGAGGAGCTCGATGGCCACCCAGGCGGCTAGACGAGACCAAGGTCCGTCGCCCGCCCGACGGCGTCACCCCGCGACGTCACGCCGAACTTCCGGTAGATCGACCCGGCGTGCGTGTGGACCGTGTGCTTTGAGATGAACAATTCCTTGCCGATCTCTGCGAAGCTCAGATGGGTTGGGAGCAGCGCGAGGACCCGCAACTCGCCGGGCGTCAACGTGGCGGTCCCCGCTAGCTCAGGGGCGAGCAGTCGCCGAACCCGAGCGATCTCATCGTGGAGCGAGCCCAGGTCGGGTCGCTTCGCCACGATGGCGTCGGTCTCGCCGAGCAACGAGACCGCCGGGTCCCGGTCTCCGAGAGCGGCGAATACGGTAGCCATATCGGTGCGGATGCGTATCGCTGCGTAGGGAACGGCGTACGTTCCGAGATGCCGCGAGGCCATCGCGACTTCGAGGTGCTCGGCAGCCCGCGGAGGATCATGCCGATGCATCGCCAGCCTCGCCGCCGCAGCGTGCGCCATCCCCCCTTCGAGATAGTCGGTCGGAACGAGGACATCGGTACGTTCCATCGCGAGTCCGACGTGCGCCGCGGCGATCTCCCACTCGCCTTCGTCGATGGCTACTAATGCCCGGTAGACGACAGGAGCGAGTAGCGGAGCGCGCCCGGCGTCGAGATCGGCAGCGATCGCGTCGTCATAGAGCCGCGATGCCTCTCCGCGAATCCCAGCGAGCTCGCGGGCATGGCCTAGCAGCCACAGTGCGGTCGAGCGCCACGGACTCCATGGGGGCGCGCCTTCAAGCGCGTGCTCGGCGTCCTCGTTCATCGCTGCCACACCATCGGCGCAGATGAGGGCGCGGAAGGCCGACCGTGCGGCGTCGAACGACAGCCAACCGTCTTCGGTCTCGCCATCGAATTCGAGTCGGTTCACTCTGGATGCCAGTTCCATAGCCGCCGCTGGTGGACCGTGCACTGCGGCCAACCAGCCGGCCAGCACCGCCAGCGGGGGGTACTGGCCGATGACGGCCTCGCCCGCCTCCCGCAACCAACGGTCGACAGTGACAAATCGACCCTCGTCATAGGCCGGCTGCATCACCGACGTAAGAATGGGACCGAGCCGCTCGATGTCCTGCGCCCGCAGCAGGTACTCGACCGCGTGATCGGTCTGACCATTGGACTCGCACCAGGTCGCTGCTCGGCCGAGGGTTTCTGCTGTCTGTGTTGACCGACGGCGACGACTCCGCTCACTCAACAGGAATTCGCGAAAGAGCGAGTGCAGGCGATACCAGTCGTGGTCCTCGCCCATCGCCGAGGCGAAGAGGTTCGATGCCTCCAGGCTACGCAGGACCTCGACCGAGTCAGAACGGCCCGTGATGTCGTCGCACAGCGCGGGGTGCATGTCATCGAGAAGCGCCACGTCCAACAGGAACTCCTGCACCTCGGCATCGGTACCGTCCAACACGTGGTGGAAGAGATAGTCCGCTAGATGCGGACTCGACCCTGTGACTACGGGAGTCACGCTCACCTTGTCATCGCCGCTCGCCCCCGACACCAGCACCGACAGGTACACCCCCGCAGCCCACCCCTCAGTTCGCTCCAGCACCTCCCATGCCTGCTCCGAGGTGATCGACAAGCCCTCCGATTCGAAGACGCTGCGCACACCATCGGGGGTCAAGACGAGATCCGTCATGGTGAGCTCGATCACTTCCGCCGACACCCGTCGGCGCGAAACGAACGGCAACTCGGTACGCCCCCCAAGTACGAGCTGAGAGCCGACCGGGAGGTAGTCGACCAACCCGTCGAGCAGCTGGCGGCCGTCGAGGTCCGAGACCAAGTGGACGTCGTCCAGAATCAGCACGAACGGTGCCTCGGCACGCAACAACGGCTCCCCGAGCAACGCGAGCGCTGACACGGCCGATCCGTGGACCGGACCACGGATCTCGTCTGACAGGGTCTCCTCGGCAAGCCCACTCGTCGCCAGAGCCGCGGCGAGATCCCGGGCCAACTGCACCGGGTCGTCATCCGTGGGGTCCAAGGACAACCAGACCACCTGCCGAGGATCGCTGGCGGCCAGCTCCACCAACAACGTGGTCTTGCCGTAGCCCGCCGGAGCCGTGATCACCGCCAACGGACGCTCCGATGTGGTCAACCGTTCGATCAGCCCAGCGCGCGATACCGACGCCACCCGACGTACGGGCACACGATGTCTTGGCGCAGCAAAGGGACTGGAGACCGACAGGTCAATGCGCTGAAGACTCACGGCGACAGGGTAATGCCCACACCTTCGCCGCAATCGAAGTCAACTAAAGGACGCCGCACCACCGCCACCAGCCATCCCACTCGCGTCGACGACCACCCTGTCTCAGAGGCACGCAAAGACCCTCGCGGCCAGGCAAACCGCGGATCACCACATGTAGGCGACGACACCGTACGAACTCGTTCCTACCGTTGGATCCGAAACATCCACCACCCCTCAAGGAGGACCCATGCCCGACGGGCACACGATCACCGACACCGAACCGACTGGATGGGTCGGTTGGATCTACTTCGCAGGCTTCATACTGCTAATCGGCGGCATCTTGAGTTCAATCGCAGGACTCGTCGCCGTACTCAACGATCAGTGGGTCGTCTTCAGCAACACGAACGCGCTGCTCCTCGACCTCTCCGGCTGGGGATGGCTCCACTTGCTGCTCGGCGTGGTACTCATCCTCTCCGGGATCGGCGTGTTCAGCGGCAACATCCTCGCACGAACCGTCGGAGTAATCACCGCTGGCGTCAGCCTGATCGCAAACTTCCTCTGGCTGCCCGCGTACCCGATCTGGGCCCTCGTCGTTATCGCCATCGACCTCTTCGTGATCTGGGCGCTCATCGTCCACGGACGCGAGGCTCGCCACGTCTGAGACAACCGGTAACGGCAAGGGGAATCAGGAATCCAGACTTCCAGGACTCGTAGACCGACCCCTGAATGGCCGGTTCGCGTGCGCGCCTGCACGCATGCGTCCCCGAGGCTGGACCTGGTCACACTTGGACGAGAATGGTCCCGTCCTTCTCGTCACACTCGGACGAGAATGGTCCCGTCCTTCTCAATGACCTCGTAGGTTACGAGTGGAGTGTCGGCCGGGCCGCGGACAACGCTGCCGTCGGTCAGGTCCCACTTGGAGCCGTCACCCTGGCTCATGATCACGCTGCCCTCGAGTAGGCCAGCAGACAGTGGATAGTTCGCGTAGATGTCATCGAACGCGTACAGCGCTTCCCCGACCCGCGCCACCGAGACCCTGTGCTTGAGGTCTTCCAGATAGTAAGGGTTGACCCAGTTGTCCTGAAGCCCAGCAGATGGACCTACGGCCCGGTAGCCATCGGCCTGGGACTTGGTCGCGTCGCTCATATTGTCCCCTGTCCTTTCAGTGGTGCCGGATCGGCCGCGTTGGCTACGTCCCAGCGCAACTCGCCGGGTGCACCCGCGGGAACGAACGGTCGGTGAGGCATGACGCCGGCGATGCGCTCGTAGCCCGAGCCGAGCGGTGGACGGGTATCGGCGTCACCCTTGTTCGGCCAGAACGACATGGCACGCTCCGCCATCGCTGCGATCGTGAGTGACGGATTGCGGCCCAGGTTGACCGGGATGTTGCTGCCGTCCATGACGTGGAGGCCAGGATGGCCGAACAGCCGCGAGTACGGATCGGTGACCCCCCGCTCGGCGTTGTCACCTGGGAGCACTCCACCCATGAAGTGTGCCGATGCGCTACGACCGCCGACTTCGAACACCTCGCCAGCCACTCTGCCGCCCATCTTCTCTGCGATCCGGTTGGCTGTCTCGTTCACGATCGGCTGGACAGCGGGCATTTCCTGGCCTGGGTCGTGCTTGGAGCGCAGCATGCCGTCATGCCAGAAGAGGTCGATGTGGTTGTCGAGATCCTCCATGCACAGAAGGTTGACGTTGCGCTGCGCCCAGTGGCTCGTCGCATCGGCCTGGAACGTCTCCCGCGGGTGCTCGACCAGGTGCTTGAGCCACTGCCGGAAGTGATGCGGGCTGCCGCTCTGGTCATGGTACGTGTAGAGCAGCGCCATGATATCGCTACCGACGCCGTACTTCACCGGGCCCAGGAGCGAGTTGTCGTCGGGCGAGATACAACCGGTCACCGAAGCAGCGCTCGGCGTGATGTGAAACCGCTCGGGGTGTTCCTCGTACTCCTTGATGGTCCGGTAGATCGACAGGAGCGACTCGGAGTTCGTTCGTGCATAGCGTCCGAGGCGGTCGGAGAGGTGCGGTAGCACGCCTTCGTGCTTCATGTGAGCGAGCAGCTTGCCGGTGCCGTATGCATGGGCCGACACGATGACCTGCTCGGCGGTGTAGTGGCGGTCCCGACCGAAGAGCCGTCGGAGGCCGGGGTGATAGGTGGTGACCTGGTAGCCGCCGTCGGGCAACGGCTCGACCTTGCGCACCTCATGGAACTCGTGCACCTCGGCGCCGTACTTCTCGGCCAGGAAGAGGTAGTTCTCGGTGACTTTGTTCTTCGCCCCGTGACCGCAGCCGATCATGCAGTTGCCACAGTTGATGCAGCCGGTTCGCCGCGGTCCGACCCCACCAAAGTAGGGGTCGTCGACCTCGACGCCTGGTGTGCCGAAGTAGATGCCCATCGGGGGGCGGCTGAACATCTGTTCCCGGCCCATCTCGATGGCGACCTCGCGGATCATCCGATCGCTGTCGGAATCCATGTACGGTCCGCGGACCACGCCCAGCATCCGCTGGGCCTGGTCGTAGTGCGGCGACAACTCGGAGGCCCAGTCGGTGATGTCGGATGCCAGCGGGTTGTCCCACACCTCGACCGGCGGCACGTACAGCGTGTTCGCGTAGGTCTGGGACCCGCCACCGACTCCGGCTCCTGAGAGCACGAGGACGTCATCGAGGAACTCGACCCGTTGCATTCCGAAGAGCTCGAGCTCAGGTTGCCACATGAACTTCTTGACGTCCCAGCTCGACTTCGGGATGTCGGACTCGAGGAAGCGGCGACCTGCCTCCATGACGCCGACCCGGTATCCCTTCTCGGTCGCTCGCATCGCCGCGACTGACCCACCGAAGCCTGAACCCACGATGATCACGTCGAAGTCAAACCCAGACATCCGCCAGCCTTTCCATACCACTACCGTGCATCTCGCCAGCGAAACACCCCGTGCGGCAGCCGCCATCGCCCACATCAGGCGATTCACACGAGCAGGCAGCACACGCGACCAGTAGAACTCCCCGTCCAGTCCCACGAACCGACCCCGACGAGTTCTCGGCACCCTCACGCCTTGTCGAGCATCGCAATGAACGTCGGGCGGTGCGGTTGAACAAGCGCGCCCGGGCCCGACTCCGAGACCGTGGCGGGGTCGAACAGGGCCGGCCCTCGGATAGCTCCTCTTCGACCTGCGTACCGGGGCCGCTTCGAGCCACGCGAGCTGGCCGAGCGGACGGGCACCACCCAGTCGTCTCTCAGCTCGATGAATGCGGCGGAGCCCGCAACGGATTCGACACCCTGACCCGCGTTGCCACGGCTCTCGACCGTCGGCATGCAGACCAGACCGGTCGTCGCAAGCAAGTTGTTCCGACGCGTGGCTGATCAACGCCCCGCGGAAGCGGCGACGCGGAATCCGATGTTGCCCGTCGATGAGTCGGGGGTGTTCGAGCTTCGGGCGTCGACGCGGTAACGCCAGCAGTAGCTCTCGTGGCAGAGGTAGGAACCGCCTCGCATCACCTTCGCTTCACCTGTGGATGGACCAGTGGGGTCGGGTCCACGATGCTGGCGGTACGTGTCCTGTGCGAACCAGTCGGCGCACCACTCCCACACGTTTCCGGTGACTTCGTAGAGCCCGAAGCCGTTGGGTGGATAGCTGGTGACGGGACAGGTTCCGACCCATCCGTCATCGCCTCGGTCGTGGCCGGGGAATGTGCCCTGGTAGACGTTCATGCGGTGCTCTCCTGCCGGCTCCCGCTCCGATCCCCAGGGGTAGTGGACGTCATCGAGTCCGCCGCGTGCTGCCCGCTCCCATTCGGCTTCGGTCGGCAGCCGGCACCCGGCCCAGGCGCAGAACGCGGTCGCGTCGTGCCACGAGACGTGCACGACGGGGTGTTGGCCGCGCCCGTCGAGGTCGGTGCGCGGTCCTTCGGGGTGGCGCCAGTCGGCTCCCTCGACGTCTCGCCACCACGGCGAGCCGGCGACGCCTCGCGTCGGTGGGAAGTCGTCGGGTAACAGGCCTGCGAATACGAATGAGGCGCCGAACTGCTCGGCGGTCGTTCGATGTCCGGTCGCTTCGACGAATGCTCCGAACTCATCGTTGGTCACTGCCGTACACCCCATCCGACAGGCGGCGACTTCGACGTGGTGGGGCGGCCATGCACCATCCGACCGATCGGCCTGTGGGTCGTCAGTGCCCATGGTGAACGTCCCGGCGGGCACTTCGACGAGGTCCAGTGACGTTGGGCTGTCGCCGACGGTCGCGAAGGATCTACTGTCGTCGGCCGCTGGTCTAGCGGTGGCAACCGGAGCACAGCACGTCCGGTGCGCGGTCATTGGAGCCCTCTACCTTCGGGGCAACGCGATCGGTGAAGGGATGAGCTGGTCCGACGCAGGATCGGATTCGAGTTGCCCGCCGTTGGTGCTGGTGTCGTCCGTGCTGGCGTCCATCGTGTGATCACCGCGCGGTCAGTTGTGGTAGCGAGCGTTGACCGTGTGGATGGTGCCTTCGAACGGGAACGGAGCCCGATCGTAGTAGTCGAGCGAGACGGGGCTGCCCAGAGCGGTGCCGATGTCGAGGCAGTCATTGGCCGAGAACAGGAGCGGTGCGCTGATGGGGACGGTGCCCGTGGCGACCTGGTCGCCGTCCACCGTGATCGTGATGTTGAGCGGCCCGCCGGGTTTGACCTCGGCGTAGGTGGTGTCGATACCGATGGTGTGCCGCCCTGCCGCGACGCGCTGTTCGGTGCGGATCTTGGTGCGCATCAGGATGAAGAGGTTGTACTCGAAGCAGAGGTAGCCGTCGTCCATGAAGCAAGTGAGCCCGCCGCCGGCGCCGCCTAGCTTGTAGAGCACGCCGCTGGCTTTGTCGGGGAGCTCCGCGTCGATGGTGACGGTGTTGTTGCGGTTGCCCAGCGCCGGGGCGCAGAACTCGGGCATGCGGACGATGTCGCCTGTGAAGTTCCACTCCCGGTAGGGGGTCGAGATGCGCATCTCGGGGTGGAAGACGGGCACCCACAACGCGCCGCCGACGGGGTAGACGCTGTTGCGGGCCGCCTCGATGGCAAAGGCTTCCTTGAGTTGGGCGAGCTTTTCGGGGTGCTCGGCGGCGAGGTCGTTGGCCTGGGTCCAGTCCTCGTCGAGGTGGTACAGCTCCCACGTGTCCTTGTCGGGGGTCCACTCGTCGATGCCCTCGGGCCGGCCCGGCACCCACGGGGTGCGCGGACCGAACGCAGACGCCATCCACCCGTCGTGGTAGATAGCCCGGGACCCCATGATCTCGAAGTACTGCGTGAGCAGCCGACCCTCGGCGTCACGGTCACCGAAGGTGTACGCCAGGCTCACCCCGTCGAGGGGCTGCTGCTCGACGCCGCGAACTACCCGCGGCGGGGTGATGCCGATGACCTCGTAGATCGTCGGGACGAGGTCGTTGCAGTGGTGGAACTGGGGACGCGGCACCGGATCGGGTTCGATGCCCTTGGGCCAGCGCACCACCATCGGGTTGCGGGTACCGCCCAGGTGCGAGGCCAGCAGCTTCATGCCCTTGTAGGGGGTGCTTCCCGCCCATGCCCAAGCGGCGTGGTATTGGTTGTCGGTCTTTGGTGACCCCAACACGTCGAGGCCGCCGAGCTCGTCGAGTGCCTTGATGTGCATATCGACGGTCGTGGGGATCATGTTCTGGGCGAGCAGCTCGCTGATCGTGCCGTTTTGGCCCTCACCCGACGATCCGTTGTCGCCCCAGATGTAGAACACCAAGGTGTTGTCGGCGTAGCCGAGCGCGCCTACCTCGTCGAGGAGTCGGCCGACCTGGACGTCGACGTGTTCGGCGAAACCGGCCGCGACCTCCATGAGACGACGTTGGAAGGGCTTCTCGTCCTCGGGGATCTCGTCCCACCCAGCGAGCGAGTCGGGGCGCTCGGTCAGCTCGGAGCCTTCGGGGATCCAGCCCTGCTCCTTAGCGCGCGCGAAGACCCGTTCCCGGTAGGCGTCCCAGCCGTCGTCGAACTTGCCTGCGTACTTGTCGGCCCATTCCTTCATGATGTGGTGGGGGCCGTGCAGGCAGCCGCTGGCCCAGTACATGAAGAACGGCTTGTCGGCCTCGAACGCCTTGTGGTCGTGCAGCCAGCGGATGGCGTCATCGGCGAGGTCCTCGGAGAGGTGGTAGCCCTCCTCGGGTCGCTTGGCGGGCAGCACGCTGGTGGTGTTGCGCACCAGGTTCGGCTCGTACTGCGACGCCTCGCCGGCGAGGAAGCCGTAGAAGTACTCGAAGCCCTTCCCCGTCGGCCAGTTGTGATAGGGCCCCGCGGGCGTGGTCTCCTCAGCCGGGGTGTTGTGCCACTTCCCGAACGCGGCAGTCGAGTAGCCGTAGTCGACGAGGACTTCGGCAGCGAGCGAAGTGCTGGTCGGGATGTGGCCCGAGTAGCCGTCCCAGTCGTTGGCCAGCTCGGCGATCTGGCCGTTGCCGATGCGGTGGTGGTTGCGTCCGGTCAGCAGCGACGCCCGTGTCGGCGAGCACATCGCGGTCGTGTGGAACCGGTTGTAGCTGATGCCCTCGCTCATCACCTTGGACAGGGTGTCGGTGCGCACCTCACCACCGAAGCTCGAGGGAAGCCCGGGGCCGGCGTCGTCGATGAGGATCACCAGGATGTTCGGAGCGTCGTCGGGGACGCGCCCAGCGGTCGGCTTCGGGGAGTACACCGACTCCTGCATCGTTCGGCCCGCGATGGACCCGGAGACCTTCGGGGGGAACGGCAGCGAGTCCTGCGGTGGGAGCTTCGGGAACGAGGTGGTGGCCATCGAAAGTTCTCCTGTTCGGGGGCGGATTCTTGGCTTGCACTTGGTCGTGTGGGGTGTCCGATGACGCGCGACAAGAGCCGCGGGGGTGGGTCCAGCGAGATGACGAGCCCGTCGAGTGCACGCGCTCGACGTTAGGGAACCGCGGTCAGCCCCGCATCACACAGAACGCATGAACGCCAGCAACTCTCCGCGAGATCCGCGCACAGAGGCCGATTCACATGATCCGCGTGATGCGAGACCGCGGTGGGGCGCTCACGATGCACGCCAGGAGAAACCGGCTCGCCTCACCCGGGTGTAGAACCGGCTGCTACCGGACGCGGCGCGGGTGAAGCCGTGAGAGGCACAACATGACCGTTGAGGATGTCCTTCGAGTGCTCGCCCTCGGCGATCTCAGCGAGAAGCGCGGCGGATGGCAAACGTTGTCGGCCGGCGTCGGGACGGTGGACGAGCGGACACAGGCCGCAGCCGAGATCGCCGCTCTCGCTGCCCTCGGAGCCCGCGACGCTTCCTTCGCTGTAGCGGTCGACCGGGCCATCGGCGCGGGCCTGACGGCCAACGACCTGGTCGCCCTGATACTCGGGCTCATCCCGACCGTGGGGTCCGCCCGGCTGGTCGATATCGCCCCCGCCCTGGCCTCAGGGTGGGCATCGATCTCGACGAGCTGTTGGAGCTACGCGGTCCCGCAAGCCCCGGTGCACAACCCTGACGGGCGTGGCCGAGGCACGACGAGGTCGTGCGCATCCTCGGAAAAGGAGCGAGCGAGCCGCCTGCCCAGAGTGGTGAGCACGTAATTGCCACACACCTCGCAGCTCGCCGGTCGGCCGGCCGACTACAGCGAGGGCTGACGAGAAGTCCGCGAGGCCCGGCGACGACTACAGGCCATCGCCGAGCAACCCGATGGCCCGCGCTGCGTCGACGGCTTCGCTGCGAGACGTCGCGTCCAGCTTGCGGTAGATGGCCCGGGTGTGGGAACCGACCGTGTTGTGCGAGACCATGAGCCGGTCGGCGATCTCGTCGCGGGAAAGGTGTGTCTGGAGGTAGGGCAGGACCCGCAACTCGGCAGGCGACAACGGTGACCGGCCTCTCGCGCCCGGGATCGAGGCGACCAGGTCGCGTACGCGGTTGTACTCCTCGACCAGCGTGCCCAGGTCGGGGCGGCGATTCATGGTCTCGTCGACCTCCCGCAGGAGGTGACGAGCGGTCACCACCTCGCCCATGGCCACATGGGTTCGGCACAGCACGAGCCGGAGGCGAACCGCCACCGACGGGATCGCCGAGGTCGCCGCACCGCGGGATCGCATGGCCTGAGCCACCAGACGGTTCGCGTCCTCGACCCGGCCCTCGTGCAAGGCAAGCCGTGCACCCGCCGCATAAGCGAGAAGGCTGGTGGAGTAGTCCTCCATGTAGCACGTACCGACGAGCCAGAGCGCCTCGGCGACCTCGTATCGGGCCGAGTCCCAGTCGTTCCGATCCATCGAGATCAGGGCGCGCTGTGAACGGCTGAACACGACCGTGTCGGCCAGCTCCAACGGGGTCCCCGCTTCGGCCGCGTCAGCCAACAGACCGAACGCGGCCTCCTCATCACCTTCCGCACCCCGTAGAAGGAGCGCCTCGGCGGTCAACAGCTGCGCGGTTGGCTTCCAAACGCTCCAGGACGGCTCCGCAGCCAGCGCGAAGCCGGCATCGGCGAGCATCCGTTCCGGCCCGTCAACCACCGACAGCGCCCGGTACATCGCGAGCCCCGAGGCGAACGACGCAGAGCCGTCGGAGGGTACGCCGTCGAAGCTGAGCTCGGCGACGTCGGCATACCAGCGTTCGGCACCGATCCAGTCCCCGGTCAGCGACGAGATCCAGCCGGCGAGGACCGCCAGAGGCGGGTACGCGAGGACCTCGTCGCGGCCGAGCTCATCGAGCCACTGGCGGAAAGTGGCAATCCGGCCACGTCCGACGGTGTCCTGGCCGACCTTCGCAAGGAGCCGTGCCGTCCACGGACCGTCGTCACACTGGAGCGCGTGCCCAACCGCGTCGTCGTCGAGACCGTTCGCCTCGAACCACTCGGCCGCGTGGCGGTGGAGCTCACGTCGCGCTCGGTCACCGTCTCGGGCGGCGAGCTCGGCGAGAAGCAGATCGCGGAAGGCGGCGTGGTAGCGGTATCTCGATTGCTGGCGATCCATGGGGACCACGAACCGGTTCGCGGCCTCGAGATCGCGCAGCCGCGCACCCGAACCCTCGATCCCGAGTACGCCGTCACATATCTCGCCCGACAGCTCATCGAGCACCGCAGAACGGGTGAGGAAGTCGAGGTCCCCGGTCGTCAGACCGTCGAGCGCTTCTCGACGGAGGTAGTCGGCGACGAACCGGTCGCATCCACCGAGGCCGTCCAGCGATCCGGTCCGGGCGACAACGACAGCGAGCTGCAACCCGGCGACCCAGCCCTCCAATCGAGCGTGGAGATCGACACTGCCCACCGGCACTGTTCCATCGAAGGCCCGCTGGAACAGTTGGGCGGCTTCGTCACGGGTGAAGGACAGCTCCGGCGCCCCCAACTCGAGGACGGCATGCTGCACGCGCCATCTGGCAAGGCCGGCGGGTTCGCTGCGCCCGGCCAACGCAACCGCCGAGCCGGTCGGCACGCTCTCGACGAGCAGGGCGACGACGTCCTGGCCGGCAGCCGTCGAGATGGCGTGGACATCGTCGAGTACCAGCACGTAGGGCCGATCCACGTCGGACATCGCTCTGGCCAGCCGGGGGGCTACCCGCCCCAGCACGGATCCGGACGGACTCGACATCGATTCCCAGAACGAGCTCTCCAAGCCCTGCGCCTGGCCGAACGCGGTGGCAATCGCGCTGATCAGCGCAATCGGGTCGTTGTCGGTCCGGTCGAGCGAGACCCACGCGGTCGAGCGGGGGTCGACTCCGACCCATTCGGCGAGCAGGGTCGTCTTGCCGTAGCCCGCCGGCGCGCTGATCGACACCATCGAGCCGTCGTTCCACGAGGTCAGGGTCTCAACCAGCCCCGAACGGCCTACGTGCCCGCCGGGCAGCTTCGGAGGGTTCAGCTTCGACCGGGCGAAGCCGGTCATGGCGACGTCGCCCTGCGTTGGAGCTCCCACGCCGGCGCATCTTAGGGGCGGGCGGCGAAACGGTGTCTCGTGGCTCCTCCGAGGGCAACGATGCAGGCCCCGGCGGACATGAGCACGCCGACCTCCGCTGGATTCGACGGTGTGGCGGGGGCGAATCCCACAGATCGCGTGATGTGGCCCAACCGGTCGCATGCGACGATGATGGGAACCGCTCACCCGCGTCTGATTAGGCCATGAACGACCAACCTCCACCGCGCTCACCCAACCCTCCTCGACCTCCCAAGCCGCCGTCCTACGGCGTGCGTTTCTCGTACCGGACCCTGAGCGCGATGGCGCTCTTCCTGGTCGTCACAGCAACTCTCGTGTACCGGATCCTCGAGGGGTGGACCTGGATCGATTCCATCTACTTCAGCGTCATCGCCATCACCACCGTCGGCTTCGGTGACCTCACGCCCACGACGAACGGCACGAAGCTGTTCACCGTCGCCTACGTGATAGTTGGCGTCGGACTCGTTGCCACTGTCTTCAATGAAAGGCTCCAACGGCACCACGAGGCGATCACCTGGATCGTGGACCGCGCCGAGCGCCACGAGCGCGGCACCCATGACGACCAGGGAGGCAACGACGGTGGCGAACGGTGACCGCGGCAGCCAAGACTCGCCCGCTTCCGATAGGGACGATCATCATGGTCCAGAAGCCACTGGTGGCGCTGACGACGGTCGCCGTGTTCGTGGTCGCGTTCGCGGTGTGCCTCGTGAGCGCGGTGCAGCTCCTC
>JBKEAI010000181.1:0-7584 GCA_047972145.1 Microthrixaceae bacterium
TCCAGGCTGAGTCCCAGGGTGCCCCGCCGCGATCCGCGACCGCACAATGCACAGGTGGATAGAGTCTCGCCTCGCAACCACCACCAGGGAGATGACGCCATGGGTTCACCGATCACCGTTGGCGGCACACCGGCCGACCGGGCGCACCGCTTCACCATAGGAAGTCGCGCAACGCTGCTAGTGTGCCTGTTCGCAGCGCTGGGCATGATCGGCTCGGCGTGCGGTTCAGGCGGTGGTGACGACGGTGACTCCGGGTCCGGTTCGCTCAGCGACGACGACACGGCCACCGAAGACGGTGCCGGCACCCCCGAGTACGGCGGTGAGATCGCCTACGGGCTCGAAGCGGAGTCCTCCGGCGGCTGGTGCCTGCCCGAGGGTCAACTCGCCATCTCGGGCATCCAGGTCGCCCGCACGATGTTCGACACGCTCACCGCCCCCAACGCCGATGGAGAGATCACGCCGTTCCTCGCGGAGTCGATGACCCCCAATGACGACTACACGCAGTGGACCTTCAAGTTGCGTGAGGGGATCAAGTTCCACGACGGATCGGATCTCACCGCCGAGGTGGTCAAGAACAACCTCGATGCCTACCGGGGCACATATCCGGCGCGCCAGCCGTTGTTGTTCCGCTTCGTGTTCGAGGACATCGAATCGGTCGACGTCGTCGATCCGATGACCGTGACGGTCACCACCAAGGTCCCCTGGCCGGCGTTCCCGTGGACGCTGTACGGCAGCGGTCGTGTGGGGATGATCGCCCAGGCGCAGTTGGACGACCCCGAGACGTGTGACATCAACCCGATCGGCACAGGGCCGTTCAAGTTCGTGTCCTGGAACGTGAACGAGAGCCTCGTCACCGAGCGCAACGACGACTACTGGCAGACCGACGCGGAGGGCAACAAGCTGCCCTACCTGGACGGGGTCACCTACCAACCGATCACCGACGAGTCTGCGCGTGTGAACGCGCTTGAGTCCGGGGCGATCCAGGCGATGCACACCAACGACGGGTTCACGATCGAGCAGATCCTCGCCGGAGCCGACGGCGGGACGCTCGGAGCGGTGCAGGTCGACGAGCTCAGCGAGGTGACCAACGTGATGTTCAACGTCACGAAGCCGCCGTTCGACAACAAGCTCGCCCGCCAGATCGTCGCTACCGGCCTCGACGTCGACGGGTTCATAGAGATCACCGGTGCCGGGCAGTTCAAGGCGGCATCGGGACCCTTCGCCAAAGGAGTGATCGGTTACCTCGAAGATGCGGGGTTCCCGTCCTATGACCAGGAGGAGGCCAAGAAGCTGGCCGAGCAGTACGAGTCCGAGACCGGCGCTCCGCTGAGCTTCGTGATGCAGGGTGGCAACAACGACGCTGTCGCCCGTCAGCTCCAGTACATCCAGGACCAGATGAAGCAGATCGGCGTCGAGGTCGAGATCAAGCTGATCGAGCAGGCCGCCCTCATCAACGAGGCGCTCGGAGGCAACTGGGAGGCGATGCAGTTCCGCAACTTCCCCGGCGCCGACCCCGACACCGAGTACAACTGGTGGTACACCAACTCTCCGGTCAACTTCGGCAAGTTCGCCGATCCGGAGATCGACAGGATGCTCGACCAGGGTCGCCAGATGCCCGACGGCGACGAGCGCACGAAGCTGTACGAGGACCTCAACCGACGTTTCGGTTCGGAGGTGTACTACTCGTGGTTGAACTGGTCGAACTGGACCATCGGAACCGAGCCGAACCTGCACGGTGTGCTCGGCCCGACACTGCCCGACGGCACCGAGCCGGCTCCCGCACTGCCCATGGGTCATCCCGTGAGCGGGATATGGATCTCGCAGGGTTGAGTGAATGGCTGAGTGAAGGCCGATCGGCACGCCGGTGTGACTAATGTGACAGCCCACCGGGGGCACCGAGGAGCAATCGTGTGGTGCAGGTGAACATCGTCAACAGAAAACCAGGGGGATCAAGTTGAAGCGCACACCCAGCAGGCTCGCAGCACTCGCGACGCTCATGGCGCTCGCACTCATCGCCGGCGCGTGCGGTGGGTCCGATGATTCCTCCGACGGTGGATCCGGCGACGACGGTGGTGACGGGGGCGGCGATGTCGGCACCCCCGTGCCGGGCGGTGACCTGATCTACGGGCTCGAGGCCGAGACCTCCGGTGGCTACTGCCTGCCAGAGGCCCAGCTCGCGATCTCGGGCATCCAGGTGGCCAAGACGATCTACGACACGCTCACCGCTCCCAACGACAAGGCAGAGTACGTGCCGTTCCTCGCCGAGGAGGTGACGCCCAACGACGACTTCACCCAGTGGACGATCAAGCTGCGCGAGGGGATCAAGTTCCACGACGGCTCCGATCTCACCGCCGAGGTGGTCAAGAACAACCTCGATGCCTACCGGGGTTCCTACCCGGCACGCCAGCCTCTGTTGTTCCGCTTCGTGTTCGAAGACGTGGACTCGGTCGAGGTCGTGGATCCTCTCACCGTCTCGGTGACCACCAAGGTGCCCTGGCCCGCATTCCCAGCCACCCTGTACGGCTCGGGACGCGTCGGCATGGTCGCCCAGGCCCAGTTGGACGACCCCGACACCTGCGACGTGAACATGATCGGAACCGGTCCGTTCAAGCTCGAGGAGTGGGTGGTGAACGACCACCTGACCGCCGAGAAGAACCCCGACTACTGGCAGACCGACGCCGAGGGCAACAAGCTCCCGTACCTCGATTCGGTCGAGTACCGCCCGATCATCGAGGAGTCCTCGAGGCTCAACGCGCTCCAGTCAGGTCAACTCAACGGGATGCACACCAACGACGCGTCGACGATCGAACAGATTGGGGTGGAGGTCGATGCCGGCACACTCGGCAAGGAGAACACCGACAAGTTCTCCGAAGTCTCCTTCCTCATGTTGAATGCCTCGAAGCCCCCCTTCGACAACCAGATCGCCCGCGAGGCGGTCGCCAGTGCGCTCAACCGTGAGGAGATGAACAGCGTCGTGTTCCTCGACCAGATGAAGATCGCATCGGGCCCCTTCGCCACAGGCAACCTCGGCTACCTGGAAGATGCCGGGTTCCCCACCTTCGACGTCGATCGGGCAACGCAGCTTGCCTCGGACTACGAGGAGAGCACCGGTAGCCCGCTCACCTTCACGATCAGCTCGGCCAACAGCTCTTCGACGGTGCAGATCACCACCTTCATCCAGGACCAGGTCAAGGCTGCCGGGATCGACGTCAACCTGAAGCCGATCGAACAGGCCGCTGCGATCAACACCGCTCTGGGCGATGACTGGCAGGCGATGTACTTCCGGAACTACCCCGGCGGTGACCCCGACACCCAGTACAACTGGTGGTACACCAACTCCCCGATCAACTTCGGCAAGTTCAGCGACCCCAAGATGGACGAGCTGCTCGACCAGGGCCGCCAGACCGCGGACGGCGAGACGCGCAAGACGATCTACGAGGACATCAACAAGCTCTTCGGCGAGCAGGTGTACAACGTCTGGACCAACTGGTCGAACTGGACCATCGGCACCGCCACCGACCTGCACGGGATCCTCGGGCCCGACCTACCCGACGGCTCCGCTCCGTTCCCGGGACTCGCGACGGGTCATCCCGTCGCCGGGGTGTGGATCTCGCAGTGAGCCGCACGATGGTGCCTAACCCGATCGCCGCCGGGAGGCTCGAGCCATGACGGCGGCAGGCATAGCGAAGCGCCTCGTGCAGTTGATCGTGACCGTTCTCGCGGTCACGATCTTCTCGGCGTTCCTGCTCGAGCTGCTACCGGGTGACCCCGTGGAGGTGCTGGTGCCCTTCGGCAGCGACGAGCAGCGGGCATCGGTGCGCGCCGACCTCGACCTGGAGCGGCCGTTCATAGCCCGCTACGGCACGTGGCTCGGTGACTTCGTCACCGGTGATATGGGCGACTACTACACGGTGTCCTCGAAGCGTCCGGTCTGGGACCGTCTCAAGGAGGCGTTCCCGAAGTCCGCCCAACTCGTCGTGTACTCCCAGATCCTCGCCCTGCTGATCGCGATCCCGGTCGCGGTGTTCGCGGCAGCCAAGAAGGACACGTTCTTCGACAGGATGAGCAACACCACCGCGTTCGCGATGCTCGCCATACCGAACTTCGCCCTCGCCCTGGTGTTGCAGTACTACCTCGGGGTGCGGTGGAAGATCTTCCCCACCTCGGGCTATACCCCGATAACGGAGAACCCTGCGGAGCACTTCGAGAAGATGGTGCTTCCCTGCATCACGCTCGCGGTGGGCCAGATCGCCGTCTACATGCGCCTGTTGCGGTCCGACATGATCGCGACGCTCCAACAGGACTTCATCCTGCTGGCCAAGGCCAAGGGGATGCGCAACAAGCGGATCCTGTTCCGCCACGCGCTGAGACCCTCGTCGCTCACGCTGCTGACCGTCGCCGGGCTCAACGTCGGTACCCTCATCGGCGGGGCGCTCATCATCGAGGTGCTGTTCCAGATCCCGGGTATGGGCTTCATGCTCCAGGAGGCGATCGGTCAGCGCCAGATCGTCGCCTTCCAGTCGCTGGTGGCGATCATCGCGATCATCTACGTGATCGTGAACTTCGGGGTGGACCTGCTGTACACCGTGCTCGATCCCCGGATCCGCAACGAGAGGTCGACCTGATGAGCAACGACGAATACCGCGAGCACGCCGAGGCGGAGACCGCCGGCATCGGTCTCGCTCCGTCCGCCGTCGCGATCGCCGAGGCAACCGGCATCGGGGTCGGCGAGACCGCTGGAGAGGGCCCACCCACCCGGGCACGAAAGAAGAAGCTCGGGGTCATGGCGTGGATCGCGATCGTGTGGCTCGCCCTGTGGCTCCTCCTGGCGATCTTCGCCCCGCTGCTGCCGATTCCAGATCCGACCGAGACCTTCCCCGAGATCGCCCGCAAGGGCCCGACCGGCGGCCACCTCCTCGGCGGTGACGCATTGGGTCGCGACCTGCTGTCGCGGATCATCTGGGGCGGTCGTGCGAGTTTCGCGGTGGGTATCGGGGCCGTGGTCGTCGGGTTGGCCATCGGTGGCTTCCTCGGGCTCGTGACCGGGTTCTTCCGGGGCCTCACCGATGCCATCCTCACGCCTCTGATGAGCCTGCTGCTCGCGATCCCCCAGTTCGTGCTGGCCCTGTCCCTGGTGACGGTGCTGGCTTCGGCGGACGACGTCAGTTCCACCCGACGCATCGGGGTGGTGATCGTCGGCCTCGGCGTCGTGTCGATCCCGATACTCGGGCGCATCACCCGGGCGAACACCCTCGCGTGGTCCGAGCGGGAGTTCGTGACCGCAGCCAAGGCGATGGGTGCGAAGAGCTTCAGGATCATGTTCCGCGACGTCCTGCCGAACGTGGTGCCCGCGATGCTCTCGATCGCCTTGCTGGGCGTCGGCGTGGCGATCATCGCGGAGGGTGGCCTCAGCGTGTTCGGCGTCGGCGTGCAACTACCCACGCCGTCGTGGGGGAACATCATCGCGGAGGCCCGCGGCCAGCTACGCCAGGCACCCCACATCGTGTTGTTCACTTCGGTCGTGTTGTTCCTCACGGTGCTGTCGCTCAACTTCCTCGGCGATGTGATCAGCGAGCGCTTCGAGGTCCGGGAGGGTCAGCTGTGAGCACCGCGACGACCGACGCACCGACCGGGCCGATCCCCGGCACCGGGCCGCTGCTCGAGGTGACGGACCTCAGCACCTCCTTCGCCAGCCCACGGGGCCGGGTCGGAGCCGTCAATGGCGTGAGCCTCTCGCTGGAGCGCGGCAAGACCCTCGGGATCGTCGGAGAGTCGGGGTCTGGGAAGTCGGTGCTGTCACGCTCGATCATGGGCCTGCTGCCCGCGGGGACCGCCGAGCGCACGGGCGGTATCGCGTTCGAGGACAAGGACCTCACCGACTGGGGTGACAAGGAGTACCGCACTCTCTGGGGCACCGAGATGGCGATGATCTTCCAGGATCCGATGACGGCGCTCAACCCGGTGATGAAGGTCGGGCGTCAGATCACCGAGTCGCTGCGCTTCCACCTCGACATGGACCGCTCCACCGCGCGCACCACGGCGGTGGAGCTTTTGCGCTCGGTGAGGATCCCCGAACCGGAGAAGCGCTTCAACAGCTACCCCCACGAGATGTCGGGTGGCATGCGCCAACGGGTGGTGATCGCCGTCGCGCTGGCCTGTGGCCCGAAGCTCCTCTTCGCTGATGAACCGACCACGGCACTCGACGTGACCGTGCAGGCCCAGGTGCTCGACCTGCTCGCCGAGCAGCAACGGGAACGCTTCATGGCGATGATCCTCGTCACCCACGACCTCGGCGTGGTGGCGGGGCGTGCGGACGAGATCGCCGTCATGTACGCAGGACGGATCGTCGAGAAGGCACCGACCGCCACGTTGTTCGCCAACATGAAGATGCCCTACACAGAAGCTCTGTTGGCGGCGATCCCCAAGCTCGGCAATCCTCCACACACACGCCTGGCGGCGATCGGTGGGCGGCCACCCGACCTCGTGAACCCACCTGCCGGTTGCCCCTTCGCTCCCAGGTGCCCCTATGCCCGGGAGCGCTGCCACAGCGAGCTGCCCACCCTCGCCCCGGTCGACGGAGACGACAGCCACAGCTTCGCATGTCACTACCCGGTGGACTCCCCTGAGACGATCGAGATCAAGGACCGTCTTGCAGCCCAGGGGCTCCTGGCGAGCAGCCCACCACCACAAGCCGACACAGGACCCGACACGGGGTCCGACGTGCGCACCGACACGAAGGGGAACTCCGATGGCCGGTAGCGGATCGGCTCACCTGCGCGACCCGGCGGAGACGCTGTTGCGGGTGGAGAACCTCGTGATGGAGTTCAACGCCGGGCGCGGCCGGAAGGTGTCCGCGGTCGCCAACGTGAGCTTCGACCTCTACAGGGGTGAGACCCTGGGCCTGGTCGGTGAATCGGGGTGTGGGAAGTCCACCACCGGCAAGGCCATCATGCAGCTCCCCCATCCCACCCGCGGACTGGTCAGGCTCGGCAACACCGAGCTCACGGCCCTGAAGGGATCGGAGCTGCGCGCCACCAGGCCGCGGATGCAGATGATCTTCCAGGATCCGATCTCCTCGTTGAATCCTCGCCGCACCGTCACAGACATCGTCGAGGAACCCCTCAAGATCTGGAAGTGGGGCGACGCCGCGCAGCGCAAGGCGAAGGTCGACGAGGTGCTCCAGGCCGTCGGCATCGACACCGACGCCGCGGCTGAGCGCAAGCCACACGAGTTCTCCGGTGGCCAGTGCCAGCGCATCTCGATCGCACGTGCGGTGGTCACCGAACCGGAGCTCATCATCTGCGACGAGCCGGTGTCGGCTTTGGACGTGTCGGTGCAGGCCCAGATCCTGAACCTGCTCGAGGACATGAAGGCCCGCTACGGGCTCACGCTCGTGTTCGTGGCCCACGACCTCGCGGTGGTCAAGAACGTGTCCGACCGCGTGGCGGTCATGTACCTCGGCAAGCTGTGTGAGATCGGTCCTCCCCAGGACCTGTACTCCGAACCCGCCCATCCGTACACGGCGGCGCTCCTGGAGGCGATCCCCATACCCGACCCTGCCGCCGCGAGCGAGGAGAAGGGCCA
>JBKEAI010000090.1:0-20485 GCA_047972145.1 Microthrixaceae bacterium
GCGGAGATTGACCGGTGGGTTGCCTGAGTTTTCGGCGGTAGCTGCCGATAGGGGTCGGTATGGATGATCCAACGGGAGCCCCACCGCCGGATCCAGCGGATGTCAGCGCGCTCGACGAGCGTTGGTGCGAGCAGTTCGCGTCGGCGAACGCCCCCGATGGGGTGGTGCTCGCGGATCCTTCCCTCGGGGCCATCTGGGCGAACACGGCTGCACTGCAACTGCTCGGCCATGACCTCGACAGCGTTCGGGGGCACCACGTGGTCGACTTCGTCCATCCCGAGGACCTCGACCAGGCACTGGGGGCGGTGGCGGAGGCGTCGCGCAACAACGGTTACCACATGGCGACGCGGATGCGTGTGCTTGCAGCCAGCGGGGACTACGTGGATTGCCGCGTGAACGCGAACACCGTCGAACGCCACGACGGAGTGTGGTTCGTGCTCGGCGTCCGCTCGGTTGGCGACGAGGACGCGATCGAGACCCGCAGGCGCAAGCTACGCGGTCTGGCGACCACCTTCTACGTCGACTGTGCATCGATGGAATGGGTGGAGGAGCCCCAACGCTCAGAGGCACTCCTGGGTGGTCTCGGAGCGGTGCTCGCAGCGGAGAACATCGAGTTGTCGGAGTTCCTCGACGACGACCTGGACATGGGCTTGCTGGCGGGGTGGGCGCATCCAGATTCCGAAATCGAGTTCGGGTCACAGGATCGGATCATCCGCGACCGGGCGGACGCGATCCGACTCGCACCGTGCGAGTACACGCGCGATGCCCTCGGGGTGACGATCCGAATCTGGCTGGAGTCGGCCAACGAGACCGACGGGATCGTCACGATCCGCTTCGTCGGCGACGCCCAGCAGTGGGACGACGCCAACGCGGACGTGGTGTCGCTCATGTGCTCGTCGCTCATGGCGACGGTGCGTCGTTGCAGGCGCGAGCGGGCACTGGCGATGGCAGCGACCCGAGACCCGCTCACGGGGCTGTTGAACCGCACCGCCATGGAACAACGCCTGGAAGAACTGATCGCGGCCTCACGGTTGGGCGCCGGCGGCCTCGCGGTGTTCTTCGCGGATCTGGACCGGTTCAAGCAGCTGAACGACACCAGAGGACACCAAGCCGGCGACGAGGTCCTGCGGCGGGTGGCGGACGGGCTCGAGCAGTCGATTCGCCCCGGAGACATCGCCGCACGCATCGGTGGCGACGAGTTCGTGGTGGTCATGTTGACCAGGCACCGCTCCATCGACCGGTTGGCCTCGCGCATCCGCTCGTCGGTCGCCGCCGCGATAGCGGGCTTCAGCGAGATCGGTGTAGCCCTGGGAGCAGTTCAGGTGCGCGACGGAGAGACGTCGGTCGAGGTGCTAGCCAGGGCCGATGCTGCGATGTACGCGGACAAGCGGCGGAGGCGGGGTTTGGAACCAGCGCGGAGCATCCCCGGAACCTCGAGTGACTAGGGATGTTGGTTTGATGGCCCTCACCGATACCCTCGGAGGCCACACATCGACCAGAGCGGATTCGCCGCAACGGGGTGTGTTGAGAGGAGACCTCATGGAGAACCGATGTCCTGCCTGTGCGTCCACCAGCCTTTGCGAGGTGGCGACGGTGCGCGACGTGCCGGTGCACGTGGGGGTGCTGTGGCGCAGCGCAGCGGAAGCGAGGGCTTGTGCCACGGGCACGTTGGCTGTCGCAAGCTGTGGGCGGTGTGGCCTGCTGACCAACACGGAGTTCGATCCGAACCTGCTCGACTACGGCTTCGACTACGACAACTCGCTACACGCGTCAGCGGTCTTTCGGGACTTCGAGTCCAGCTTGGTCAGTGAACTTGTGGAACGACACGACCTTCACGACAAGTACATCGTCGAGATTGGCGGCGGCGACGGCAGGTTCATCGGGCTGCTGTGCGAACAAGGCGGAAACCGAGGGATCTGCTTCGATCCGAGCGCGGATCCCTGGTGTTCTCCGCACCCGGATGTCGAACTGGTTGCCGAACCGTTCGGGCCGGACTCTCTTCCAGCGGACGTTGACTTCATATGCTGCCGGCAGGTCTTGGAGCACATCGCCGACCTTCACGCATTTCTTGAACCCGTGACGGCCGTGCTGCGTGCGCGCCCGGGCGCATCCGCGTACCTGGAGGTTCCCGAGTCCACCATGATGCTGCGGGACCTGTCGATCTGGGACCTCGTCTACGAACACTGCCACTATTTCGTGAAGGAGAGCTTCTCGTCGTTGCTGGAATCGGCCGATCTCGAGGTCCTCACGACCCGGACGGGTTTCGGGGACCAGTTCCTCTCTGCCGAGGTAAGCGCAGCCGCAGAACCACAGGGGGTGCCCCGAACCAGTGTGGAGCCTCTGCCCATCGAGCTCAGGCGGATGATCGGCTCTCTGGGAGCCAATATCGAAACGGGCCGGGACGAGTGGGTGCGTCGACTTGGCGAACTGCGATCCGAGGGACGGAAGGTGGCGGTCTGGGGCGCCGGAGCGCGTGCGGTGACCTTCTGTGCGATGGTCGGCGGTGCCGGGGAGGTTGACTACTTCGTGGACGCGAACCCAGCGAAGCAGGGTACCTACCTGGCGGGGAGCGGACATCCGATCCATCCCCCGGACCACCTGGTGTACGAACCAGTGGATGTGGTCGTGATCCTGAACAACATCTACGAAGACGAGATCCGGGCCGGTCTCACAACAATGAACGTCGAGGCTGAGTTGGTGGCGGGATGACGATGCAAGACAGCGATGCTCCGATGCCAGCAGATCATTCCGGGCTCATTGAGTCGATGCCGGGCGGTGAGTGTCGGTTCTGCGGTGCCGCACTGACCCAGCAGTTCGTCGACCTCGGGATGTCGCCGTTGTGCGAAACGTTCCTGACGCAATCCGAGCTGAACACGATGGAGCCGTTCTACCCGCTGCGGGTGTGGGTGTGCGGCGGCTGTTTCCTGGTTCAGCTACAGGAGTACGTCTCGCCAGAGGAGATCTTCCGTGAGTACGCATACTTCTCCAGCTACTCACAGGCGTGGCTGAAGCACGCGTCCGACTACACCGATGCGATGCAGGAGAGGTTCTCGCTGGACGCGAAATCCCTGGTCGTCGAGCTGGCGTCGAACGACGGGTACCTTCTCCAGTACTTCGTGGCCAAAGGGATCCCCGTTTTGGGAATCGAGCCCGCTGTTAACGTTGCCCGCGATGCCGAGGAGCGCGGAGTGCGGACCCGGACCGAGTTCTTCGGAGCCGACTATGCGGCCGAACTGGTTACGGAGGGCTTCCGCGCGGACCTGATCGTGGCCAACAACGTGCTGGCGCAGGTTCCCGACCTGAACTCGTTCGTCGAGGGTATCGGAACCCTGCTGGCGCCCGAGGGCGTTGCGACCATCGAGTTCCCTCACCTCTTG
Source organism: Microthrixaceae bacterium (assembly GCA_047972145.1). Taxonomy (GTDB): domain Bacteria; phylum Actinomycetota; class Acidimicrobiia; order Acidimicrobiales; family Microtrichaceae; genus JAMLGJ01. The sequence goes on from JBKEAI010000090.1 coordinate 3,378, forward strand.
CAACTGATGCAACAGAACCAGTTCGACACCATCTACCACGAGCATTTCTCGTACTTCTCGCTCCACACAACTCAGAAGATCTTCGCTGCACACGGCATGAGGGTGTTCGATGTCGATGAGCTCTGGAGCCACGGTGGCTCACTACGGGTCTTCGCCTGCCGAGAGGATGCAACCCACGTCCGCACCGATGCCGTTGGGGAGTTGGTAGCACGCGAGGATGCCGCCGAGCTGTCCCTTCTCGATGGGTACACGCAATTCGAAGAACAGGTTCGCGAGACGAAGAGGTCGCTACTCGAGTTCCTGATCACCCAGAAGCGTGCGGGCAGCCGCATCGTTGGCTACGGAGCACCCGGAAAGGGCAACACCCTGCTCAACTACTGCGGGATCCGGGAGGACCTTGTCGAGTTCACCGTCGATAGAAACCCCTACAAGCACGGGCGGTTCCTTCCCGGAACACACATCCCCATCCACAGTCCCGAGGCACTCGATGAGGCGCGGCCCGACCTGGTGTTGATCCTCCCCTGGAACCTGCGCGAGGAGATCTCCGAGCAGTTGAGCCACATCAGGAGTTGGGGTGGCAGATTCGTGGTGCCGATACCGAAGGTCGAGGTGTTCTGAGATGCGTACCTCGAGCAATGACGGACCCGAACGATGAAAGTCGTGTTGTTCTGTGGTGGCAAGGGCATGCGAATGCGCGAGTTCTCGGAGTCGATCCCGAAACCGATGGTACCGATCGGCAACCGGCCCGTACTCTGGCACCTGATGCGCTACTACGCGCACTATGGGCACACGGACTTCATCATTTGCCTCGGGCACATGGGCAACGCCATCAAGGAGTACTTCCTCAACTACCAGGAATGGGTGTCCAACGACTTCATCCTCAGCGATGGCGGGTCCCAGGTGGAACTTCTCGGGTCCGACACCGACGACTGGAGGATGACCTTCGTGGACACGGGAATCGACTCGAACATCGGCCAGCGTCTCCTGGCGGTTCGTGGATACCTCGATGAAGAGCCGATGTTCCTCGCCAACTACGCCGACGGTCTCAGCGATGCCCCGCTGCCCGAGATGGTCGACAACCTCAGATCGTCGGGCAAGGTTGCCTCCTTCCTCTGCATAAAACCCTCGCAGTCGTTCCATGTGGTTGATTTCGATGATGCCGGGGTCGTGCGGGCCCTTCGAGCTGTGGAGGACACCGACATCCGGATCAATGGCGGCTTCTTCGTGTTGTCGCAAAGGATCTTCGACTACATGCGCCCCGGCGAGGAGCTGGTGCAGGCCCCCTTCACGAGGCTCATTGCCGACGATGAGCTCGTTGCGTTCCGTCACGATGGGTTCTGGGCGGGAATGGACACATTCAAGGATCGTCAGGAGCTCGATGAGATGTACTCGCGGGGTGGAGCAGGCTGGGAGGTCTGGAAGCACGGCGGTCCCCCGGAGGGGACATGATCGAGGTTCCCGTATTGGAGGGACGCGATCGGGCGCCTGTTGTGTTGTGCCTGGGGGCTCATGGCGATGACATCGAGATCGGCTGTGGAGGCACCGTCCTACGCCTCGTGGAGGGTTTCCCCACGGCTCAGTTCCATTGGGTTGTGTTCTCCGGTGATGAGCGTCGCCGGGGTGAGGCGACCGCGAGCGCGGAGGCGTTTCTGTCGGGCGGTGACCGCACACAAGTCGAGGTGCACGGGTTCCGCGAGAGCTACTTCCCCCATGATTGGGCACCGATCAAGGACACGTTCGAAGAGCTGGCAACAGCGGTTAGACCTGATCTGATACTCACGCATTGCCTGGAGGATCGACACCAGGATCACCGCACGGTCTCGGAATTGACCCACAATACCTTCCGAAATCACCTGATCCTGGAGTACGAGATTCCAAAGTACGACGGAGACCTGGCCCCCGTCGGTGTGTTCGTACCCCTCTCGCAAGCTCACATGGACCGAAAGGCCGACCTGCTCATGGAGCACTTCGGATCCCAACGGTCCAGGTCGTGGTTCGATCGACGCACCTTTGAGGGCCTCGCTCGTTTGCGGGGGGTGGAGTGCAACTCGTCCGGCGGTTTCGCTGAGGGGTTTCGAAGCCGCAAGGTCACGCTGGGCATATCGGGATCGGAGTGCTGAGCGTGGCTCCAGGTGACGCCGCGGCGACCACAGGGAACGAACAACGACGCACAGACGAGCGCTGCCGCTGTTGCGGGGGGCCTGTGGAGGTTGTATTGGACCTCGGGGAGACCCCGGTGGCGGACCTGTTGCTCGACTCCGACGAGCTCGGTCGTGATGAGCCTACTTTTGCCCTTCTGGTGGGCTTTTGCACCGAGTGTGCGTTGCTCCAGTTGGTCGAGCTGCTCGACCAGGACGGCCTGTACACCGATGACTACCCCTACTACACCTCCGAGGTGCCCGGACTCGTGGACCACTTCGGTCAGAGCGCTCGGGCACTGCTCGCCGAGATGGACCTCGGCCCCACCTCACTTGTTGTGGAGGCAGCCAGCAACGACGGCTACATGCTCCGGATCTTCGCGGAGACCGGGATTCCGGTGCTCGGTGTGGATCCCGCATCCGGTCCGGCGGCGGTGGCGACAGAGGTCGGGGTTCCCACGATCGTCGACTATTTCTCGTCCACCCTTTGCCACCGTCTCGCCGAAACGCACGGTCCAAGCGACCTGTTGCTGGGCAACAACGTGCTGAACCTGGTTCCGGACCCCTTGGATTTCGCCGAGGCGGCCGACCGCCTGCTGAAGCAGTCCGGAGTGGTGGTCCTCGAAGTGCCTTACCTGCTCGACACCGTCGATGCAGGTGCCTTCGACAACTTCTTCCATCAGAACAGCTCGTATTTCTCGGCCACCTCGTTGGCGCGGCTGTTTGAGCGTGTGGGAATGGTGCTATCCGATGTGGAACGCGTGGACACCTTCGGTGGGTCACTGCGCGTGACGATCGCCCGGGGCAGCCACCACGGGCCCAGGGCCGCCACCTTGTTGGCTGACGAGGAGCGGCGTGGAGTGGCGAACGCAGAGTTCTACCGTGAGTTCGCGCGTCGAGCCGCCGCGTGTCGCCGAGAGTTGGTGGGCCTTTTGGATCAACTTCACTCCGAGGGCAACCGGATCGTTGCCTATGGTGCTGCGGGGGGCATGGCGACCACACTTCTGTCATACACAGAGATCGACTCGATGATCGAGTACGCGGTTGACGCGAATCCGCACAAGCACGGGAAGTTCACACCGGGGAGTCACCTGGAGATCCGTCCCGCCGATGTGCTGACGGTCGACCAACCCGACATCGTTCTGCTCCTTGCGTGGAACTACAGGGACGCCGTGCTCGAGGCACAGTCCGAGTATCGACGCAAGGGGGGTCGGTTTCTCATCCCGATCCCCCATCCAGAGTTGGTATAGGAGCACCAAATGCGAGTCCTGGTAACCGGTTCGACCGGGTACATCGGTTCTGTGCTGATGCCCATGCTGGTCTCCGCTGGCCACGAACCCGACGGCTTGGACCTCGGGTTGTTCGCGCCGTGTGTCCTGGGGCCCGCTCCGATCGGAGAGCCGGCCGCTCGCACGGCTGATGTGCGGGATCTCGGTCCCGGTGACGTGGATGGGTTCGATGCCGTGGTCCACTTGGCGGCGTTGTCCAACGATCCCCTGGGTGACCTCAACGCGGACTTGACCTACGACATCAACCATCGGGCATCGGTGCGCCTTGCCTCGCTCTGCAAGGAACAAGGGATCGAGAGGTTCGTGTTCGCATCGTCGTGCAGCCTCTACGGCGCTGGCAACGGGTTCCTAGATGAATCAGCTGGGTTCAACCCCCTGACTCCCTACGGTGAGTCCAAGATCATGACCGAACGGGACGTCGCTGAGCTCGCAGACGACGCGTTCAGCCCCACGTACCTGCGGAACGCCACCGCGTATGGGGTTTCCCTGCGGTTTCGGGCAGACATAATGGTCAACAACCTCGTCGGGCACGCGGTGACCACCGGCAAGGTTCTGATAAAGAGTGACGGCACCCCCTGGCGTCCGTTGGTGCACGTCGAGGATATCTGTGCGGCGGTGATCGCCTCGCTCGAGGCTGACCGTTCGGTGGTGCACAACGAGGCCTTCAACATCGGGTCGACCGAGGAGAACTACCGGGTGCGGGACGTAGCCGAGCTGGTCGCTGCGGCGGTGCCGTCGTCCGAGGTGACCTTCGCCCCCGGTGCGACAGCGGACGCACGCGACTATCGCGTGGACTTCTCCAAGGCTGCCGATGTGCTCACGGGATTCGAGCCGAAGTGGACGGTGCCCGCGGGGATCGACCAGATCCGCGATGCCCTGGTGCAGGCAGAGGTAACGCTCGATCAACTCGAGGGAGAGCAGTTCACACGGCTCAAGCGGGTCGATGCACTGATGCGACAGGGGCAGATCGACGAGACTCTCCGATTGGTGTCCTGAGTTGAGCTCGTGCACATGTCGCTGCTGTGGTGGCGACAGGCTCGAGGGGTTCCACACCGTTACCGACGTACCGGTGAGCAACTCCGCCCTGTTCGGAACCCGACAGGAAGCACTCGCAGTGCCCACCGGCACCCTGGACCTCGCGGCCTGTCCGGATTGCGGTTTCGTGCAGAACCGCGCCTTCGACCCCGGCCTTGTGAGCTACGACAGTGCGAACGAGGATTCGCAGGCTCACTCACAGCGGTTCATCGACTACGCACGCTCGATGTCGCGGGATCTGATCTCCGATCACGGTCTGGTCGGCGCAAGGGCGCTGGAGGTCGGATGTGGGAAAGGGGACTTTCTGCGGATCTTCTGTCAGGAGTCCGGCGGCTCGGGCGTGGGGATGGATCCAGCGGTCGGTCCGGGTGCACTGGAGTCGCCCGGTGAGCGGCTCGAACTGCGCGCTGAGCGGTTCACAGGTACCACCCGCACCGGGGCAGACGTGATCCTGTGTCGGCACACGCTGGAGCACGTCGCAGATGTCCGCGCCTTCGTGGGGGAGATCGCAGCGGCGGCGGTCGCTGAGTCGGCGGTGGTGTTCTTGGAGGTACCCGACGTCGCCAGGGTGCTCGCGGAAGGTGCGTTCTGGGACGTGTACTACGAGCACTGCTCCTATTTCACCGCCGAGAGCCTCGAGGGACTTGTAGCTGCATCGGGAATGAAGGTTGTCAAGTGTACCAACGTGTACGAGGATCAGTATCTAGCGCTGGAGGCAGTTGCACCGAGTCAGGCTGGAGAGGAGCAGGCGCGCCGCCAGCGATTCCACACCGAACAAGGGGAGTGTGTTGTGTCATCAGCGCGCAGCTTCAGCGCCGAGGTGGCGGATCTGCGCGCTCACTGGCGCCGATATATCATGTCGTACAAGGAAAACGGAGATGTGGTTGTGCTCTGGGGTGGTGGGTCGAAGGCGGTGTCGTTTCTTTCGGAGACGGGACTCGGAGAGACGGTAGACGCAGTGGTCGACGTCAACCCCCGAAAGGCAGGTCTCTACCTGCCGGGTAGTGCGCTGCCAGTGGTGAAGCCGGATGTCCTGACCGGACTCGATCCGGCAGCGGTGGTCGTGATGAACCCGGTGTACGAGGATGAGATCAGGGCGGATATTCAGGCCATGGGCCTGAACTCGGAGGTGATTTCGATATGAACTCGAGCGACAGAGGGCGATTCGTGCCCGGACTACTCCTGGCGGTGGTGGCGATGGTCGGGGCCCTTCTGGTGCCCAGCCGGGTAGCGGCGGACACGTCGGGTCTTGTGTCGGATGATTTTTCTGGTGGTGTGGGTTCGCAGTGGTCGGTGGTGGATCCGTTGGGTGATGGGTCTGTTTCTGCTGTTGGTTTGGGTACTTCGGATGCTCGGTTGGCGTTGTCGGTGCCGGCTGGTGTGAATCATGATCCTTATGTTCCCAATGATGCGCTTCGGGTTGTGCAGCCGGTGTCTGATGAGGACTTTGAGGTTGTTGTGAAGTTTGATTCGGTGCCTGGGGTTGCTTATCAGCAGCAGGGGATTGTTGTTGAGGCTGATGGTCAGAGTTGGTTGCGGTTTGATGTGCATCGCAATCCTCAGGGTTTGAGGGCGTACACGGCCAAGGTTGTGAATGGTTCTTGGACTTCGTTGGGGAATCGTTCGGCATCGGCTGGGTCTTCGGTGTGGTTGCGGGTGAGTCGTTCTGGTGATTCGTGGACGTACGCGACTTCGGCTGATGGTGTGTCGTTTGTCAACCAGGCGGTGTTTTCTCAGGCGTTGGGTGTGACCGGTGTTGGTGTGTATTCGGGGAACTTCGGGATTGTTTCTGCTCCGGCGTACACGGCGTTGGTTGATTACGTGTTCAACACGGCTTCACCTATTGATCCTGAGGATCCGACTGGTGAACCGGTGGCGTTGGGTACTTCGGTTGTGGGGCAGGGTTCGGTGCAGCGTTCACCGGACGCGGGTTCGTATCCGGTTGGTTCGCAGGTTTCGTTGACTGCTGTGGCTGATCCGGGTTGGTCCTTTGATGGGTGGTCTGGTGATGTGTCCTCGGTTGACAACCCGGTGTCGGTCACCATGGATGAACCCAAGGATGTTGTGGCGACGTTCGTGACTGACTCGTCTCCACCGGTGATCTCTGGTGTATCGGTGGATGCGGCGGACACGACAGCGGTTGTGTCCTGGCAGACCGATGAGCCGGCATCGTCTCGGGTTGAGTTCGGAACCAGTCCTGCTTTGGGGTCACCAGCTGTGTCTGATGCCGCATTGGTGAGTGTTCACAACACGACCCTGAACGGGTTGGTTCCTGACACGACCTACTACTACCGGGTTGTGTCAACCGACGCGTCGGGTAACACCTCCACAACAGGTATCGACACCTTCACCACAACCACCACACCGATCGGACCGCTGCTCGACCTCTGGTATGACGACGATCTCCAGGTCGGTGGATCCGTCCCGATCGCCCAGCGCTTCACCGACATCCAGGGCAACGTCTCGGATCCCTCGGGTATAGCGTCGCTGACCGCGAGCCTCAACAACGGGGTGCCACGGCCGATCAGCGTCGGGGCCAACGGTCGACGCCTGGTGGCTGATGGAGACTTCGTCGTGGACGTGTTGAACGCCGAGTTGAACGCGGGTGTCAACTCAGTGCTGATCGAGGCACTGAGCAACGCGGGTCAGAGCACCTCGCGCACCGTGACGATCAGCTACACACCGGGGTCCGCTCCATTGGTGGCCACCACCATCGACTGGTCGAGCGCACCGGTCGAGTCGCTCGCATCGGTGGTCGATGGTGACTGGGCCCAAGCGCCCGGTGGTGTTCGGACGGCACGTCCCGGCTACGACCGTCTGCTGGCGGTAGGCGATGTCACATGGAGCGACTACGAGGTCACAGTTCCAATCACGATCAACAGCTATGTCAGTCCGACCGGCCCGAACAGCGGTGCGCCGGCAGTTGGTATGTTGATGCGCTGGAACGGGCACAACAACACACTGGGTGCACCGCAACCGTTCGAAGGGTATGTGCCCGATGGCGTGAATCCCACCCCCTTGGGCGCCTACCCCGTGCTGCGGGGCAACCAACTCCAGTTGCGCAACCACCTCGCCCTCGTCGCCGAGCGCCAGTACTTCCCGTTCTCCATAGGGGTTACCTACATGATGAAGAACCGGGCCGAAACCCAGTTGGACGGATCGACTCTCTACTCAACGAAGGTATGGCAGCAGGGCCAACCCGAACCCGCGACGTTCAACCTGAGCTTCCTTGCCGGCAACGATGACCACCAACCGGCAACCGGTTCGTTGGTCCTGCTGGCGCACGAAGCGGACGTTACCTTCGGAAACGTGACGATTCTGCCGGTTCCGTAGGTACAAATTGAAGAAGTGACCACCGAACCCCCTGAGGCAGGTCAAGACGGTTCCACCGCCGTCGGTGACCTTCCACCCGTGATGGAAACCGGCTCGTTCAAGTCGGCCGTCGGGTGGTCCTTCGCGCTTTCAGGAGGCCGCCAGGCCTTCGGCTTTGTGATCACGGTCATCCTCGCAGCGATCCTGGGCCCCACTGCATACGGCACCGTGGCGATGGCCTACGTCTTCGTGAGCTTCACCCAGCTGTTCCTGGTCCAGGGGCTGATGCCCGCGCTGATCCAGAGGCGTGATCTCACATCGAGTCAGCTGAGCTCGGTGTTCTGGCTCGCTCTGGGGGCGAGTGCTGGCCTTGCGGGTCTGAGTGTTGCCGCCAGTGGATGGTGGTCGTCGGTCAACCACCTCCCCGACCTCCAGCCGGTGATAGTCGCGCTCTCAGCGCTTCTGCCGATCAGTGGGCTGATGGTTGTCCAGGAGTCGTGGCTCCGCCGGCATCTCCAGTTCAGGCAGCTCGCGGTGAGAGAGAACCTGTCGGTTGTGGTGGGCGGATTGGCCGGTATCGGCGCAGCGCTGCTCGGAGCTGGAGTCTGGGCTCTTGTGATCCAGCAGCTGGGCACTCAGATCGTCGCCGTCGCCGTGCTATGGAGGGTGTCTGATTGGCGCCCCGACTTCCACTGCTCGTTCGCGGAGGTTCGCGAGCTGGTTCCCTTCACTGCCGCGTCGTCGGTCTCAGCGATAGGTACGTTCGTCAACAACCAGGGTGATGCGCTGATCATCGGTCTGTTCTTCGGGCCCGAGGTCGTAGGCCTCTACCGTTTCGCGGCGCGGATCGTCGCGACGGCAGTGCAGGTGTTGGCGCGCTCGTTCCAGGCGGTGTCGCTGCCTGAGTTGGCCCGTCACCAACGTGACCAGAACGCTATCCGTCGGCGGCTGAAGGACCTTCTATCTCTGGCCTCGCTCGCCACGGTGCCCCTGCTGGCCGTGATGGCGGCGGTGGCCCCATGGTTCATTCCGTTGCTCGGTTCCGAATGGGGCTCTGCTACGACGGCGCTCCAGATATTGTGCGCCGTCGGGATCATGCGGGTGTTCGCGACGTTCTCAGGGCCACTGCTGCAGGCCATCAACAGGCCGAGCCTGCTCGCGGTGCTGGTCTGGTTCGGTGCAGGTCTTAGTGCGGCGGCGTTTGTGATTGCAGGTGTCGTGCTCGAAGGGTCCTCTGTGGCGAGCCAGGTAAACGGCATGGCCGTGGCCGGTTTGGCCGTGTTCAGCATCCTGATGGCGGTGAACTCATGGATACTGCGCCGATTCGGGGGGTTGGGTCTCCGCGACCAGTTCGCCACAATGCTCGTACCGTCGTTCGCCGGGGCGGTCGCCTTCGGGGTAGGGACCTTCGTGTGGACCAGCGGCGCTACAGACGATCTTGGACCATTGCTGTCGGTGTTCTTCGGCAGCGCCCTGAGCGCGGGTGCGGCGGCGGTCGTGCTGGTGCTGTGCGATCACCGCGTGAAGGTCTCGCTCGTCAGTGCTGTCTTGGCGCTGGAGCGCGGGGTCAGGCGGTTGCGGAGCGGCGCCGCGCGGTGAGGATGAACCCTCCGGCGACTATCGCTCCCAGCGCGATCCCGGTCAGACCGAGCACATCGCCACCGGTAAACGCCAGGGTGGCCCCCTCGACACCGGATGCTGCTTCGGCTGGCTGTGCGGTCTGGTCGAGGTCCAGGGCGGCAGATCTCACCTGGGACTCGGGCTCCAGCACCGTGGTCACGGTCGGCACCGTCGAGGCAGGACCTGCATAAGCCGGACCCGTCCCCTCGGAATCCCCGGCGGCCGCAACCCCGGTGAGGCCCATCACGACCGTCGCCAACACGACCATTCCAACGCCGACTTCACGAACTCGTCTCCTACGCATGTCAAGAACGTAACATAGCAGGGCGAGTTGGCAAATAGGGAGATAACCCTACACGGTCTGATAATCCACCAGGTTGGGTCTCCAGACGACCGATTGCGGCGCTGGGGGATTCAGGCCCCAACAGGGCGGTCCCATAACAGGTTTCGGGCTCACAGATCGTCCAGGTTCACCTGGACAGGGGCTCCATCGCCCCACCCGACACCTCCTCGGTCCCACGTGACCGCAGGGACCCTGGCCGAGGGTGTGATTTCGATCTCCTCCCAGTCTGTAGGCAGATCGAAGGAGACTTGGATGTCAGCGGACTGCCCGCGCGGTATCAGGACCTCACCGATCGCCATCCGTGAAGGACCGTCATCTCCCGAGAGCATCAGGCGGGCACCGTCCATCGACAGGTTCCCTGCTCCGCCGGGGAGGCTGACGCTGACGAGGCCCAGGTAGTCACCGGCCGAGAGCCCCGTGAGCGGGTGGGGGCCTTCCACATAGGGCGGGAGGTGTTCGGGGGCGGTATTGCTCAGGGTCAGGTTCAACGTCAGCCGACGCATGTCCTGCGAACCGTCGGCAGGTTCAGCGGTGAGTTCGGCGTCTACCTCCAGGAACTGGTCGAGCTTGTTGCCACCCCGATTGAGAACACTCACCATCAACGAATCCGCGCGGGGGACACCGGTGGCACCTAGTTCCGTCCAGGCCGCCTGTTCGGTCTCGTTGGTCGACCACAACATGACGTGGCGTCCCTCCCCCGATCGTTTCAGTGACTGCATCAGTCCAGACGCAGACCAGGAGCGGTTGTTGAAAGCCTCGAAGATGGCGCGCGAGACCGTGCCCAGCTGGTCCCTGCGGGCATCGCGATCGTCCACGAAGTCCTCATACTGCTCGAGGAGCAGGTAGTCGATCACCGTCCTGCTGGAAACCTCTACGCGTTCGGGGCCTTCGCCCACCTCCACTGGGCCGATCGTGTCGAGCAGCTCTGCAACACCCACCACGTCGAGGGACATCACGCCATCGACAGGTTCGTTGCCCGCCGCGACCCACATGTCGGCGGCCATCCGGGCGGATTGGTCGAAGCGCGGCGACAGGTTGAGGTTCCGCCACTCGCGATCGGGGTCCAGCCAATCCCACAGGCGCGCGATGTCGGGATCGAGATCTGTGCTGGGCAGGTTGGCCAGCAGCTGGCCAGCCGGAGTGAACTCGCTTACCTCGAACACTCCCTGGGTGACGGTGAGCTGACCCACCTGTAGGAACATCCCCGAGCCGGCCCGCATCTCGGCGTTGTTGGACGCTAGGACGAGATACCGGGTGGGACCGGTCAGGAACTCGTTCACCCCACGCACAGTCACAAGCGCGGAATCAAGGGTCTCCATCGTACGGTCGTATTCCGCTGTGAAGCGGTTGCGAGCGCGGGCCAGCGGGGGCAGCAACTTCTCGGCGGGTCCAGCATCCAGGCCGCTCAGAGCCGCCTGCAATTCTTCGAGCACCCTCTGGGTGGTGCTAGCGGTTTCCAGCCGTGCCCCGGGGCTCTGGGCGGTTCCTGCAAGCTCCGCGTTGAGCTGGTCGAACGCGACGGAGCCCGCGTTGGCGGTGGTTTCAGCCGACGTGGCAAGGGCCTGGGCTGAACGGAGTTGGCGCCCGATCACCGGCAGCGGTCGCAGCGGGGCCAAGAACACCGATCCCAGGTGGGCCTTGGCCGCTGAGAAATCTGTGGCGGCCGATGCCAACTGTGCGGCAGCGGTCTCCTCGGGAACATCGTCGGTGTCGCCGCCCATCGAATCGATGAAGCTCCCGAGGTCGTCGGTTGCCAGTGCTCCGAGACCTTCCATCTCGTCGAGGCCCGATGTGGCGCTGCGGTACGCGCCGAAGACCTGGACACCTGCCAGGACGAGCCAGACGACCACCAGGGTTCCCCCGGCCAGAAGAGCCTTCCGGGCAGTTACCTGCCTCATCGCAGAGCCGGACCAGGAGGGTCGCGCCGCAGCAGTCGGTGCTTCAACAAACCTCCGTTTACCCGGGTGCGCCGGTATGCCCAGGCACCGCTTACCCACGCAGCCAGCCAGACCCGCTCCGGAACAGGCAAAGCGGTGTTCCGCGAGATCGAAAGGAGGGTCTGGTACAGCAGTGGAAGCGTCGAGGTCTCGGCAAACCGCGTCCCAGGGCGTGCGTTGGGGTCCAGCCAGGTGGCTACCTCCGTGTTACCGCCCTGCATGGCTGAGCCCGGGTGGATCCGGCGCAGGAACAGACGGTCGGGCACCTCGATGATCGGCCCCTGCATGGCCAGTTCGGCGAGCGTCACGACGTCGGAGGACACGAACGTATCGATCAGACGTGTCCGCGCAGCTGCCTCGCGACGCACGAGGCCCATGATCGCGTTGCAGAGCTGCCAGTTGAGCGTGAACGTGACGAGACGCCGCCGGGCCGACGGCCACGGTAGGTCGAGGTTGTCGTCGTAGGGACCGATCTCACAACCGGAATCGTCGATCAGGAGGGTGCGGGGATAGACCAGCGAGGCACCACCGCTGTCGGTGTGTGCTCGTAGGCACGCCTCGAGATGCGTCGGTGCGCAACGGTCGTCGTGCGAGGCCCACCTGAAGTACTCGCCCGTGGTCTGTTCGAACACGAAGTTGTAGTTTGCAGCTGCCCCCAGGTTCTGGGGCTGTCTCACATAGGTGACCCGGGGGTCCTCGCTGGCAGCGTCGCGACCGATCTCCTCGGTGGCGTCGTCCGAACCGTTGTCCGAGACGAGCAACTCGAAGTCGGCGAACGTCTGGGAGCGCAGATCACCGAGGGCCTCGGCGAGGTACTCAGCCCCGTTGCGCACCGGCAGTCCGATGCTGATCGGTGGACTCGCTCCCATCGGTCGAAGGCTACCGGTGCGGGTGCTCGATCCCGACCCCTTTGGGAGACGGAGCGGTGCGAACCGATGCTCGAATACGGACCCGGGTTGCCCATCCGCGTGGCTTTCTAGAGACCGAGTGCAGCGGCGATGTCCGAGGCCCTGCTGACCCAGCTGTGCGTCCTGGCGAGGTTCTGTCGCTGGTCGACCAGCGCCGGGTCGTGGCGTAGCGGCACCTGTTGCGCGACCACGTCTGCGAAGGTCCCGGCATCGGCCGTCGAGATCAGATCGGTTCCCAACTGGCCGATCGCCGGTAGATCGGTGGCAACCACCGGAACCCCGCTGGCCAGGTATTCGAGGGTCTTGAGGGGAAAGCTCGCCCGGTTGAACGCCGAGTCGGTGTAAGGCACGAGACCGACGTCCATCGCCTGGAGGTACGCCGGGAGGTCCTCGTAGGTCCGGTGACCCAACCAGTGCACACCGTCGCGCTCCACCAACCTGTGGATCTCCTCCTGGGGCATGGTCCTTTGCGGGAAGCCGACCAACATCAGGCTCAGACCACGATCCACGATCGAGTGCAACAGGCCGAGGTCGATTCGGGCGGAGATGGTGCCCGCGAAGCCGACCAGGGGGGTTTCGTCGGGAATGTCAGCTGGTCGCTCGGAGGGACGTGCGAACAGGTCAGGGTCCACCCCGTTGGGGATGAGCCGCGCAGGGACCCCGAGCTGCTCCCATTTTTCGCACAGCGCCGGTGTGACTCCGATCGCCAGGTCGGCGCGCTCGGCTGCGCGTTGCTGCATTCGGGACAGGGTTGCCTTTGAGATCCCCGTCAACGATGCAGCAGCCGAGTAGTCGTCGCGCGCCCAGAACGCCTGTGTTCCGTCGAGCACCCCCAGCAGCACGTCCTTCACCGACAGCACGGCAGCGACTGGCAGGCCGATCTGCGCCACAGTTCGCCGAAGGGCACGCCTGACCGAGAACTCGTTCCCGTAGCGGAGGCCCGGGTACCAACTTCTCGGGGTAACCCTTGGAGTGAGACGCCACAGTCCGTCGCGCAGCCGCTGGACCCGGGCTCCCGGAACCTTCGAGAGGCGTTCGTCGTTGCGGGAGTCCCTGAACGAGCGGGCAGGATCGACGTACAGAACCTCGAACCTTCCCGCCAGGGCTTCCGCAAGGTGACGGTCCGCCAGTCGCGTACCGTCCCATGGAGCTCCTGCCCCTATCACCAGCAACCGACGTGTCACCTTCGGCGGATTCCCTCGAGCGTTCGCATTCAAGAACCCTACAAGTCACCTGTAGCCTCGAATCGTGGAAGACCTGATCGTGGCCGTGCCGATGCTGTGCCTGGCCGTGACGCTGTTCGCGGTGGTGATGCTGCGGACCCAACGCGACGCCGTGGTCGGACTCATCGCGTACCTCGCAGTGCTGTACCTGATCCCGGCCCGGATGGTGCTTCCCGGTGCGGGCGCTGTCGGCACACCAGCGGTTGTGGTCGGGATCGCGTTGTTCGGGTGGTGGCTGATGTCGCGGATGCTGCCCGGCGTGGACATGCCCGACGGGCCACAACCGATCCGGTTGGCGATCGCGCTGTATTTCGGATGGCTGCTGCTGACCTACGCCTTCGTCATCCGTCGACCCCTGAGCGTGATCGAGGCGAACGGCAGCCAGCGGGCGGTCATAACGGCGTTCGCGCTCTTCGGGGTGGCGGCGGTTGCGGCAGACGGGATAGCTGACCGAGCCAGGCTGGAACGGCTGATCGCGGCGCTGGTGTTCCTGGCCAGCGGCATGGCGGTGTTCGGACTCTTCCAGTTTTTCACACCGATCGATCCGGTGTCGTACATCCGGATTCCGGGTCTGGAACTCACTAGGGAGATCTCGGTTACCACTGGCCGAGGGGTGCTGAACAGACCGTTCTCCACAGCACTGCATCCGATCGAGTTCGGTGTGGTGATGGCGCTGGTGTTCCCGCTGGCCATGTACCGGTTGTCCCGTGCTGATACCGACGGAGCTACCCGAGCAGCGAGGTGGGTTCCCGTGATCCTGATCGGTGCGGCTGTTCCTCTCACGGTTTCGAGGTCTGCGATCCTGGCCTTCGTGGTCGCCGTGGGCTACTACGCGGTGAGTCTGCCGGGGAGGTCTCGACTGAACCTCGCGGGTGCTGTCGCGCTGTCGGTGGCCGCGGCGCGGGCGGTGGTTCCGGGGCTGGTGGGGACCTTCGGCAACCTCTTTTTCGGAGCGGGCAGCGATCCCAGCGTCCAGACACGTTTGTCCGATGTGAGCGTCGTCCTGCGAATGGTGTCGACCTATCCCATGATGGGGTGGGGTCCCGGAATCATGAACGTCGATGAGTACACGCTGCTGGACAACCAGTTCTATGTGACCACGATCGAGATGGGGGTCATCGGGCTCGTCTTGTTGTTCGGTCTGATCGCGACAGGAGTGATCGTCGGCCGCAGGGTGGCCAAACTCGCCAGTGACGACGAGACTCGTCGCCTCGCGTACGCCCTCACCGGTGCGGTGCTCGCTGCGGGGGTGTCGATGGCGACCTTCGATGGATTCGCCTTCCGGATCTTCAGCGGGATGCTGTTCGTACTCCTCGGGATGGTCGGGGCGCTTTGGCGCATCCAAGGTGCTGCTGTGGAAGACGGCCGCAAGGGGATCGATGGTGCGGCTGGTAGCTTGAGTATGAAACGTACGGAGAGTTCGTGGACGTAGTCGATACATTCAATTTGATCAAGCGCCGCCGTAGCGTGGTGATCCCGGTGCTGGTGCTCACATTGGCACTGGCTGTCTACGCCGTGGCGGTCCTGCCGCCCGGCTACATCGCGACGGGTTCGATCCTGGTCAAGGACGCCATCGGCGAGTCTTCTCCCATCTCGCCTGCGTTGTTCGCGGAGTCGCTCCAGGATCAGCAGACCCGGTCAGAGGTTGCAACCGCCGGCGCGACCGGAAACTATGCGGTGTCTTCTGAAGGAGATCTGGTTCTGGTGAAATCCACCGGGGTCACAGCCGCCGACGCGGTCGCCACCGCGAACGCCGTGCTCGATTCGATGGCCGGGCGCCTCGAGCAACTTGAAACCGAAGCTGAAGTTGAGCCTGACCTGCGTAGCACCGTCAACGTGGTGAATGCGCCGGAAACCGCGATCCGTACCGACGTCGGCTTCGAGGCATCGGGTTCCGCGCAGGTCGAGGAGGCCAACGCGTCGGCCACTCCGGTGGGTGCGGAGACCATGCGCGACGCACTGGTGCAGATCCTGTCGTCCGAAGACGTGGCGCGAACGGTCGCCGAGGAGGGTGGGAATGCCGACTACGAGTTCGGTTTCCAGAAGGGTTCCCCGATCCTGGAGATCAGCGCCTCAGGAACCGACGACGAGTCCACGGTGAAGACCGTGGGCCTCCTGATAGATCAAGCCGCCGAGCAGTCGGAGCTCCTCGCGAGCGAGCTGGGTGACCAGAAGGCGTCGGATCCGCTGATCCAGGACCTGGTGGTGCCCACAGCTGCGTCGGTGGATCGCAAGGGCCCGTTGCGGTCGGTAGCAGCGATCGGAGTGGTGGGCGTGGGTCTCGCCGTCAGCCTCGCAGTAGCGATTGAGGCGTATGCGGAGTGGCGCCGGCGCAACACGTTGGAACGGCTCCTCCAAGCGTCCGCTGGTGCTGATGGCCCGGAGACAGCACCAGAAGATGACGTGGACGAGGACCAGGCAGCCTCGGCAGTTGGCCCACAGGGTTGGCGACGCGTGGAGGCTCGCAGTTCGCAAAAGGGAGGGTGAGCCGCGTTTCTGGCTGCCCGGCGCCACCGATGTGGCCACCGATCTGAGGGGGTCAGAGCACCGGGGTCCGCCCGCAGGGGCCGCCCCGGAGTGCTGTGACCGGGATGAACTGTCCCCGCTCTGTTACGGTTCCGTGACAGAGCGCGATAGGAAGCAGGCCTTCAGGCTCCGGTTGGGGAGAGTACATGCACAGATCCATGAGTAGACGGTTCGTACTCGTTCTGGGATCGCTGTTCTTGGTGGCGGCCTCACTCGGAATAGAAGGAGGCGCCAACAGGACCACCGTCGGTGTACCTGAGGGCATCGAGTTGGCCGAGTCGGATTCGCTGGTTGTCCAACGCGACGGTGCTGTCGTCGACGCGATGTCGGTGCGCGGGACCATTTACGTGTACGGCGATGATGTGACGATCCGCAACAGCTATGTGGAGGCACCGGCGTGGTATGGGATCCGCGTGATGGACGGCTCCACCGGGTTGCGTATTGAGGACACGACCGTTCAGTGCACGGGTGCCCAGGGTTGGGGCGTGGTGTTCGACAACTACACGGCGCTTCGTGTTGCGGTCAACGGCTGTGAGCGGGCGTTCGCTCACCTTGATCGTGATGGCGTGAACGTCATCGACAGCGCCGTCGACGGGTTCAAATTCGAGGCCATGAGAGCCGGGCCGATCGAGCCCGGGTCGCGCCCGGCTCCGGCGACCTCCTCGACAACCCCGGTGACTTCGACTTCGACGACGAGTGTTGTGCCTGGTGTGACTTCGACGACTTCGACGTCTGTGCCTTCGACTACGTCGACTACGCAGGTTCCTCAGTCGGGGG
>JBKEAI010000156.1:0-3423 GCA_047972145.1 Microthrixaceae bacterium
AGCGTCGCTGCGGCCGCTATCGCGGCGAGTCGCAGGAGTCGTGTGGTCACAGGGCACCTCCGGGATCGGCAACAGGTCGGTGCGCGGCACAGTAGTCGAAGCGTCCGGATGCTCGCTCGGGTGCCCACCCGCGTGCTGCGCAGCGCTCCGCGCTGTAGACGCGCAGAGGTTGTACCGCCGCCGCGCGCTTCCATACCCTCTGCGATGTGAGATCACCAGTGGACCCGGCAAACGCACAGTTCGATGTGGTTGGCATCGGCAACGCACTCGTGGACGTGCTGAGCCACGAGACCGATGAGCTCGTGGGTTCCCTGGGCGTGGCGAAGGGTTCGATGACCCTCATCGACGAGGAGCGCGCTGGGGAGATCTACGGCCTGACGGGGGCGGGGACCGAGATCTCGGGTGGCTCTGCGGCCAACACCATGGTCGGTATCGCCGCACTCGGAGGCCGTGCGGAGTACCTCGGCAAGGTCCGTGACGACCAACTCGGCGCCGTGTTCGCACACGACATGCGCGCCATGGGGGTCACCTACGAGGTGCCCCTCGCCTCCGATGGCCCGGCCACCGGGTCCTGCATGATCCTCGTGACCCCCGATGCCCAGCGCACGATGAACACCTACCTGGGGGCGTCGGTGCACCTCGGCCCGCAGGACGTCGACCCCGAACGAATCGCTCGTGCATCGGTGCTCTACCTCGAGGGGTACCTCTTCGATCCGCCGGCCGCCCAGGAGGCGTTCCGGGTGGCTGCAAGGTATGCCCACGAGGCAGGTCGCGTCGTGTCCGCGACCCTGTCGGACAGCTTCTGTGTGGAGCGCCACCACGAAGCGTTCCTGGACCTCGTCGAGAACCACGTCGACGTGCTGTTCGCCAACGAGACCGAGATCCTCGCTCTCTATGGCACCGACGACTTCGATGCTGCGGTCTCCGCGGTGCGGGGCCACGTGGAGGTCGCCGCGCTCACACGATCCGAGAAGGGATCGGTCGTCGCCACCCCCGACGGTGTGCTGGAGGTGCCCGCGGAGCCGCTCGACGAGCTCGTCGACACCACAGGAGCCGGAGACCTGTACGCGTCGGGGTTCCTGTACGCCTACAGCCAGGGCGCCGAGCTCGAGAGCTGCGCGCGGCTCGGCTCGATCGCTGCGGCAGAGGTGATCTCACACCTCGGTGCGCGACCGGAGGCCGATCTGAGGACATCTGCGAGGGAAGTCCTGGGTGCCTGAGGGCGGGGTCCACGTCGTCGACCATCCGTTGGTCGCGCACAAGCTGTCGATCCTGCGCGACGTCGACACACCGCACGGGGACTTCCGGCGCCTCGCCCGCGAGATCACGCTGTTGGCCGCCTATGAGGCCACCGCCGACCTGCCGACCGAGCCCGCGGATGTGACCACCCCGCTCGCAACGGCCCACGCGACGCGGCTCACCCGGCCGGCTCCAGCGGTGATCGGGATCCTGCGTGCGGGGCTGGTGATGGTCGATGCCGTGCTGGAGCTGATCCCCCACGCCGCGGTGGGGCACCTCGGCATGTACCGGGATCCGCAGACACACCGGCCGGTCGACTACTACGCCAAGCTTCCCGAGCGACTCTCCGAGCGCGCCGTGCTGGTCGTAGACCCGATGCTCGCCACAGGTGGCAGCGCGGTCGCAGCGCTGACGCACCTACGCGATGCCGGTGCGCGGGACCTTCGCCTTCTGTGCATAGTCGGTTGCCCCGAGGGGGTCGCAGCGGTGCAGGGCACACATCCCCAGGTCCCGATCCACCTCGCTGCGATGGATGAAGGCCTCGATGCCGACAGCTACATCCTGCCCGGGTTGGGCGACGCGGGGGATCGCATCTTCGGAACCCTCTGAGGCGGCCCGCTCAGTTGCTGGCCGCTTGCGCGGCCCTGGCGCTCTGGCGTGCGTTGGGACCTGCCACGACGACCTCGTCGCGGCTTCCCGCACGCAGGTAGGGCGTGCCCTCGGGATACAGCGCGTCGAGGGCGCCGAAGCGGATAGCGGGTTCCGCTGAGCGGATCGCAGCGCAGATCGCAGCGAACGCGAGCCGGTCGGCGTTGGTCCAGTCGAAGTCGAACCGGCGTCGTAGAGCATCGGGCATGTTGCCGTACACGGTGATGCGCAACAGGTCCGCTCCGGCCTTCGCCACCAACGGTTCGAGTGGGGCGAGGGCTCCGGGCAGCCTCGTCGGAGGGCCGCCGGTCGCGGGGTTGGACCCCGGGTCCATCACCCAGCTTGCAGCAGGGGTCATCTCGAGCTCGTTGAGGCAGATCTCCTCGAAGCGCTCCTCGAAGCCGTCCCTGGTGGCGGGCACCGGTCGCTCGCTGATCCCGTAGCGGCGGTACCAGGTGACCGTCTCCGCGTAGAGCTGGTCCTTGTCGGACTCCGACAGCGGCACCGCGTAGTAGAGCTCGGGTGCCCGGAAGAACTCCCAGGTGAAGGTGGCATGGGCCCACCAGAACACGTCGGGGTCGAGGGCGTGGTACTTGCGCCCCTTGTGGTCGGTGCCCTTGATGTCGGGGTGGAAGTCCCGGATCATCTTGCCGGCCCGGGTGGCCTCGTCGCCGTCTTCCACGAAGATCGACTGCCAGATGTAGGGCACCGAGCGGAAGATCCGGTCGAAGGGATCGTCGAAGAAGTTGGAGTGGTCGGTCACCCCTGCACCGAGGCCGGGATACATGAGCTGCATGATCCCCGCCGCGGTTCCGGTGAGCATCCCCCGGGGGTCGCCGGCGATCTTCCACAGCAACGAATTGGGGCCCACCGGGGCACCGACCGCACGTGAGCGCGTGCGCTGCCCCGGGTGGGCCCTGCCCCCACCGCCCGAACTTTTTTCCTCTGTAGATCGCGGTCCATTCGTAGAGCGTTCGCCATCCATAGAGCGCTGTCGCTTTGCGGATCGCTTTCCCTTTGTGGAGCGCGACCGCGCCTTGGCTTCCGGGCGTCCTGCGAGCTCTGTTCGATCCGTCACGATCCACTGCTCCCTCTGGTCCTGCCCCGTCCGGTCTTGCCCCGTCCGGTCTTGCCCTGTCCGTGGATGTTCCGCGCCACGACGCTACGACACTGTTGCACAAATGCAAAGCCAACAGTAAATTTGTGCACGATGTCGGCCGCTGCACAGGTGATCCCGTTCCCGTCGCTCGCCGATGGGCTGCCGGTGCGGCCCTCTCCAGCGCTCGACCCGGTGCTCGACGCCACCGTCACGTGCGTGGCACGCCACGGTCTGGCAAAGACCACGATGAGCGACGTCGCCCGCGAGATGGGCGTCGCTCCCAGCACGGTGTACCGCAAGGTCGGCTCCATCGACAACGCGACGGTGCTCGTGTTCGCCCGCGAGGCGCACCGGTTGATCGGGTTGATCCCCGAGGTCGTCGCAGGCGTCTCGGGCCCTCGGATCATCACCGTCTTCCTGACGGCCACCATCGAGGC
>JBKEAI010000158.1:0-9155 GCA_047972145.1 Microthrixaceae bacterium
CGGATCAACCTGGCAGCGCCACTCTCTGATGGAGCCCGCGTGTTCATCCCTGCACGCGGCCAACAGGTACCCACCGAGGTCACACCCGTCGTGCCCGGAGCGGACGGCCCGGCCGAGGGACAACCGGTCGACCTCAACGCGGCGGATGCCGCAACCCTGGAGGAGCTGCCGGGCGTTGGACCGGCCACCGCAGCTGCGATCATCGCCCACAGGGACTCCAACGGTCCTTTCGGTTCGGTCGACGCACTCCTGGAGGTGCGCGGGATCGGGGAGGCGAAGTTGGAGGCTCTCCGCGACCTGGTCATCGTCGGGTGAGCTGCCCCTGTGCCCACCTACACGCACCGTTCACAGGGCAGCGGGTGTGACACAGCACACCGGGAGGCTCGATGCTGCGGAGCCCGGTGGCTGAGCGTCGTGGCGGATCCCTCGCGAGGTTCGCGCGGCAGGTCGCCGGCATCGACGACCTTGTGGTGGTCGCGCTGGCGTTGTGCGGGGGGCTGGCTGTGTTCACCAGCAGTGGCTTCAACGACGGTGGCTTCGGCGACGGTGGCTTCGGCGACGGTGGCTTCGGTGCCCGAGTGCCGGTGGGCCTGCTCGTGGTCGGCGGGATCGCAGGGAGCGCTTCTGTTGTTCTCAGGCTTGTTGTTCTCGGGCCTGTTGGTCTCAGGCTTGTTGGTCTCAGGCTTGTTGGTCTCAGGTCTGTTGGTCTCAGGTCTGTTGCTCCCGCGTTGCCGAGGCTGCTGGGCGTGGTCGCGCTCACATGCGTGTTCTGCTCCCTGGTGGGTGTTCGTGCGAGCCAGGACCTGCGGGGGCTCGAGGTCGGTTTGCCCGAACGCCTCGATGGCGTGGCTCAGCTCGCCTCGGACCCTGTGACGGGGCGCTTCGGAACCAACGTCGAAGTGGTGGCGGAAGGCCGCCGCTGGTACGCGGCGGCCGACCGCGATGTCGAGTGGGCGTTCCTCGAGAGCCGTGCGGGGGATCTGGTGCGCCTCGGTGGATCCGTCTCCTCGTTCGAGGATGCCCCACGGGAGTGGGTGTTGTCGCGACACCTCTCCGGGCGGGTGCGGGTGACAGAGGCGGCACCCTTGGGTCCGGGGCAGCCATGGTTCGTAGCGGCGAACGCCGTGCACGAGCTCCTCGAACGCGGTGCCGCGTCGATGGAGGGTCAACACAGGGCGCTGTACCTCGGCCTGGTCGTCGGTGACGACCGCGGTCAGGACGAGATGACCGGGTTCAGGTTCCGGGCCTCCGGATTGACCCACCTGCTCGCCGTGTCGGGTCAGAACATGGCCTTCGTACTGGTGGCACTGTCCCCCCTGCTCGCGCGGCTGCCGCTGCGTTGGCGCTGGGTGCTCGGGGTCGCCGCGGTGGCGGGCTTCATGCTCGTGACGCGCGCGGAGCCGTCGGTTCTCCGCGCGGGCACGATGGCCGCCCTCGCGCTGGTTGCGACCGCCCTGGGGCGTCCCATGCCGGGCATCCGGCTCGTGTCCATGGCGGTGTGTGTCCTGTTGGTCGCTGACCCTCTGCTCGTGTACTCGGTGGGCTTCAGGTTGTCGCTTGCTGCCACCACATCGCTGGTCGTGTTCGCGCACCCCCTCGTCAAGTGGATCCCGGGGCCGGGCTTCATCGCCCGCCCCCTGGCAGTGACTCTCGCAGCGCAACTGGGTGCGATTCCGGTGATGGCGCTCACGTTCGGTCCCGCTTCGGTGTTGGCGATCCCCGCGAACCTGTTGGCCGAACCAGCGGCCGGAGCGGTCATGACGCTGGGCATGACCACCGGGCTGTTGAGCGGGCTCGTCCGTGAGGAGCTCGCCTGGGTGCTTCAGATCCCGGTGCGGGTGGCGGTGTGGTGGATCGATTCGGTGGCGGGCGTGACCGCTTCGCTGTCGGCCCCACCCCTTGGGTTGACCGGGTGGGTGGTGCTCGGTCTGGCGGCGGCCGGAGCGGTGTGTCTTTTCGGTCGCAGCGAACAGCCGACACGGCCGGGGTCCGCACTCGTGGTGATCGTCGCACCGATGCTGGTGTTGCTGGGACCACCCGACCCACCGGTCGGGGAGATGACCGTCAGTGTCGATCTGGGTGCCGATGCCGCACTGGTGGGGACGTGTGGAGCCTGGTCGGTGACCCTCGCTGGGGATCGCAGCTCGGCCTACATGGCACCGGATCGGATCGTGGCGATCGTGGAGTCACTGTGGACGATGGGGATCACCCGCGTCCGTGCGGTGTCGGGCCCCGGGGCGGCCGTCGTGGCACGCGAGCTCCATGGGTCGGTCGTCGAACCCGCCGCGCGGGGATCACCGTGTGGGCGCTGAGGGCTCACCCCGGGGTGTTCTATGTTGAGCGTGTGGACGATGTTCGCCGTGCGGAGGAGGTTGGCAGTGCAGACGAGGCTGTCCGTAGGGCAGATGACGTTCTCGATGCTGGGCACGTGGATCCGGCGGATCCGCCTTCTGTCCTCGTCGAGCTCCCCGACCCACCCGTGGCAGGAGAAGAGGAGCAGTACCGTCTGGTTGGGGCACTCACAACTGTCCGCTCAGAGGGCCGTGATCCGCCCGAGCGGGCCAACCGGCCGGGCCGCCGAGACTCCGCACCGCCGGGCCCCGGAACCCTGGGCCCCGGAACCCTGGGCCCCGGAACCCTCGTGACCGTCGACCTCGACTCTCCCGATCGGCCCGGTGAGCTCGAGGGGCGGATCGTGCGCGCCCTGAGCTCGGGTGAAGTGCACGTCGTGATCCGCGGACTTCCTCCACGGGAGCAGAGATCGTCCGAACTGCGCGCACATGTCGAATCGCTGGCACGGCGTGCCGGGCGCAGCATCGACCTCGGCCACTGGTTCGATCCAAGCCGTGATTTCGATCCAGGCCGTGGTTCGGCTGCGGGTCCCGTGACCGACAGGTTGGCGAGCACACCATGAGCGTCCACCTGCTGAAAGGTTCTGATCCGGTGCTGCTCGAAGACGCCGCGGTCGAATTGACGCGGGAGCTGTTGGGAGACGCAGACCGCTCCGAGGTCCTCGATGAGTTCCGAGGTGACGACTACGAGGTCGGTGAGATGGTGCTGGCGGCCTCGACGGTGTCGATGTTCGGCGACCGGGTGGTGGTCGCCCGAAACCTGGGTCGCTTCGCCAGTGCGGAGCTGGCGCCGGTGGTCGAGCTGCTCGGGGACCCACCCGATGGGACGGCACTCGTGCTGGTGTGGGACCGCCCGGGCGCACCGGGGGCACGCGCCAATCCTGTTCCCAAGAAGGTCTCCGACGCGGTCAAGGCGGCCGGCGGGTCCGTGGTCGACACCTCTGCGCCGAGCGGCAAGGGCCGCGACGGGTGGTACCGAGAGCAGTTCGCACGCGCGGGGGTCGATCTCGACGGTCGTGCCCAGAAGCTCGTGCGGGAAACCCTGGGCGACGACGTCGGACGGCTACCTGCCCTGTTGAACCTGTTGGCGTCGACCCATCCCGGTGGGTCGGACTTGGGTGAGGACGACGTCGCGCCCTACCTCGGCGAGGGCGGCGGGGTTCCCCCCTGGGACCTCACCGACGCCATCGACAAGGGATCCACCGCCCGCGCTGTGGAGCTGACGAGGCGGATGCTGGGAGGTGGCGCGAGGCACCCGCTCCAGGTGATGGTCACGCTCCAGACACACTTCGAGAGGATGCTGCGCCTGGACGGTGCGTCGGTTCACACCGACAAGGAGGCCGCTGCACTGCTCGGCATGAAGGGCTCGACGTACCCCGCCAAGAAGGCGATGCAGCAGGGGGCGAAGCTGGGAACCGCCAGGCTCGCCCGGGCCACACAGCTGTTGGCAACCGCCGATGTGGAGTTGCGGGGCGCCACCGGCACCCCGCCGGAGGCGGTTCTCGAACTGCTGGTGGCGCGTCTGGCGGCGCTCAGCTCGCGGCGTTGAGGCGCCGCATCAGGCGGGACTTCTGGCGTGCAGCCGCATTGGCGTGCAGCACACCCTTCTGGGTGGCCTTGTCGATGCGCTGCACGGCCACCGCCACGGCCTCCGCTGCGTTGTCCGACCCCAGCGCCTCCTCGGCGTGCTTGACCGACGTGCGCACCTCACTGCGGATCGCCCGGTTGCGGGCGCGGGCCTTTTCGTTCTGGCGGTTGCGCTTGATCTGGCTCTTTATGTTGGCCATGGGCCGTGGATTCCTCGTGGGGTCGGTATGGATCGTGCCGCTTCGAGCGGACCGCAAAGCGTAGCCAACGGAGTGCCCCGGCGGCCAGACAGCCCCGGCAAAGGCGGTGGTCGGGTCCCAGTGGGCAGCGCCGGGACCCGGCTTGGCCCGCCGATGCATCCGACACCCGCAGGCCGCGCCACACTTGGAGGCGCAAACCCGGAGCCGACACCAACAGTGACAGAACTCTCCCACATACGAAACCTGTCGATCATCGCCCACATCGACCACGGCAAGTCGACGCTCGCGGACCGGCTGCTCGAGATCTGCGGTGCGGTCGACGCACGCGACATGCGCGAGCAGTACCTCGACACGATGGAGCTCGAACGCGAGCGCGGCATCACGATCAAGTTGCAGTCGGTGCGCCTCGATTGGCGGGACCACGTCGTCAACCTCATCGACACGCCCGGGCACGTCGACTTCGGATACGAGGTGTCGCGCAGCCTCGCGGCGTGCGAGGGCGTGATTCTCGTGGTCGATGCATCCCAGGGCATCGAGGCCCAGACCCTCGCGAACTGCTATCTGGCACTCGAGAACGACCTCGAGATCGTGGCGGTGCTCAACAAGATCGACCTTCCCGCGGCCGACCCCGACACCTACGCAGCGGAGATCGAGTCCGTGCTGGGCATTCCTGCCGGAGAGATACTCCGCATCTCGGCCAAGACCGGCGAGGGTGTAGCCGAGGTACTCGATGCGGTCGTCGAACGGATACCGCCGCCGGTGGGTGAAGGAGACCGGGAGACCCAGGCGTTGATATTCGACTCGCACTTCGACCAGTACCGCGGGGTGGTCAGCTCGATCCGGGTCGTCAACGGCCACCTGCGCACGGGATCGAAGCTGCGCTTCATGCAGGCCGGGGCCACCCACGAGGCGATCGAGGTGGGTGTGCGCACACCGGAGAGCACCGCGGTAGACGGGCTCGGCCCCGGCGAGGTGGGGTACCTGATCGCGGGGATCAAGGACGTGGGTGAGGCCCGCTCCGGTGAGACCGTCACCGAGGCATCGGAACCCGCCGATGCCCCACTGGCGGGTTACCGCGAACCCAAGCCGATGGTGTTCTGCGGGCTGTACCCCGTCGAGGGCGACGACTTCGAGGTCCTGCGGGACTCGCTTCTGAAGATGCGCCTCAACGACAGCTCGTTCAGCTACGAACCGGAGACCTCCGGCGCGCTGGGCTTCGGCTTCCGCTGCGGGTTCCTCGGGTTGTTGCACATGGAGATCATCCGGGAACGCCTCGAGCGCGAGTTCGATCTGTCGTTGATCGCAACCGCACCGTCGGTGGAGTACGAGGTGACCACCACCGCCGGGGTGGACCTGTTGATCGACAACCCGTCAGACCTGCCCGATCCTGCGTCGGTGGAGGAGATACGCGAGCCGATGCTGGCGTGTTCGATCATCACCCCCAGCGAGTACGTCGGGACGCTCATGGAGTTGTGCCAGAACCGCCGCGGGGAGTTGTCGCGCATGGACTACCTCTCACCGGAGAGAGTCGACCTGCGCTACCGCCTGCCGCTCGCGGAGGTGGTGATCGACTTCTTCGACCACCTCAAGAGCCGGACACAGGGTTACGCGAGCCTGGACTACGAACCGGTCGGCTATGTGGCCGGCGATCTGGTGAAGGTGCAGATCCTGCTCCAGGGTGAGCCGGTGGACGCGTTCTGCACGATCGTGCACCGCGACCACGCCGAGGACTACGGCAGGAAGATGTGCGAGAAGCTGCGCGAGATCATTCCGCGCCAGCAGTTCGACGTGCCGATCCAGGCCGCGATCGGGTCCAAGATCATCAGCCGCCAGACCGTCAAGGCGTTCCGCAAGGACGTGACCGCGAAGCTCTACGGCGGTGACATCACCCGAAAGCGCAAGCTGCTGGAGAAGCAGAAGGAGGGCAAGAAGCGCATGAAGAGCCTGGGATCGGTCGAGATCCCCTCCGATGCGTTCATCCGGGCCCTCCGCCTCGACGACTGAGTCGCATCGACGCCACGACTGACTCGCGACGGCGCCACTGCGCGGTACCCACTCACCTCTGGCACTCGCGTACACTGAGTGCCAATCCGGCGGTAGTTCCGCCGATAGGACGATCCGGCACCGACGATCGGTCGGTGCAGCAATCCGGTGAGGGTGCAGATGGGCCTTGGTGGCGCCGAATCTCCAGACGGTGGTCTCGATGACCGCAAGTCGGCGATCCTGCGCGCGGTGGTCCAGCAGTACATCGAGACGGCGCAGCCGGTCGGCTCCAACGCGATCGCCCGACGCGAGGAGGTGACCGTGTCCTCGGCCACCGTGCGCAACGAGATGCACGACCTCGAATCCGAGGGGTTCCTGGTCCAACCCCACACCAGCGCCGGGCGGATCCCCACCGAGAAGGGCTACCGCTTCTTCGTCGACGGGATGGACGACGGTGGGTCCCTGGCTCCCGGAGCGGTGGCGAAGGTGTCGGGCTTCTTCGCCGCCGCGCACGGCGAGCTCGAACAGCTCCTCGGGGAGACGAGCCACCTGTTGAGCTCGGTGACCGATTCCGCCGCGGTCGTCACCGGCACCCAGGCCGAGGCGGCGACGATCCGCTCGGTGCAATTGGTGGACCTCAATCCGAGTGTGGTCATGGTCGTGGCGGTCACATCCACCGGTGCGGTCATCAAGCGCACCATCGACACGCCGCCGGGCGACGGGGTTGGTGAACGCGACGGTGTTTCCGGGGATCCCGTCGGTACCGACGACGAGGGGTTCGCCCTCGCGGATGCACAGGTGCTGCTCGCCGAGGGGTTGACCGGCCAGCCGGTGTCGGCGCTTCGCGAGGTCTCGTTCCACCAGGGGATCCGCGGCGGGCCCTTGGCCGAGCGTGCGGTAGCGGCGCTCGCGGAGGGGGTCGAAGCCGACAGCGACCTGTTGTACGTGGACGGCACCAGCAGGATCGCCGGAGTGTTCGAGGCGCGTGAGACCCTCGAGTCGGTGTTGAGGGTGCTCGAGAAACAGATCGTGGTCGTCAGCCTTCTGCGCGAGATGATCGACGGTGGACTCACCGTCGCGATCGGTTCTGAGACCGGAGTCGCCCCGTTGTCGGAGTGCTCGCTGGTGGTCGCTCCCTATGAGTCGGACTCGGGGCCCGCCGGCGCGATAGCGGTGCTCGGGCCCACCCGGATGGACTACTCACACACCGTGTCGGCTGTGGCAGCGGTGTCGGATCGACTCAGCCGCCTGCTCAAGGAGGGTTGAGCGCGCATGAACGCAACGCGATGGACAACGAACGCAACGCGATGGAGAACGAACGCAACGCGATGGAGAAACAGTGAACGGATCATCAGCGGTGGCTGACCTCTACGAGATCCTCGGTGTCGACCGGGGCGCCTCCGACGACGACATCAAGAAGGCCTACCGCAAGGCTGCGAGGGACTGCCATCCCGATGCCAACCCGGGTGACGCAGATGCCGAGGCGCGCTTCAAAGAGCTGTCTGCCGCGTACGAGGTGCTATCCAACCCCGACAAGCGGGCGCGCTACGACCGCTTCGGAAGCGCGGACGGCTTCGACATGGGTGACCCCTTTGGCTCCGGCGAGGGCTTCGGCGACCTCTTCGATGCGTTCTTCGGCGGGGGGAGCCCCTTCGGCGGTGGGCGCTCGCGCGGACCGAGGGCACCGAGCCGCGGTCCAGACCTGGAGGTGACCGCGTCGATCGAGTTCATCGACGCTCTCTTCGGGGTGGAGACCGACGTCGCCGTGCGCACGGCGGTGGCATGCGAGACATGCGAGGCGACCGGGGCCACACCCGGCACCTCGGCCACCACATGTGACGAGTGCGGAGGCTCCGGTGAGGTGCGTGCGGTGCGCAACACGGTCCTCGGTCAGATCGTGTCGGCTTCACCGTGTCGGCGTTGCGAGGGTTCGGGCCAGGTGATCCTCAGCCCGTGTGAGTCGTGCAAGGGTGAGGGCCGCATCGTGACGGACCGTAGCTACACCGTGGAGGTGCCAGCCGGTGTCGACGACGGTTCCACGCTACGGCTGACTGGCAGGGGTGCGGTCGGTCCGCGCGGCGCGGGCGCCGGCGACCTGTACGTGCGCCTCCGGGTGCAGTCCGATCCGCGTTTCGAACGTGACGGCAACAACCTCGTGCACCGGTTGCGCCTTCCGCTGACACAGGCGGCGCTGGGCGCACACATCGCGGTCGACACGCCCGAGGGCCGAGAGAGCTTGGAGGTGCCCAATGGCACGCAACCCGGCAGGGTGTTCAAGTTGCGCGGACACGGCGTGCCGCACCTCAACGGCCGCGGACGTGGGGATCTGCTGGTTGTCGTCGACGTGGAGGTGCCGACGTCGCTCGACGAGGACTCCGAGCGGCTCCTGCGCGAGCTGGCCGAGCACCGGGGCGAAGAGGTGGCCCCTCCGGCCGAAGGCCTGATGTCCAAGATCCGATCCGCCTTCTCATAGGTGACGGTCTCATAGGTGACGGTGCCGCCCGCTTCTGATCCCGGCGGTGATGCACGGTCCGCCGGCGGGTACACCGGAGGCGCCACGCCTTGGCGTACGGCGAGCGCGCAGGTGCTGGTCGGTGATCTGTCCCGACCCGTGCTGTCCGACGAGGCGCAGCACCATCTGCGCAGGGTCCTGCGCCTGGAACCGGGTGCGACCGTGTGCGCGTACGACGGGGTCGGGTCCTGGACGTTGGGCCACCTGGGTGACGGTGCGGAACTCGAGGACTGCACACCAGTGGGGTTCTCCGGCCCACCGACCGTGACGCTGACGGTGGGCTTCGCCGCCCTCAAGGGGTCGCGCAACGAACTGGTGGTTCAGAAGCTCACCGAGATCGGAATCGACCGGATCTGGGTGCTGCGCACCCGTAGGAGCGTGGTCCGCTGGGACAGCGCACGGGCTGCTCGACATCTCGGGAAGCTCCAGCGTGTGGCGGCTGAGGCGTGTGCGCAATGCAGACGGCTGCGACTTCCCGCCATCGAGGTGCTCGACTTCGCCGATGTGACATCCCCAGGTGGT
>JBKEAI010000285.1:0-7580 GCA_047972145.1 Microthrixaceae bacterium
GTCTGTCGGGAAGAACTTGACCGTCAAGACTCTCCAACGCCGGGAGTTGGCCCGGTCCTAGCCCAGGCCCTCCAGGAATTCCCGGTACTCCTCGAGTACACCGTCGGCGAACAGCCATCGTGGCCAGAGCACCGCTGCGGCCGTGCCGACCAGGGGGTTGTCCTCCATGACGGGCCGCGCCATCGAGTGAGCTGAATCCACGTGTTCGACCTGTAGGTTGTCGCCGAGAGCGTCCAGGTATACGGCCTCGGTCTCCTCCACATCCACATTGCGATCGTGCCGTCCGACAAGGAGCAGCACCGGGATCTCCTCGGTAGCCAGCGCGACCAGATCAGCGGTCGCATCCGAACCGCTGTTCAACTTCGCGAAGTCCCACCGCTGCGCTGACATCGGATCCGCCTCGGTGGTTTCGGCGAGGTACTCGTCGTAGCCGGCATCCCTGTCCATAAGCGCCCGCAGCAGATCGCTCTGTTCTGTGGCCTCCTGCACCTCGCTTTCGCCGGCACCCTCGTGCTCGAGCTCCGCGAGCAGGTTGAAGCGCCCCTGTCGTCGCCAGTTGATCGCTGTTCCAACGGCTACCAGAGCCTCTACATCGCGCCGATCGGACACGACCGTGGGCATGACCCACCCGGCTTGGCTGGCTCCCCAAAGCACCACCTGCCCGGTGGGCACGTCGAGGTTTCCTTCGGCCCAGTCGATCACCTCGGAGACCTCGCTCGCACGGTCTCCCATGGATTGGTTCAACCAGTTGCCCGAGGAGCCGGCCACCCCCGGTTTGGCCCACGACAGCGTGGCGTACCCTGCATCTGCTGCGGCCTCGAACCAAGGCAGGTAGAACCCGGCGTGGTCGGCATCGACCGGACCGTCGCCATGGACCATCACGACGAGCCCCTCCACGTCTCCCTCGGGTGGCGATGCCAGAAGGCCATCCAGAGTCGCATCGGGAAGGTCTATGGTCACCGGCTCCACCTCGACCCGAAAGTGGTTCCCGATCGCCGCCACCACCACGATGAGGAGTACAGCACCGATGGCCACCGCGGACCCCCACAGCGCGTTGCGACGCCAGCGTCGCCCAGGCGACGGGACGACCCGGGCGCCCTCCTCCAGTGATCGCTCGTTGGCGCGCCCGACAACACCTTCTGTGCGGTCCGAACCATGAGAACCTGCCCCCGACATCACCTCCGAGTGAACCACTGCCACCAACACACTGGTTGTGGCATCAACCGCCCCTAGAAGCACACCCTCAGGAGGTAGCCGATCTACAGAGCGGAACGGCGTTCGCGTTCGAGGTCCTTGATCTCGTCGCGCAGACGGGCCGCCTCCTCGAATCGGAGCTCGGCGGACGCCTGGTGCATCTCCTCTTCGAGCAGGGCGATCAAGGCCCCGAGATCCTCTGGAGGCAGGTCCGCGTACTGCTCTGCACGCGCCCTTTCCCCCGGGCGTTGCTTGCGCTTCCCGCCCGTGGGCAGAGGGGCAGCTCCATCTGTGCCGCGCAGCTCGGCGAGGATGTCGGTGACGGCCTTGCGGATCGTCTGCGGGTGGATCCCGTGCTCCTCGTTGTAGGCCTGTTGCAGCCCTCGGCGGCGCGTGGTCTCGGAGATCGCACTGGTCATCGAGTCGGTGACCTGGTCGGCATACATGACCACCTGACCGTTCACGTTGCGCGCTGCTCGGCCGATCATCTGGATCAGTGAGCGCTCCGAGCGCAGGAAACCCTCCTTGTCGGCATCGAGGATCGCCACCAGGGAGACCTCGGGGAGGTCGAGTCCCTCACGCAGCAGGTTGATGCCCACCAACACGTCGAACTCACCGAGGCGCAGGTCGCGGATCAACTCGATGCGCTGGAGCGTGTCGACCTCTGAATGCAGGTAGCGGACCCGCACCCCCATCTCGAGCAGGTAGTCGGTGAGGTCTTCTGCCATCTTCTTGGTGAGGGTGGTGACGAGCACCCGTTCCTCGGAATCGACCCTCGTCTGGATCAAGGCCAGGAGATCGTCGATCTGACCCTTGGTTGGCTTGATGATGACCTCGGGATCGATCAGGCCGGTGGGGCGCACGATCTGTTCGACCACGTTGGTTGAGTGCTCGAGCTCCCAATCGCCAGGCGTGGCGGACAGGAACACGGTCTGGCCGGCACGCTCCATCCACTCGTCGAACTGCAAAGGACGGTTGTCGGCCGCGGACGGCAGACGGAAGCCGTGCTCGATGAGCTCCTCCTTGCGCGATCGGTCACCCGCGTACTGGCCGTGGAGCTGCGGGATCGCTACGTGTGACTCGTCGATGATCGTGAGGTAGTCCGACGGGAAGAAATCCAGGAGGGTGTGGGGTGCTTCACCGGGACCACGACCGTCGAGCGGAGCCGAGTAGTTCTCCACCCCGTTGCAAAAACCCATCTCGGTGAGCATCTCGAGGTCGTACTCGGTGCGCATACGTAGACGCTGCGCCTCGAGGAGCTTGTCCTCGGACTCGAAGTACGCGAGGCGCTTCTGGAGCTCGGCCTCGATCCGCTTGATCGCCAGTGCGAGCCGCTCGTCGGAGGTGGCGTAGTGGGTGTTGGGGAACACCGCGAGCTCGTCGAGGTCACCGACCTTCTCACCGGTGAGGGGATCGACCACGGTGATCGCCTCGATGTCGTCGCCGAAGAACTCGATGCGCACTGCGGTCTCGTCGTAAGCGGGGTGGATCTCCACCACGTCGCCTCGCACACGGAACTTGCCGCGCACGAGGTTCATGTCGTTGCGGTCGTACTGGAGGTCGACGAGACGCCGCAGCACCGCCCGCTGGTCGACGGTGTCACCCACCCGCACCGCCAGGAGCCGCGAGGCGTACTCCTCGGGCGAACCGAGACCGTAGATGCAGCTCACCGAGGCGACGACGATGACGTCACGGCGGGTGAGCAGAGCAGCGGTGGCCGAGTGCCGCAACCGGTCGATCTCGTCGTTGACCGAGGAGTCCTTCTCTATGTACGTGTCGCTCGACGCGATGTAGGCCTCGGGCTGGTAGTAGTCGTAGTAGGACACGAAGTACTCCACCCGGTTGTTGGGGAAGAACTCGCGGAACTCATTCGCCAACTGTGCGGCGAGGCTCTTGTTGGGGGCGAGGATCAACGTGGGGCGCTGGACCGCCTCGATCGTCCAGGCCATGGTGGCCGACTTCCCCGATCCCGTGATGCCCAGCAGCGTCTGGAACCGCTCACCGCCGTCGATCCCATCGGCGAGCGACTCGATGGCCCCGGGCTGGTCTCCGGCGGGCTCGAACGAGGAGACCACCTCGAAGGGGCGCACCATTCGGGGTTCAGCGGGGATGCCCACCGGGTCGACGAACCCGGATCCGTCGCTACCCACCCCGTCGTGTGCCTCCCGGGCAGTGCTCGCAACCGACACTTCAGCCATCGGAGAATCGTACCCAGACCGTGTGACACCCGGGAGGCGACCCCAGGGGCCCGAGGGACCTCCGGTCAATCAGCCGCCGGTGGCTCGAGGGTGCCGATCCAGTCCCAGAGACGGTCCATCTCCGCGTCGAGATCCTCGGGTGAACCCGAGTTGTCGACCACGAAGTCAGCCACCTCCAGGCGTTCACTGCGACCTGCCTGTGCGCCTATCCGCGCGCGTGCATCGGCCTCGTCGAAGTCGCGGTACAGCACCAACCGCCGTACAGCTTCGTCGGGATCGAGGTCGACGACGATCGTGCCCACCAGGCCCGGACGTCCTGTCTCTGCGAGCAGGGGTATGTCGAGCACGACCACGTTGTCGGTGCCGTCCTGTGCGGCCACCTGTCGTTCGATCTCCTCGTGCACCTTGGGGTGCACGATCTTGCCGAGGTCTGCCAGGGCGTCGGCATCGTTGAACACGATCTCGGCCACCGCGGCCCGGTCGAGGGTACCGTCGTCGGCCACGATCCCCTCCCCGAAGCGTTGCACCATCTCGGCGAACACCGCGGTGCCGGGGCTCTGCAACCGGTGCACGATCGCGTCGGCATCCACGAGTACCGCTCCGCGCTCCACGAGGGCTCGCCCAACCGTGGACTTACCCGAACCGATTCCACCCGTCAGGCCGACCAACAACATGGGGCGGACCCTACGACACCCACCCGCGGTGCACCCACGCGGAACCCACCCGGTGACGGTGCGGCCGGAAAGACCCAGGTTGCGCGGCAGGCCGTGTCCCCGGCGCCAACTCGGACGATCGCCGCTCTCGCACCGGTCTGCTCCTCGTCGGCTCACCCCCCGATGCAAAACGTTCAGTGATCGGGCCTCTGTGCCGATGGAGATCGGGACCACGGCTTCGTGGACGAGTCAACAAGACCGGACAGCACCTCGTGAGCACCGCGCAACAACCAGAGCAGACCGGGGCCTTCACCCCCGCCGAGCCCTCCCCCGCGTTCACACCATCCCCGCAGGACGTTCCACAGCCCGATCCGGCCCTGAGCGCCCCGTCACCGTTCGCCGACCCGACGAAGTCGGCCGACCCGTTCGCGTCGCCGCTGCCCGAGGGTCACGCACAGCCGTTCGAGGCATCCGATCTGATCGAGGCGGCGGTGGCCACCGAGCCCGTCGAGAGCAGCGAGGAGCAGCCATCGCCGCACAGCGGGCTGAAAGCTCGACTGAAGGCCCGCCTCTCCAGGGACATGCGCGACGCCCTGATCGACCACGACACCACCCCGACCGGTGACTTCGACATCGTCGCAGAGCACATGCCGAGTGCCAGCGGGGACCGGGTTGCGAGCTTCTCGGGGCTGATCACAGCGATGCGGCTGTCGACGGTGGCGATCTCGCTGTTGCTCGCCGCCAGCACCAACCAGCTCAGCACCGGCACACGGATCTGGATCGCGATCGTCGTCGCCTACGCGGTGTTCCGTTCCTTCCGCCCCGTCACCTACTCCGACGACCTTCGATCCCTGATGAGGGTCATGGGTGAGGTCGCGCTGCACGTAGTGGCCGTCATCTACACGGGAGGGTGGGACTCACCACTCGTGTTCGTCCTGTTCACCCCGGTGGCCCTCGCGGGCCTTGCAAGAGGTTTCGGGTTCGCCCTGCGCATCGCCATCGCTGCGGTCGTGGCGGTCACATGGCCCTATGTGATCGATTCCCCCGACCGCCGAGAAGCCCTGATCAGCTCTGCATCATGGGGCTCGATCGTCATGATCGTCGCTGTCATCTCCGGGTACGCGCGGCGAATCTCCGGAGCCGCAGTGCGCGAACGGGAGCTCGCACTCGACCGCCTCAGCAGGCTCTCGGACGCCAACACACTGCTCTTCTCGCTGCACCGTGTGACCCAGACGCTGCCTGCGTCGCTCGACCTCGACGACGTGCTCGACTCGACCATCGGCCGGATGAAGTCGCTTGTCTCCTACGACAGCGTCGCCGTGCTGCTCTTCGACGAGACCGACGGCCAGTGGGCGGTCGCTCGCCACAGCGGGCTACACATCCCGAAGCGCTTCGCCGCCACCGACCTGGCACCGGGGCTTCGTCAGGCACTGACCGAGAGTCGTCCGGTGTACGTGGCGAACGTGGCGTCGATCGGTGGTGGCCTCAGCGAGCGGGCGGGGTCGGGGATCTACACGGTCATGCCCGCGCGGGGTTCGGTCATCGGGATGATCGCCATCGAACACCACGACCTCGACCACTTCACCAGCCGTGACGTCGAGCTCGTCGAGGGATTCGTCGCGCCTGCGTCACTCGCGGTCGACAACGCCCGCTGGTTCTCCAGGCTCCGCACCGTCGGCGCAGACGAGGAGCGGACCCGCATCGCCCGGGACCTGCACGACCGGATCGGGCAGTCACTCGCCTATCTCGCGTTCCAACTCGACCACATCGTGGAACAGGAAGCCGCCGGGGAACCGGTCGGCGACGAGATCGGCGAGCTCCGCCAGGACGTCCGCGGAGTGATCCGCGAGGTGCGCGACACCCTCTACGACCTGCGCACCGACGTGTCGGAGTCCATCGGCATCGGTGACGTCCTCGAACAGTTCGTCGACCGCGTCAGCGAGCGCAGCGGCCTCAGCATCCAGGTCGATGCAGACCGCCAGGTCCGCCTGCCACTGCTCCAGGAACGCGAGATGTGGCGGGTCGCCCAGGAAGCACTCGCCAACGTCGAGCGCCACGCGCAAGCGAGCGCCGTGCGCATCGTGTGGCGCTGCGACGGTCAGCGGGCACTCATCGAGGTGACCGACAACGGGATCGGCTTCGATGCGGGCAAGGCAGGCCGCCTGGACTCATACGGGATGCTCGGCATGCGCGAGCGCGCGGCGAGCATCGGCGCGGGCCTCGAGATCCTCAGCGCACCTGGACGCGGCACCCGGGTCCGATGCGTCCTGGACGCGACAGCCGATGACGCTCCGGCGCCCGAGCAACGACACGCCGATGCGGCGGACGACTCACACAGTTCGACGGCACAAGCCGTCCCGGCAGGGAGATGACAATGGCTGTTCGGCTACTACTGGCGGATGACCACAGGATGTTGCGCGAGGGCCTGAGACGCTCGATGACCGACGCAGGCTTCGACGTGGTGGGTGAGGCGCGCGACGGAGTGGAGGCGATCACCCTCGCCAAGGAGCTCACCCCCGACGTGGTCCTCATGGATGTCACCATGCCCAACTGCGACGGCGTCGAGGCATGCCGTCAGGTGATGAGCACCAGTACCTCCACCAGAGTCGTCATGTTGACCATGCACGCGGACCAGGACGTACTCGCCGAGGCGATCCGCGCTGGCGCGGCGGGCTACCTCACCAAGGACTGCTCCACCAGGGAGATTGCCGAGGCGGTCCGAATGGCCGCCGAAGGGGACACCGTGCTCTCACCCCAGCTCGCCCGCTCCATGCTCGACGAGGTGCGCAAGCTAAAGGACCCCCACGAGCAGGAACCGACCCAGGAGAAGGTCGTGTCCAAGCGTGAGGAGGAGGTGCTCCAGCTCATAGCGGATGGGTGCAGCACCCCCGAGGTTGCCGAACAGCTCTACATCTCGCAGAAGACGGTGAAGAACCACCTCGCATCGATCTACCAGAAGCTCGATGCACGGGACCGCACACAGGCCGTGCTCCAGGCGGTGCGCATGGGGATCGTCTCGCTCTCATAGGGCTTCGCCACGCTCATAGGGCTTCGCCGCGCTCATAGGACTTCGCCGCGACGAACCCGCTGCGGAGTCCGGGGCACAGCGCTTTGGGCCACGCCCGTATAGACACCCCAGTCCAGCACGGGTCGGCTTCCCTACGGCCGCGCCCCATCCGCCGGACGTCATCGCCCTACGCCCTAGCACGCCGCGGGCCCCGACAGCGGGTCAGGCCCGCACGATTGAGCCATCAGACCTATTCAGGTTGTGACGTCAACTACCGAAGCTCTCCTTGAGGCAAGAGCCTCACAGCACCAGTCAAGCACCTTCACCGAATTCAGAAGCAACCCAAGGAGATTGAAATGATGGTCCAGTTCCAGTTCATCCGGGCATGGCTCACCGCTCAGGCACGCACCGAGCGTGGCGCCTCCCTCGTGGAGTACGCACTGCTCGTGGCCCTGTTCGCGGTGGTATGCATCGCCGCTGTAACCCTGCTGGGCAAGAGCGCTTCGTCCAAGTTCAGCTCGGTCTCCA
>JBKEAI010000313.1:0-24544 GCA_047972145.1 Microthrixaceae bacterium
TCCGGTTCGGGCGCGGACGTAGAAGCCATGCGGCGAACGTACCAGCCGACTCAGGTTCGACATCTCAGTCAGCCACGGTTGTATTGCGCGCCGGCGACTCACTAGCGGGTACTTGAGTCACCGGCGCGAGGTTGAGTGACCGGCGCGAGGTTGAGTCACCGGCGCGAGGTTGAGTGACCGGCGCGAGGTTGAGTGACCGGCGCGAGGTTGAGTCGCGCCCGTTCAGGGGTGGAGGGGTGGGTCCGTGGGACGGGTTTGCCGGGGACGGGTGTGTGGGAAGGGGCTGCCGGGACGGGTCCGTGGGAAGGGGTTGTTGGGGCGCGTCCGCGGGGCGGGTCGGCCCGGGCCAGCTGGTTCGGCTCAACCCTTGGCGGGCGTACCGGGGAAGGGGGCCGGGTCGCCGGGCTTGGGGTACACCGGGCGGCTCCATGCCAGGATCCCGGCGATCTCGTCGGTGACCTCGCGCCACGCAGGTGGGTCCCAGCCCTCGGCCGATCCCATCACCTCACCGTCGTTGTCGACCGTGACCAGCGCCGGGAGGGTATCGAGCCCGAGTGCGTCCACTACCGAACGGTCCTCGTCGCAGAACGTGAGGAACTCATCCGCGTAAGGGCCCAGGAAGCGCTTGGAGTCGTCCTCACCGCAGGTGACGATCCACGCCGTGCGACAGTCGGCCTCGGCGAACTCTCCGAGGATCCGGGACGCCGTACGCAGGATCCACGACGACTCGTCGGTGTACGGGTCGATCACCACCGCCATCAGCTGGAACAGCCGGGTCTGTTGGGCGAGGCTCACCGGTTCCCCGCCGAGCGGGTGCAACTCGACACCGGAATCGGTTGCCTCATCGGACTCGGAGGTGGCTGTGGCGTCGGAACTCACGGGCCGACGATAGCTCCGGTGCCCCACGACGCCCCAACGGATCCACGAGCACTGACGCGTGCCCTACCCGAGCCGCGTTCGTTGGAGCGGCCGGCCTGTTCGTGGGCGCTCACCCAGCGGACCTGCGGTCGCTGTGCCCCAAGCACGCGTTTCTCGGCGCCGAACAGGAGCATCCGCTGCCCGAGACACCAGTACGCCATGACAGACCTACGATCGTGAGGTGCATCCCATCGAACGGCTCCGTTTCGTCGCCCGAGCGACCGGAGTGGACGACTCGCTGTTGGCGATCGAGGCGACCGCTGCGCTCATGTCGTTCGCACACCAACCCGCCGCGCTGGTGGCGGGTTGCCGCAGGGTGCTGGCCCGCCAGCCCCTGTGCGGGCCGCTGTGGTGGTCGTGTGCCCGGATCCTCACCGCCGAGGACGTCTGGGCGGTGGCCCAGGAGGTCATCTCCCAACTCGAGGACGACCCCACGGATGCCGCATTGGAGTACGCGCTCGGTGGCACCGAAGACCCGGGTCGCGATGAGCATGGACACGACAACTACGACAACTACGACGACCTCGGCTTCGACGACCTCGATGGCACCGCGACGGGCCCGGCCGTGATGCGTGCCCGTGCGATGGGCGGTGGGCAGGTCGCGGTGAGCACGTGGCACGAGATCCGTGGGGAGCGAGGCAGCCCGCCGGATCAGGGGTCTGGGATGGCTTCCGGGTCGGACACGGCCTCCAGGGTGGGGCAGAGCTGGCTCGTCATACCTGTGGGAGCACATCTGAGCGATCCGATGTGGGATGCCCTTCGGTCGAACGTCGAGCGTTCGGGTGACAGGGCTGGAAGACACCCCCAGGACCGGGTGCAGTTCCGTGACCTGTCGGAGTTCAGTCACTTCGTGGGGCCCTACGGCCTGCTGCCGATGGTCGCCCTCGAGGAATCCGACTGCCCCGTCGCACCGGAGCTGTTCCGCCTTGACGGCTGAGCGCAGGCTCGTGGCCGTTCCGGCTATTCCCGCTGTAATGGCCTCTGCCGACGGGACGGCTCGGCGCAGGCCCACCGCGGTGTCGGGGCTGTGGTCGGCTGCGGAGTGGTACCGTCGGCGAGATGGGTGACATGGTCGATTTTCCGGTCAACGGTTCGAGCTGTCCCGGCTACCTGGCGCTGCCGGCGTCCGGCTCGGGACCAGGCGTGTTGGTGATCCAGGAGTGGTGGGGTCTGGTTCCCCACATCTTCGAGGTCTGCGACCGCTTCGCGGAGGCAGGGTTCGTGGCGCTCTCCCCGGACCTGTACCGCGGGGAGAGCACGACGGAGCCCGACGAGGCCGGCAAGTTGATGATGGCGCTCAACGTCGAGGCTGCGTCCAAGGACATGGACGCAGCGATCGACTACCTGCTCGCGTCGGACGCGGTCACCTCCTCCAAGGTCGGGGTGATCGGGTTTTGCATGGGTGGTGGGCTCGCGCTGGTGACCGCGGCCAACTCCGGCGACAAGGTCGGTGCGGCGGCGCCGTTCTACGGCCTCATCCCCTGGGAGGGCGCCAAGCCCGACTTCGCGCTGGTGAGCGCACCGGTGCGGGGGCATTTCGCGGAGCTCGACGAGTTCTTCGGACCCGACCTGGCTCGGGGACTCGAGGAGGAGCTGCGCGCCGCGGGTGTGGATGCGTCCATCGAGATCCACGCGGGAGCCGACCACGCGTTCTTCAACGACACCCGCCCGGAGGTCTACAACGCGCAGGAATCCGCTGCGGCCTGGGAGTCGACCGTCGGGTTCTTCCGCGACACGCTGGTCTGAGGTAGCCACCCGTGAGGGTGTTGGTCATAACCAACGACCTGCCCCCGCGCGTGGGGGGCATCCAGTACTACGTGGACCAGCTCTGCCGCGGTCTGGTCGACGCCGGCGACGAGGTGGTGCTGCTCGGGTCCAACTCACCGGGCTCGGCTGCCCATGACGCACATGCGCCCTATGAGGTGGTGCGCGAACGCACCGCGGTTCTGCTGCCGACACCTCTGGTGACGCGCCACGCGGTGCGCTTGGTCAGGCGCATCGATGCGGATGTGGTGGTGTTCGGTGCCACCTTCCCGCTCGCCGCGATGGCCGGCCACATCCGTCGGGTCACCGGTGTGCGGTCGGTGGGTTTCACCCATGGCCTGGAGGTCACGGCCGCACGCACCCCCGGCGGGTCCGTGCCGTTGAGGCTGATCGGCCGGAACCTCGCAGCGATCACCTACGTCTCGGGGTGGTGCCGCGCGATATTGGAACCGGCGTTCGGGCCGTCCCCCCAACACCGCATGCTCCCTCCGGCGGTCGACCCGGAGGAGTTCCACCCGGGTGTGGACGCCATGGCCGTCAGGGCCCGTTGGGGCATAGGAGACGATCCACTCGTGGTGTGTGTGTCACGACTGGTCGAACGCAAGGGCCAGGACACCCTGATCGACTGCCTCGCGCAGTGGCGATCCGACGTGCCCGGCACGCGGTTGATGATCGTCGGCGACGGGCCGCACCGGGCGACCCTCGAGGCGCAGGCGGACGGCCGTGGGGTGACAGATGCGGTGACCTTCACAGGCGAGGTGCCCGAGGCGGAGCTGCCGGAGCACTTCGCTACCGGTGACGTGTTCGCCATGCCATGTCGTGAGCGCATGGGCGGTCGCGAGGTGGAGGCGTTCGGGATCGTGTTCACCCAGGCCCAGGCGGTCGGCGTGCCGGTGGTGGCGGGCAACATCGGTGGTGTGCCCGACGCGGTGCGCGACGGCGCGACAGGCCTGCTCGTCGACGGCACCGACACCGCTGCGGTCGGCAAGGCGGTCGGTGACCTGCTGGGGGACCCGGTGAGGCGCAGGTCGATGGGCAGCGCCGGGGCCCGGTGGTGTGCCGAGAGCTTCGGTTGGCCCCAGCGCACTGCGGAGCTGCGCGGGATCCTCGCTCAGGTGGTGGGGTAGCCCGCAGCGGCGGGGCTTGGCTCAGAGCTTGGCGAGGGCGTCGGTGTAGGAAGTGAGTGCGCGTGCCTCTCCGAGACCACCGGAGGTGATGGTGTCGACCACCTTGCCGTCGGAGCCCACCACCACGGTGAGCCGTTCGGCGCAGCCGAGGTCCTCGTTGAAGCACCCGTAGGCCTTGGCCACCGCGCCGTGGGGCCAGCCGTCGGAGAGCAGTGGGAAGTTGTAGTCCTGCTGGGCCCTCCACTCCTTGAGGCTCGGCGCCCGGTCACAGGTGATCGCGACGACCTGGTTGCCGGCGGACACGAAGCTGTTGAGGTTGTCGCGCAGGTCGCACAGCTCGCCCTGGCACACCGATGTGAACGCGAACGGTATGAACACCACCGTGACGGTCTTGTCGCCGAGCATGGACGACAGGGTGAGCTTGTTGCCCTCGGTGTCGTCCAGTGTGAAATCGGGTGCGGTCTGTCCAACTTCGATTGTCATCGTTCCTCGCTTCGTCGTTTGCCTTTTCGTTGTGTCGTCACCGATTGTTGCCGCTCCCGAGGACACCGCGCGCCAACCGGCGAAACGCCTACTCAGGAGAACCGGTTCAGGAGAACCGCCGGGCGAGCCAGTCCACCAGCAGCGCTCCGACCTCTTCGGGGAACTCCTGGGGTACCCAGTGCCCGGCCTTGGCGACCATGTGCATCTCGAGGTCGCTGCAACGTTCGCCCATGTTGGCTGCCAACGCCGGCGGCAGCGCAGGATCCCACTCGGCGGTGATCATGAGCGTGGGGATGTCGAGGGGCATCTTGCCGACGTCGGGGTAGTTCCGCGCGTTCGCGTCGATGTTGCGGTACCAGTTGATCCCCCCTGCGAAACCGGTTCTGTCGAATGCCTCGATGTACTGGTCGAGCTCCTCGGGCGAAGCGATCGGATCGCCGAGGTTGGGGAGCTCCTCGATGCGCCGGAACGGGTTGAAGTCCATCCCCTCCGCCCGGGCGGTGCCGGCCTCGGCGAGTCGGGCCGGGTCGGTGCCTCCCGCCATCAGCTTCTCGAACACCATGCGGACCCGCGTGTCGAGGAACGTCTCCGCCACACCGGGTTCCTGGAACCACAGCATGTACATCTTTTCGTCCTCGCCGAACATCTGGCGCAGGAAGTCGGTGCCGGGAAACGGCGTGTAGGGGGTGCAGATGCCCGCCACCCCCGCGACGCGGTCGGGATGCAGCGCGGGCATCGCCCAGGCGACGAAGCCACCCCAGTCGTGGCCGACGAACACGGCCCGGTCCACGTCGAGCTCGTCGAGGAGGTCCACGAGGTCACCGCAGAGCTGGCCCAGTCCGTACGCGGAGATCTCCTGCGGTGCCGAGGACTGGCCGTAGCCGCGCTGATCCGGTGCGATCGCCCTGAAGCCGGCGTCGGCCACAGCGGGTAGTTGGTGGCGCCACGAGTACGCGAGCTCGGGGAACCCGTGGCAGAACACCACCGCCGGACGGTCACCGCCGTCGCCGAGCTCGTGGACCGACAGGCTGATCGGAGGGTCGTGGGGCCCGTCGGGATCGTGGGTGCCGCTGAGGGTGTGGATGACTCCGGGAGGAAAGGCCATGGCCGCGCAGGGTAGTTGCTGGGATGTGGCCGGGGCGGCGGTTGTACGGTTGGCGGATGGATGGGACAAGGCAGGTTGCGGGTCTGCGGACTGTGGTCGTCGCGGTGGTCGCGATCGTCACGGCGTTCGGTTCGTGGACGAACGTGGGTGCAACCGGTGCCGCGGACCCCGACGGTGGCAGTGGATCAGAGGTCGCCGTGCAGGAGTCCGCCCCCGGAGCTTCGCGGTTGCAACGCTTCGACCGCGACACCGCTGCGACGATGGCCGCCACGCTCGAGACGGCGCCGTTGGACTCCGCAGCGGCACAGGATGCGGCAACCTCGGCGACCGAAGCACTGGAGGCCGCCCCGTTCTTCGTGGACACCCAGTGCAGCATCGAGGCCGGAACGGGAGTCTGCATGCGGCGGCGGGTCACCGCCGACACGTCACCTGCAACCGAACCGGCGCCGCCGGTGACCGGAGCTGACCTCGGTCCAAGAGGGGTAGCCGAGAGCGAACCTGTGCTGTCCGCTGCTACGACCGAGGTCAGCGACGCTTTCGCCGAGGTGTGCGACGGAAGCGGTTCCGACGGGTTCCGGGTGCAGCCGGTGTACGCATACGTCGGAGCGGCACCGAGCCAGGCGGCGCTCGATGAGATCGCCGCCGCGATCGAGGACGCGGACCGTGACCTCGGGTACTCGGCTGAGCGCACCGGAGGTGAGCGGGCGGTGCGTTGGGTGACGAACTCGGGTTCACCGGGGTGCAGGGTGATGGTCGAGACCGCTCGGATCACCACCGGTGCGACCGACTTCGAAGCCCTCATGGACGACCTGGAGGCACAGGGTGTGGTTCCACAGATCGGTCAGGGTTCGGTGAAGCACCTGGTGTGGACCGAGGGTGAGATCCTCCAACCGGCGACGCCGGGGGGCCCGAGGCCCTCCACGTGTGGGTTGGGTGAGAACTACCTGGACGACAAGCCCTTGGACCCGTCGAACCTGAACGACAACCTGTGGGGTACGCGAGCCGCGATCGATGATCGGTGCTGGGGATACAGCGGTGGTGGATCGGTTCCGTTGCACGAGTTGACCCACACCCTCGGTGCCGTGCAACAGAGCGCACCCAACTACGCGAACGGAGGTCACTGCGACGACGAGTACGACCTCATGTGCTACGGGCCGGGGATGCGCCAGGTGTGCCCTTCCACGATGGGGGGTCGACTGTCGGAGTCGATGCTCGACTGCAACAACGACGACTACTTCGATACCGACCCCGTGGTCGGCGAGTACCTGTGCAACCGCTGGAACACCTCCGACAGCCCGTACCTGGAGGGTTGGGACGTCGCACAGCCGCCCAGAGCGGTGCGCAACCTGTCGGTCACCGGCAGTCCGGGCCGCTTGCACGTCAGCCATGCCGGCACCGCGTCGTGCTACGGCGCGGACTACTACAGGATCGCGATCTCCGGCCGGGGCAGCTACACCACGTCATCGCTCAACTGGTCGATAGCGGTGCCCGCGGGCCGGTACGACGTGACCGTCACGCCGCACTCGCCCTATGGCCCGGTCTTCGGTGCGCCCGTGACGAGGACATCGGTGTTCGTGCCCGTTCTGCCGCCCAACCGGCCGCCGGTAGGCGCGATGGTGCTCTCGCTCACCGATGGACGAGGTTACGGGATGCTCGGTTGGGCGATGGACCCCGACACCGGCGGGCCGGTGCGCATGCGGATGGTGATCCCGGGTGTGGTCATCCGCGAGTACGACTGGAACTACACCTGGTACGACATGCCTCGCTACACGGGATGGAACCGCACCGAGGCGTTCCTGTTCCTCGCCCAGCTGCCGCCCGGTACGCACGAGATCTGCTTCGACGCCCAGGATGCCAACACCGGTGCGTGGACGCGCCTGGAGTGCCGTACCCACAGCGTCAAGTAGTGGCTCGTCACCCTGACCGGGGTGCTCAGTCCCAGAGGTTGGTCCAGGTCTCGGCGACCCAACTGCCGATCCGGTCACCGAAGAGGATCGAGATCGCGGTCGCACCGGCCAGTAGC
This sequence comes from Microthrixaceae bacterium, assembly GCA_047972145.1. Classification (GTDB taxonomy): domain Bacteria; phylum Actinomycetota; class Acidimicrobiia; order Acidimicrobiales; family Microtrichaceae; genus JAMLGJ01. Next base: position 7,421 of record JBKEAI010000313.1, read on the forward strand.
AGACCCATGACCACCCAGGTGGAGGTGGGGATCCGGCCCTCTTCGGGAACGCCGGGGATCGTGCGGCGGATCAACACGATGGTCCGCCGCGCCCAGGCGAAGGGGAGCATCGACAGGCCGACGATGATGATCACCCAGCCCGGCCCCGGCAGTGGGAGCAGCGCGATGCCCATTCCGATGACCAGGAAACCCCCGACGGTTCGCAGGATCCGGTAGAGAAGTCCTCGGCGGACCTGTTGATCGTCCTTGTCGCGGCGTCCGCTGTCGGCCTCGGCCTGCTTCGCTGCGGCCTGGACCGCAAGGCGCGCGTCGTGCAGATGGTGCCCACCGCGTCGGGACCTGCCTTGGTCGCCGTCCTCGGTGCGACCCCCCTGGGTGTGATTCCCCTCGGTGTGATCCGCCTCGGTGTGATCCTGTCTTTGGTCCGGTGCGGGGTCGCTCACCGCGGGGAGTCTTGCAGCTCACCGGCTACCTGGTTCACCAGGCTCGCCAGCTCCGCGGGGAGGGACTCCACACGCCCGGCGAGCTCGTCGGCGAAGCAGACCCGCTCGTGGTCATGGACCGCACCGTCGGGGGTGGGCATCCACGCCGAGTGCAACAGCAGCGGTACGCACTGCGCACCCGGGGTGGCGAGCGTGGCCACAGGACCGTCGCCGACACGGGCCGCGTCGAAGACCTCGACGCGCATGCCGGCATCGGAGAGCACCGGCATCACCACGTATCCGTCGTGGCCGCCCGGGTCGGTTCCGGCATACCTGCTGCGGGAGCGGTACCTGGCTCCGACGCCGGGATCGCGCGGTACGAACGCCGGCGACGTTATGTGATCGGAGGTGTCCGGGTATTCGTAGCGTGCCGCCACATCGAGGCTTCCCCGATCGAGGGACACCAACATGCCCGGTGTGTCCCCCGAGGGCAGCGGGTCGAGTCGGTCGCCGTAGAGTTCGACCGCACGTCGCGACACCGCACCGGGGCGGAACCCCTGGTAGGCGATGTGGTGCAGGGTCGGATCGGCGAGCGCCTCATGGCTCCAGTCCATCGCCGAGAGCTCGAGGTTCCACGTCCAGTCGTCGCGCAGCACCGCCTCGGTGCGACACGACCCCGACACGGGATCGAACACGACCTCCGAGCACGTGGTCGGTGCCATCGCGGTGTTGTAGAAACCGATGAGTCCCGGGTCGACCGGATCGCCGTTGGCGTCGAGGTCGTCGGCCTCCATGCGGAACCCGAGGTCCATGCGGTCCATGTGCTCGAAGATGACCGACAGTCCGTCGGCGTCGTCCCAACGGGCGTAGAAGTGGCCGGCGGTTGGTGCGATCCGGGTGACCGTGGGGGTGACCGGCTCGCCGACCGGCGTGGCGAGGATCTCCTCCTTGCGCAGGATGTAGCCAGCGGCATCATCGTCGATCGTGACAGTGCGCGCACCGCCGGCCATCTCGTTCATGTCGGTACGGAAGTTCCCCGAGTCCGCCAACAAGAGAAACTCGGCGGACTGCGTGAGCGAGTGCGACCCCCCGTAGACGAGCGCGCCCTCGACAGGCCACACCTTCACCTCGGTGCCGTCGCCGGGCCAGTGCACGACGTGCATCGTCTGGGCACCGCTCGCGAGGTCGATCCCCAACTTGACGGTCCACATGCACCCGCGGTCGGGGTCCACCACCGGGTGAGCGCTCGAGAGGAAGAACGGCAACACCCCTCCCATGTCGAGGGTCTGAGCACCCCAGGTGTCGCGGTGGCCGACCTCGCCCAGGAAGCACAGCGAGTCCGGGTCGACCTCCACCGGACGGCCCACATCCCAGGTGGCGAACAGCCGGTCGCCCCAGGGCAGGGGCGCGGTGTTGGCCTGGTTGGGGACTCCCAGCACCGAGGTGTAGCCGGTTGGCCCGGCGGTGAAGTGCTCGGGTGCGCCCTCGAAGATCCTCGCGGACGGCGAGTCGACCACCCGGGTGCGCCACGCGAAGCGGTCCGCTGCTGCGCCGTGGGTCCCCGGTCGCAGCGACAGCCTGCACAGCCGACCAGGGCCGAACAGCGCATAGGGCAAGCCCGGTTGGATCTGCGGCGCGCTCACCACGAACTCGCCGCTGATGTCGTGTGGCCATTCACCGCTGACCAGCGTGAGGTCGAGATCCTGGTGTGGTGCTGTGGTGATGCTCGATGGAACTGGCATGGGTGTCCTCGCTGGCCGCCGTCGGCCACGAAGGGTATCGCCCCGCTCCGGCGGGTTGCCTGAGGTCGGGGTTTGCCAGCGCCGTGCTACCAACACCACCGTGCTACCAACACCACCGTGCTACCGAGAGGTCAGTGCGGCGCCCTGCTAGACCAGTGTGGTGACTTCGCCGAATCCTGAGACCGAGTCGGACCCGACGCGCCCCGATGGCCCCGATAGCCCCGATGAGCAGGGGCAGGCCTCCTCGACGAACGGCACGTCGGCCAGACGGCCCGGCCGGCGACCGTGGGCCATGTGGGCAGCGGTCACCGACGAGATGCTCAACGACATCGTTTTGATGGGCATCGGCGCAGGTGTCTCCCTCGATCCCGTGGAGCGTGAGATCAACCTTCCCGCCATGGGTGAGGTGCGGCTCCGCTTGGCCCTCACCGTCACCGGTGTGAGCTTCGAGTGCCGAGCGGATGACGACGGCCGGGCACGGGTGACCGTGCAGGGCGAAGGGGACGTCTCCGCGCGGGGCACCGACTACGAAGGTGACGAGGCGAGCGGCGCTGCGCTGGGGATGCCGGCACCGCCCGCACCGCTACCCGTGGAGCTCAAGGCGCTGTGTCGGCCCTTCTTCGACCTCCACGAGGACCATTCGATCTCCTTCGGGTTGAACCTGCGCGACGCCGAACTGGTGTCGCTCGATGTCAACCGCGATGCCGAGACCCCCGAGGGTGTCGACCCCGACGCGTGGACGGGGATCCTCAACATGACATCGATGATGTTCACCTCGGTTGGCGAGGATCTGTTCGCCGGCCTCGGCGAGGCGGTCGGAACCGTGGGGCTCGACCTCGGCAGCGATGTCGGCGCCACCCTGGTCGAGCTGGGCGTCGCCCCGGGTGCCGGCGATGCGCAGGTCTCCTCGGGGGTGATCTCGATCGGTCTTCCCTCCGCAGAGGACGTCGAGGGACGGGCCGTACCCGTTCCCATCGCGGGGCATCGCGCAGCGGTCAGCCTCGCGTCGAGCGGTGTCAACGTGTTGGCGGCCAAGGTGTTGGAGCGCACCCTCGGAGGGCTTCCGATGCCCTTCGAGGTCGAACTCGAGATGGCCGATCGACGCATCGGCGCTCTGCTGCGTCAGCCCCGCGTCGTCTCGGACCGATTCCCCGACCTGCGCGCCACGATGCACACCGATGTCGCGGTGCGACTCACCGGTGGGCGCCTCGAGGTCGGTCTCGCCGCGGCATGGCTCGAACTACCGCCGGTCGTGCCGTCGTTCGTCAACGAGTTCAACCGCCGCGTGGGTGAGCTCTGGTCGATGGCACCGGTTCGCTTCAAGCTGCCCAAGCAGATCCAGGTTCCCGTCGGCGACGGCGACGATCGCATCGGGGTGACCATCGACGACCTGCGAGTGGATCCCTCGGGCGTCGGTGCCGCTCTCGCCCTCGCTTGATGCTCGATGCTCGACGTCTGACACCTGACCTCTGCGCCTGCCGCTTGACCTCTGCGCCAGCCACCTGGCATCCGACGCCTGAACGGTCCACACGCGGCGCGCACGAGGCCTCCATCGCGATCTCCGGCTCTTTCAGAGTGTCGCAGCCGCCTCGCTGAGCTCGTCTCGGAACTCGGGTGCCGCGATCGCGATGAGTGCTGCCGCGCGTTCGGCGACCGTGAGACCCTGGAGCTCCGCGGCGCCGTGTTCGGTTATCACCACGTCGACCTGGTGTCGTGGCGTGGTGACGGTCATCTCGGGTGCGAGGTTGGACACGATGCGGCTCTTGGTTCCCTCGGGGCGGCTCACCCCCGAACGCAGGCACAGCAGGGAACGGTCCCGCAGTTGCAGTCCGGCGCCAGCGAGGAAGTCCTCGTGTCCGCCGGTGCCGGAGTGCTGCTTGTGGTCGATCATGTCGGCCGCCACCTGGCCGTAGAGGTCGACCGCGACGGCGCCGTTGACCGACACGAAGTCCCGGTTGGTCGCGATCAGGCGTGCGTCGTTGACGACATCGACCGGCAGGAAGCGAACCTCGTCGTTGTCGTGGAGCCAGCGGTACAGCTCCGCTGAGCCGGCTGCGAAGGTGGTCACCGAGAACCCGGCGAACTCGCCCTTGTTGGCATTGGTGACCTTGCCGGCATGGTGCAGTCGCATCAGACCGGTCGTGAACATCTCCGAGTGGATCCCGTAGTTGCCGCCCGGGCCATCCGCGAGCATCGTCGCGATCAATGCCGGGATCGCCCCGATGCCGGTCTGCAATGTGGCCCCATCCGCGATGTATGCGCGGGCGTGCTCGGCGATCGCTCGATCCGCGTCGTTGGCGGGAGCATCCGCGAGGTCGACCGGGGCGGCGTCGGACTCGAAGCAGATGTCGATCTCGTCGAGATGAAGGCGGTGGGTGTGGTCGGGAGGCAACCCGAGGGTGCGCGGGAAGTTCTCCGAGAACTCCACGATCAGGAGTCGATCGGGATCGGCACCGCAGCGGCGGAACTCGTCGATGGTGGCCCCGGCGTGCACCGAGAACGACAGGTACCCGTCGGAGTCGGGAGGTGCCATCGCTGTCGCCATCACCCGTGGCGCGAGCGACTCGAGGATGGGTCCGAAGCGGCGGAAGTCAGCCGGTACGTACTCGATCGCACCACCCGAGTCGCGCAGGAACCGCTCCGCAGGTCCGAAGAACCCGCTGCGGAACCGCACACCGGGCTTGGTGAACAACGCGTACAGGTCGGTGAGCAGGGCTCCGGAGACCTCCAGCGCGGTCCAGTCGTCACGCTCTCCCAGCGCGTGCAACAGCGCCGGTGGGTGAGCAGGGCCGAGCCCGAGGCCCAGTTCATCGGCCGGCCGCAGCAGCTCGGCTGCGGCCGTCGGTGAGTGCACGAACGTTGCCATATCTCCGCGGCGATCGGTCAGATCCGCGCCCGACGGATGCCGGCGACACGGGTCGGCAGCTCCGAGAGGTTCACCGGTTCACAGATGTGCGAGCCCTGCACCAGGTCGCAACCCATCTCGGTCAGCACCTCGAGCGTCGCCGCGTCGTTGACACCGATAGCGGTCACCTCGATGCCGATCTCGTGGCAGAACTCGATCGTGGAGCGGACCACCGCAGCATCGGCCGGGATGGCACCGATGGTGGAGATGAAGCTCCGGTCGATCTTCAAGCCGTCGACGTCGAGATCCGACACCGTGCGCAGTGACGTGAACCCGGCCCCGAAGTCGTCGATGGTCACCGTCATGCCCATCGCGTGCAGTCGGCGCACCATCTCCGCGCCGCGCATCGGGTCGTCGGTGAGCACCGCCTCGGGTACCTCGACCTCGAGCCGGCCGTGGGTGTGTTGCCCGTCGGCGGCGAGCAGGCTCACCAGGCCGTCGAGCTCCTCGACCGCGGTGGCGGCACCAAGATTGATGGCCACGACCTGGTCGAAGCCCGAATCGTCGAGCCAACGCGACGCCCCGGTGGCCTCACCGATCACCCACTTCGGGAGCACGTCGGGGATTCCCGAGCGCTCCGCCAACTCGAGCGAGGAATCCGATCCCCGCTCGTGGTCCATCCATCGCAGCAGCGCCTCCACCTTGGTCGGCTTGCCGCTACGGAGGTCGAGCAACGGCTGGTAGCGGAGCTCCATCTTGCCGTTGCCCACCCCGACGCGCACGTCGTGGAACAACCCTGCGGGTCGGAGGTCGTCGTCATCGGTGACCAGCCATGGCACGTGGTCGGCCATCGCTCGTCTGGCGGCAACCTCTGCTGCGGCGAGGAGCCTGCCCCGTGCCTCGGTGTCGGTGGCGGCTGCGCCTACAACCGCCTGCACGTCCACAGCGGCGCCGTTGACCTCGAAGGGGATCGCGATCGCAGCGGTGACCGACTGCGACAGCGCCGCCAACTCATCGTGGTGTGACAGGCCCTCCAACAGCACGGCGAGTCGCTGGGGCCCGGTACGGGCGACCAGATGCGGGGTGGGGATGGTCGATCCGAGACGCTCGGCGACCGCCAGGACCACCCTGTCGTCCGCGTCGGCGGTGCTGAGCTCCACCGCCAGAGCACCGAGGGTCTTCGCGCCGGTGTGTTGCAGCTCACCGATGCGCTCCTCCAGGAGGGCGAGGTTGGCAAGCCCGGTACGTTGGTCGCGCATCGCGAGGTCGCGGAGGTGGGTCTCGGTGGTCACCTGGACGCTCACGTCATCGAGCGTGAGCGCGATGGTGCCGTCGTGGAGGCGGCTGACCTCGATGTCGAGTGAGCACTCGGGCATCTCGTCGATCGTGAGCCGGCTGAACGTGACCGACTCGCCGGTGTGTGCGACGTCGAACGCAGCGTTGTGCAGGAGATGGAGGGTCCGCTGTGCGAACACCTCGGTGAGGTTGGGCACGTGGGTGCGCCTGAGCAGCCGTTGAGCCGCGGGGTTGAGGTCGGACACCGTGAAGGACCCTGGGTCGGACCCGTCGGTCAGGTGGAGGGTCAGCGTCGCGCGCGAGCTGCGTTGTACCAGCTCTTCTGAGCGCAGCCTCGTCGCACGCGCCGCAGCATCGTTGCTCACGTCGACGAGAGCGAAGGTGAGCGGCTCACCGAGACCTCCGTGGGAGACCCCGAAACGGAAGTGCCGGTAGGAGCCATCCGCGTGCAGAAGGCGGATCACCGGGGCTTCTCCGTCGAGGTTGCTCGCCACCTCGCGGAACGCCGGAAGGTCATCCACGTGCACTATCGAACGCAGGCAGCCGGGTTCGAGGAACGCGAGAGGGTCCCATCCGAGCAGATCCCGACACGACACCGACGCGTGGTGGCTGTCCTGGCCGGCGGCCGTCTGCTTCATCAGCAGCAGGGCTGCATCGGCGATGCTGCGGTCGTATGCGCTGCGCAACCTCCGTTGTGCGGCATCGGCGTTTGATCGCTTCACGAACGGCAGGGCCACGGGCCAAGAATACGCGCAGTGCGACCAGATTGGGGGATGCACGGAGGCCCGGTTGGGGGATCGATGGAGCGAGGTCGGGGGATCCACGGAGTGTGGTTTGCCCACCACTAGCGTTCGGTCCCGAAGGTGCACCATGAACAACAAGTTCGTCCAGGTACTAGCCGTGCTCGCCGTGTCCGTGGTCGTCGTCGCGCTCTGGCGTTCGCCGGCCACCGCGGCTGGTGACGTCGGTGAGGTCATCGGGTGGGCAGCCGGCCTGGTCCAGGAGGCGATCGGACGTTTCGCCGAGTTCATCGGGTCGTTCTGAGCGGTATCCGGATGCGAAGCCCGGCCGAATCGTGATGGCGAGATCCGTCGGGACGGCTCGATCCGTTGCTCTGCGCAGTGAGGGCCGTGCGGGCCAGGTGGTGAAAGCCAGGTGGTGAAGGGAGCCCGCACGTGAGTGGACAGGCCACACCTGCGCGGTCCACTCCACCTGCGCGGCCCACCCCACCTGGGCGCTCCCCGCGCGTGCCCGACCGCGTCCGGTCCTGGCATCCCGAGCGGATCGTCTCGGACCTGTTGCTCGACGACGAGAAGGTCTACGAGATGGCGTCGCCCGACTGGCGGGTGGTGATTTTCGACCAGGCGCCCCTGGCGGTGGTCGGACTGCTGGTGGCGCTGTTGTCGGCCTCGCTCATCGGAGCGGCACCTGCCCTGGTCTTGATGGCGCTGCTGTTGATGATCCTGGGCTGGCGGGCGCTGGATGCCTGGCACACGCGCTACGTGCTCACGGACTTCAGGGTCATGCGCACCTCGGGTGTGCTCGACCGTAACGTCGAGTTCATCCCCTGGCGCAAGGTCACCGACGTGAGCCTCAAGCGCTCCTTCTGGCAACGGATGGTCGGTGCGTCGACGATCCGCATCGAATCGGCCAACGAGGCGTCGCAGTTCCGTGCGATGACCGACGTGCGCAACCCCAAGGAGTTCTTCCGGATGCTCCAGGAGGTCATGGCCGCCTTCAGCGGCCACGTAGAGCTCTGAAAAGCGGTCCCTCAAGTCGTCTTGCTCGGTATCCGCAACCGGGTGACTCAGGTTCGCCCGGTCGCCATCTTGTGCTCGCTGGGTGACTCAGGTTCGTGGAGTGAGTCGCTGACGCGTGTAGTGCGCGCGGGTGACTTACATGTCGAACTCAAGTCGCTCAGGTGCGAGTTGCGCCGGGGAAGCCGAGTCGCTCGGGTGTGAGCGGTGCTGGGGAACCCGAGTCGCCGAGGCGCGAGTTGTGCTGGGTGACTTGAGTTGTGCTGGGTGACTTGAGTTGTCTCAGTCGGGTTCGCCGAGGGTTACCTGCACCGAGGCCGACTCGGAGGTGCCGACCCCGGTCGTGAGCTCCTTGACCCGCCCGGCGTCCCGGAGGTCGCTCAGCCCTGCCTCCAACAGCGCGAGGTTCGCAGCGGTATCGGTGACGACCACCCGCTCGACCGGGTTGCGCATGGACACCTTGGCAGCCGACTTGGCGCCGCGGACCTCGCGCAGCACCGACGCTGCCATCGCCAGCGATTCGGGGGTGGCGTCCCCGGTGGGCCCGGTGAGCTCGTCGACGGTGGGCCACTGGGCGCGGTGCACCGAGCCCTGCATCCACCACGACCACACCTCGTCGCTGGTGAAGGGTAGGAACGGCGCGAGGAGCCGCAGCGTCACCGACAGGGCCAGGTCGAGCGCGGCGCGCGCAGAGCGCACCTGCGCGGGGGTGTAGTCGCCCTCGCCGTAGGCGCGGGTCTTGACCAGCTCGAGGTAGTCGTCGCAGAAGGCCCAGAACCATCCCTCGGTGCGCTCCAGCGCGCGGGCGTAGTCGAAGTCCTCGAACGCCCGGGTTGCCTCTGTGACCAGTTCGACGAGTCCGGCGAGCATCGACGAGTCGAGTGGTTCGCTCACCTCGGAGGGATCCGAAGTGGTGGTCACCCCGGTCTCCCGGTCGACCGCGAACCCGAGTGCGAACCGGCTCGCGTTGAGCAGCTTGATGGCGAGGCGGCGCCCGACCTTCATCTGTGCCACGTCGAACGCCGTGTCGGTGCCCGGGCGCGCCGAGGCTGCCCAGTAACGCACCGCGTCGGGGCTGTGCTGGTCGAGCAGTTCGGTCGGTACCACCACGTTGCCCTTGGACTTCGACATCTTCTTGCGGTCTGGATCGAGGATCCATCCCGACAGTGCCGCGTTGCGCCACGGCGCGCGGTCGAACTCGTAGTGGCTGCGCACCATGGTGGAGAACAGCCAGGTGCGGATTATGTCGTGACCCTGGGGGCGCAGGTCCATCGGGAACGTCGCAGCGAAGAGGTCGTCGTCGGTGCCCCAACCACAGGCGATCTCGGGTGTGAGCGACGACGTGGCCCAGGTGTCCATGATGTCGGGGTCGCCCGCGAACCCCCCGGGGGCTCCCCGCTGGTCTTCTGTGAACCCGGGCGGGCACTGCGCCTGCGGGTCGATCGGAAGGGTCGACTCTTCGGGCACGATCGGCGTGTCGTAGTCGGGTTCGCCTTCGGAGTCGAGGTGGTACCACACCGGTATCGGCACCCCGAAGTAGCGCTGCCGTGACACCAACCAGTCGCCGTTGAGCCCTTCCACCCAGTTGGCGTAGCGGTGCTGCATGTACGACGGGTGCCAGGCGAGCTCGTCGCCGCGCGCGACCAGCGCGGCCTTGAGGTCCTCCGAGCGCCCTCCGTTGCGGATGTACCACTGGCGTGAGGTGACTATCTCCAGTGGCTTGTCGCCCTTTTCGAAGAACTTCACCGCGTGCTGGATCGGGCGCGGTTCGCCGATCAGATCACCCGATTCGCGCAGCATCTCCACCATCTGGATCTGTGCGCCACCGGCGGCCTTGCGGGCGATCCGCCCGTAGGCCTCCCGGGCGCCATCGCTCGTGAGCCATTCCGGGGTGTCCGCTGCGAAGCGCCCGTCGCGCCCGAGACAGGCGCGTGTGGGCAGGTCGAGCTCGCGCCACCAGGTCACATCGTTCGTGTCGCCGAAGGTGCAGATCATCGCGATGCCCGTTCCCTTGTCGGGCTCGGCGAGCGGGTGGGCGAGCACCGGCACCTCCACGTCGAACACCGGGGTCCGCACGTGGGTGCCGAACAGCGCCCGGTAGCGCTCGTCGTCGGGATGTGCCACCAACGCGACGCAGCTGACGACCAGTTCGGGCCGGGTGGTGTCGATCACCACCGGTTCGGCGTCGGTCTCCACGCGGTCGAACGCGAGAGCGTGGTAGGCGCCCGGGCGGTCACGGTCCTCGAGTTCGGCCTGTGCGACCGCGGTCTGGAACGTCACGTCCCACAGGGCCGGCGCCTCGGTGGAGTACGCCTCGCCACGGCCAAGGTTGCGCAGGAACGCGCGCTGGGACACCCGGCGGCTGTGCTCGCCGATCGTGGTGTAGGTACGGTTCCAGTCCACCGACAGCCCGAGTCGGCGCCAGGTGTCCTCGAAGGCCAACTCGTCGACCGCCACGAGTTGTTCGCACAGCTCGATGAAGTTCGGCCGGCTGATCGCCACGAAGTCGTTGCGCTTCTTGGCAGGCTTGGCCGGGGGAGTGAAGTCCGCGTCGTAGGGCACAGACGGATCGCAGAGCACCCCGTAGTAGTTCTCGACCCTGCGTTCGGTGGGTAGGCCGTTGTCGTCCCAACCCATCGGGTAGAACACCGCCTTGCCGGTCATCCGTCGGTAGCGGGCGATCGCGTCGGTGTGGGTGTATGAGAAGACGTGTCCGACGTGCAGCGACCCCGACACCGTGGGTGGGGGTGTGTCGATCGAGAAGACCTCGTCGCGCGCGGCGGTGGCATCGAATTCGTAGGTGGCGTCCTCGGACCAGCGTTGCGCCCACTTCTCCGCCAGGCCGTCCACGGTCGGCCGCTCGGGTACCGATCTGGTGTTTTGCTGGGACGGTGGCTCGACGCGCATAACGTCGCCAAGGTAATGGAACTCGATCATGGTGCGGCCATCGTCACGGGTGCGGCAGGGGGGATCGGCTCGACGGTCGCACGTGCACTCGTGGCGCGAGGCATGGCGGTCGTGCTGTCCGACATCGACGGTGAGCGCCTCGAGACGGTCGCCACCGCTCTCGCCGACGAGGTTCCGGGGGTGACGCTGACCACGGTGCAGGGCGATGTCGGTGATCCGGCACACCACAGCGGGCTCGTCGCCGCCGCGGCTGGCTTCGGGGTTCCGTTGCGCCTGAGCGTGCTCAACGCCGGGGTGTCGGCCCGTGGGTTGTCCTGGGAGATGCCGATCGAGCGCTGGGAGCAGACCACGAGGGTGAACTACTGGGGTGTCGTGCACGGCCTGCGCTCCGCGCTGACCGAGATGGTGCCAGCGGATGACGGTTGGGTCGTCGCGGTGTCCTCGGGAGCCGGGCTGGTCGCCACCCCCGGGCTGGCCCCGTACGTGGCTACCAAGCACGCCGTGGTCGGTCTGATGGAGTCGACGCACCACGAGTTGGCGAGGATCGACTCGAGGGTCGGTGTGTCGGTGATCTGCCCGGGCAACATCGCCACCGACATGCCGCTGCGCAACCCCAGTGGAGCGGCGGAAGGTCCCCATGCGCGAACCGTCGAGCACCTCGAGTCGGTGATCCGTTCAGGCGTCGATGGCGGTGCACCACCCGAGACGGTCTCCGAGGCACTCGTCGAAGGTGTGGAGGCGGATCGCTTCTGGATCCTGCCCCAACCCGAGCTCGGGTGGGCAGTCACCGACCGTGCGCACCGGATCGCGAACGGCGACGATCCAGCCGACCTGTTGGGCTGAGCCATCCCGGCCATCGGGCTATCGGTCGGTCGGGTGGCCGGGTCGTCGGCTGCGTGGTCGGGCCATCGGCCGGATGGTCAGGCCATCGTCGGGTCAGTCCGTCGGGTGGTCGGTTCAGGATCATTCGTTGGCGAGGGCAACGCGGTTGCCGCCCTCGCCATGCGCGACCCTGACCGCGGCGCGGCCTTTTTCGACCAGGTCGTCGATCGAAGTGGCCCGGTGCGACTCGACCACGCCCGCCGAGAAGGAGAACGGGGGGGCTTCGGCGACACTCAGCGAGAGGACCAACGACTCACGGACACGTTCGATCGCCATCGACGCGTGGGCGGCCCCGCAGTTCAACAACAGCACCGCAAATCGTCCGTTGTCGAGCGAGGTGACGATGTCGTCGGGGCGCACCGTGAGTCGAAGCGAGTCCGCAACGGTCCTAGACACCTCGCTTACCTCTTCGGGGCTGTGCAGGTACTGCACTCCCTCGAAATCGTCGATCTCCACGAGCGCGAGGCAGAACGGCACCAGCGAACGGAAGTTCTCCCGCAGAGCTGCATCCAGGGCGTCCCGACCGGGAAGCCCAGTCGTCTCGTCGATGGCGAACTGGCCCGGCGCGCGCCTGGTCCGGTGGATCTCCGAGATGCGCGCAGCGGTGCGTTCGACCACCCACTCCATCAGGGCGAGGGTCTCGTCGTCGGGTCCTTCGCCGGGCGCCTGGACCGCCGAGATGACACCGAGCGTGCGATCACCTACCACCAGGGGGATGCACGTCGAGGAGACCGCCATGTCGGGATCCTCGAGGTGCTCACAGGAATCCAGGGAGGTGGAGTCGGTGGATACCGTCGAGTTGGCCACCAGCGCCGAGCAACCGGGTGTACCCGGGATCGAGCGGGCCGGTTGGAGCTCCCCGTCGCCGAGGCGCACCGTCCAACCGACGCGGGGCTCGTCGGGCACCGCGAGAAGCAGGGTCACGTCGGCTTCGGCAACGAGCTCGGTGACCGCCCGCAGGGCAGCGCGCATCGCGGCGGTGTCGGCACTCGCCTGACCCAACGCGCGGTCGACGCGGTTGCGCAACTCCATCTCCGAACGCATCTGGTCGATCCGGTCGCTCGCATCGCTGGACGCGAGGCGCCCCGCGGCCAGCTGGGCGAGCAGCGGGCGCACAACCAGGCTGAACACACACGCCACCGAGGTCACCAGAGCGAGCCCCCTGACAGCGAGGGCCGCGGTGCTGTCCAGCCGCAACGCCGCGATCGCCAGTTCGGCCACTATCGGAGGGCCCGCCACGGCCGCGGCAACCCGAGTCGGTTCTGATCCGGTGGGTTTTCGCACCGCTAAGACGGTATCGGCGTGAAACAGGAAAACGACCGGGAAACCGCTATCCCGGGCCGGTCGGTAGGGTCGCGGGGTGATCTCGCTGTACGACACCGCCACCCGCAGCGTTGCGCCGCTGGAGCTGCGTGACCCACCCAGGGTGTCGATGTACGTGTGTGGCCCCACCGTCTACGGACCGGCACACCTCGGCCACGCCCGCATGGCGCTGGTGTTCGATGTGCTGCGTCGCTACCTCGAATGGTCGGGCCTGGCGGTCACCTATGTGTCGAACATCACAGACATCGACGACAAGATCATCGCCCGTGCGGCGCAGGAGGGTCGCGACGCGGCCGAGGTCGCCGTCGAATGGGAGACCGCCTGGTACGCCACGATGGAGGCTCTGGGGGTCCGCCGTCCCGACAGCGACCCGCATGCGACCGCCTATGTCGACGACATGGTCTCAGCCATCGCCGAGCTGGTCGACAGCGGTGCCGCGTACGAGACAGCCGACGGCGTATACCTCGCCGTCGAGAGGGTCGAGGACTACGGGCTACTCGCCCACCAATCCCTCGACGACATGCTCGAAGGTGGCGGCGACCGCGACCTGGTGGGCGCCGAGAAGCGCTCGCCAGCGGACTTCGCGCTGTGGAAGTTCGCGAAGGAAGGTGAACCTGCGTGGCCCTCGCCCTGGGGTGATGGCCGACCGGGTTGGCACACCGAATGCGTGGTGATGAGCCTCGACCTGCTCGGGGAGGACTTCGACCTTCACGGCGGCGGAATCGACCTGGCGTTTCCCCATCACGAGAACGAGCGGGCCCAGGCGGAGGTGCTCGGGCGGCGCTTCTCGCGGCGTTGGGTGCACAACGGCTTCGTGGAGGTGGGGGGAGAGAAGATGTCGAAGTCCCTCGACAACTTCACCACCGTCGACGGGTTGACCGAGGCACACGACCCGCGGGCACTGCGCCTGCTGATCCTCCAGGCGCACTACCGCTCACCGGTCGAGGTCACCTCGACGTCGATGGCAAACGCGCAGGCTGCGCTGGAGCGACTCGACGCGCTCGCCCGCCGGGTTGGCGGGTTGGACAAGGGCGTGCCAGGCGACGGTTCGCCCACGGAGGTGGAACCCGACGCCGAGCGCCTCGCTGCGTTCGCCGAGCGGATGGACGACGACCTCGACACCCCCGGGGCGATGGCGGTCATGTTCGGCTGCGTCACCGACGCCAACCGGCTGGCGGATTCGGGCCCCGACGGCATGGTCGCCGCCGGCCCGGTGGTCGCCGCGTGGCGTCGGATGCTCGACGCGGTCGGCCTCGAGGTGAGCGCCGGTGGACAGGATGTGCCCGAGGACGTCCTCGAAGCGTGCCGTCGCCGCGACGAGGCCCGCGCCGGGCGTGACTTCGCGACAGCGGACGCGATCCGCGACGAGTTGACCGCGGCGGGCTGGGTGGTGGAGGACACTGCCGGGGGCACTTCGGTGCGACCCGCCTGAGGACCTCCCGGCCGGCCCCTCACTTGTGAAGTGAGGAACCTGAACGTACTTTGGTGACCATGAAACGTGCATGGGGAGCACGGAAGCCGATCATGGCTGCCGTGTTGTTGGCTGTAGGCGGACTCTTGGCGGCTTGTACCAGTCCGCCCGGCACCGGGGGTGCACCTCCGACGACGACGATCGTGCCTCTGGAAGGGCCTCCGGGAGAGTTCAGCCTGCTCTCCTACAACGTGGCAGGGCTACCCCAGGGGATCTCCGGTGCGGACCCTGCGGCATTCCTGCCCCAGATCAGCCCGCGGCTCAACGCGTACGACGTGGTGCTGACCCAGGAGGACTTCGACTGGTGGCAGCCGATCCTCGACGGGTTCAGCTTCGCCAACCACCACAAGTGGCTCCAGCAGGACGCCACCCATCCATACCGCTCCGGTCAGCATCCGGGGCCCCAGGCGGTGGGGATCGACCTCGCGGCCCGGCTGCCGTTCGTGGGTGACGGCTTGGCGATGTTGGCCCGGTATCCGTTCACCGAGCCGGTTCGGGTGCCTTGGAGCGGCTGCTACGGGATCCTCGACGGTGCCAGCGACTGCCTTGCGATGAAGGGCTTCTCGGTGGCCACGATGACCCTCGCGGAGGGCTACGAGGTCGACGTGTACAACCTGCACGCCGAGGCCGGTGGCACCTCGACCGATCAGGCGTTGCAGGTCATCGACTTCGATCAGCTCGCGGCCTTCATGGAGGTCCACTCCGCGGACAGGGCGGTGATCCTCGCCGGTGACACGAACCTGCACACCGATGTCACCGACCCCACCGACCAGGACGTCGCGGACGCACAGATCTGGGGGGAGTTCCTCGCCACCACAGGTTTGAGCGACACCTGTGAGGCGGTGTCGTGCGCGGATCCGGGGATCATCGACAAGGCGGCCTGGCGCGACGGCGGGGGAGTCGACCTCACCGTGCTGTCCCACGAGTACCCCCAGGCAGATTTCGTGGATGCGGCCGGCAACGACCTGTCGGACCACCTGCCGCTCGCGGTGCGGTTCTCCTGGGACGCGGCGGGAACGGGCTGAAGTCGCGGGCCCCTGGCCATGTTCCGGGGCCTCGCGGAGGAACCCCGAGGTTGCTCCGGGAACATCTGCCCGATTGAAGTGCGTGGTTACCGGTCGGTAACCTACGGGTCGTAAGGAAACTCCGGAGTTGCCCGGAGCGACAGACCTCGTAGGGCACCCACGACGTTGGGGCCGAAACGACCCGGAAGGTGACTGACATGGGCGATTTCTCGCTGGAGCTCAACGAGGACCAGATCCAGATCCGCAAGTGGGTGCACGAGTTCGCGGAGAACGTCGTGCGGCCGGCAGCCGAGGAGTGGGACGAACGCGAGGAGTTCCCCTGGCCGATCGTCGAGGAGGCGGCGAAGGCGGGGCTGTACAGCTTCGACTTCATGGCCCAGGCGATGCTCGGCGATGCGTCCGGTCTCACGCTGCCCATCGCCCTCGAGGAGCTGTTCTGGGG
This sequence comes from Microthrixaceae bacterium, assembly GCA_047972145.1. Lineage (GTDB taxonomy): Bacteria > Actinomycetota > Acidimicrobiia > Acidimicrobiales > Microtrichaceae > JAMLGJ01. The sequence continues at coordinate 23,533 of JBKEAI010000313.1, forward strand.
TGACGCGGGTATCGGACTTTCGATCTTCGGGTCGGGACTCGCCGCGGCGGGCATCGCAGGTAACGGAACCCCCGAACAGGTCATGGAGTGGGTTCCCCGGTGCTATGGCTCCGCCGATGAGGTGCAACTCGGAGCGTTCTGCGTGTCCGAGCCCGACGCCGGGTCCGATGTGTCCTCGCTGCGCACCCGGGCGGTCTACGAGGAGGCGACCGACGAGTGGGTGCTCAACGGCACCAAGGCGTGGATCACCAACGGCGGAATAGCGGATGTGCACGTGGTGGTCGCAGCGGTCGACCCCCAGCTCAAGGGCCGTGGCCAGGCCAGCTTCATCGTTCCGCCCAACACGCCGGGGTTGTCACAGGGCCAGAAGTACAAGAAGCACGGCATCCGTGCCTCGCACACCTCCGAGGTCGTACTCGACGACGTGCGTATCCCCGGCAGCTGTCTGCTCGGAGGCAAGGAGAAGCTCGACGAGAAGCTCGCCAAAGCCCGCGAAGCCGAGAAGAACCCCCAGGTGTCATCGGGCAAACAGCCCGCTATGGCCACCTTCGAGGCCACCCGCCCTTCGGTGGGTGCCATGGCGGTCGGCATCGCCCGCGCGGCGTACGAGTACTCGCTCGACTACGCACAGGAACGTCAGGCATTCGGCAAGCCGATCATCATGAACCAGTCGATCGCGTTCATGCTCGCCGACATGGCAACCCGCATCGACGCCTCACGACTACTCGTTCACCGCGCCGCGTGGCTGGCCCGCAACGGCACGTTCGAGAATGCCGAGGGTTCCATGTCGAAGCTGCACGCCGGACGCACCGCGGTGTGGGTGACCGAGCGTGCCATCCAGATCCTCGGTGGCTACGGATACACCCGTGAGTACCCCGTCGAGCGCTGGCACCGCGACGCCAAGATCATGGACATATTCGAGGGCACCGAGCAGATCCAGCAGCTTGTGATCAGTCGTGCTATCAGCGGCTTGCGCATCGAGTAGCCCACATCCCTACCATTGCAAGGGATT
>JBKEAI010000006.1:0-19730 GCA_047972145.1 Microthrixaceae bacterium
GCGTGGTGGTGAACACAGCGTCGATCGCCGGCATGGAGGGCCAGACCGGCCAGATCGCGTACGCCGCGGCGAAGGCGGCGATCCTCGGCATGACCCTGCCCCTCGCTCGGGATCTCGCACCATCGGGGATCCGGGTGTGTGCGATCGCCCCCGGCACCATGGGTACTCCGCTGATGCTGAGCGTGCCCGAGGAGATGCGCCACAAGCTCGAGGAGGGGATCATGTTCCCCAAGCGGATGGGTCGGCCCGAGGAGTTCGCGCTGCTCGTCGAGTCGATCGCCACCAACCCCTACCTCAACGGCGAGTCGATCCGCCTCGACGGGGCACTCAGGTTCCCACCGAAGTGACAGCACTTCGGCGCCCACCGAAGCAACAGCACAGCGGTTCCATCGGGACTGGACAGCTCAACGCCCCAGGAAGCCCCGCTGCACGAACCGCGCTGCGGTGTCGACCATCGCAGAGTCGCGCTCGTGGCGTCCGAAGGTGCTGAGCAGAGCGACGAGCACCAGAGCCTCACGTTCGGGGTCGCCGAAGCCGCGGTCGCCGAGGAACCCGCACATGCGTTGACGTGCCCAGTCCAGGATCGCTGCCGATTCACCGCTGAGCTGTGGGTGCCGGCGGTTGGCGTCGATCCAGACCTGGATCATCGCCGTCGCAGCGGTGTAGGCCTCGTTGTAGCGCCTCAACCAGGCGCGCATCGCCTGGAGCTCCGCCTGCTCGTCGTCTGCATCGGGGCCTCGGGGGGCCCTGTCGAGCCCCGCGGCGGGAATCTCTGTGAAGGCCTGCGAGACGCCCTGCATCGCCCGGAAGGCAACGACGTTCGCGAGCTGCTCCTTGTGCTCGAAGTAGCGGTAGAACGCTCCATGGGACAGCCCCGCGTCCTCCACGATGTCGTCCACCCTCGCTGCGTGGTACCCGCGGGCCACCAGCAGCCTCTCACCGGCGTCGAGGAGGGCGTCATAGGTGTCCTGGCCCATCGGCGTCGGAGAGCGTCGAGCGCCCGAGTTGGTCAGCGCGGCGATCGCAGGAGCAAGCGGCAGGCAGGGTGGTGCCGGTGGGTTCGCGGCCGCGGTGTTCACCCCGGGTACCAACCCGAACAGCGCGCGGTGGAAGACGTCGGTAAGCACCTCTGCCATCTGGTCGGATCCGTAGGGTCCCGGTACGACCTCCCCTAGGGAGCTCGCGAAGTCCTCGGTGGTGGTCAGCGTGGCGAGCAGCAGGTCGATGAGGGGATCGAGGCGCCGCGGTGGGAGTGAGTCGACTTCGAGGTGTGAACGGAAGCGCTGCGCGTTGCGGGAGCGTGTGCGGCGTGTCCACTCCGTGAGCCCGTCGTCGCCGTCGGTGGCCGCCTGAAGCGCCCTGAACACCGGTTCGTACCGCTGATAGATCTCTCCATGGCGCACGACCCAGGCGCGCAGCGCGTCGCGGCCGACACGGTCGGCCCCGACGGTTCCCATCGCCTGTGTCGACGCCTCGACCTGGACCGCCACCTGGGTGCCGAGGTGGCTGAGGAGGTCGTCCTTGTCGGAGAAGTACTGGTAGAACGACACCCGCGAACACCCGGCATGTCCGGCGATCGAGGCGATCGATGTGTCGTGGTAGCCACTTCCCTTGAAGGCGACCAACGCTGCGTCGAGGATCGCCTGGCGGGTGCGCTGGCCGCGAGCCCCCACGTCGGGGTTGTCGGAGAACGGTGCCCTGCGCTGTACATCGCCGGGGCCATCGTCGGGTCCCGAGGTGTGCTCATCGGATTCGGGTGTGGGCGCCATGGAGCTGCTCGAAGAGGTTGGTGGTGGTCGGTCGGTTCACCCGCCGGGATGACCATATTGGCCCACATCGCCCCTTGGTCTAACGTTCGTGTCATGCTGCGTCCCGGTCAGAAGCTTCACAGCGCCGTCTCCGAAGCACAGTTGGTGGTCGTCAAGGCGCCCGAAACAGACGTCGAGATCTCCTGTGGTGGGGTGCCGATGCTCCTCGACGAGCCGGAATCGACCACCGCCGAGGGAGCAGACCTCTCCGGCGATGGACCGCTGCTCGGGAAGCGCTACGCGCACGAGGACCTCGGCCTCGAGCTGTTGTGCTCCAAGGCCGGCGACGGCGCCCTCACGCTCGACGGCGCAGTACTGGAGATCAAGGGTGCCAAACCGTTGCCCTCGTCGGACTGAGGTGTGCCGACCGAACGGCACCCCGACCCCCTGACAGATCGAGATCACACCGGGAGGCGCGGGTGAACCTACTTCTTCTGCTCGAGATGGCCGCGAGCGGTGGTGGTGACCGCACCGCGGTCCAGATAGGCGACCAGCGGCTGACCGCAGCCGAGTTGCTCGCGGCGGCATGGGGTGGTGCCGGCCAGCTCGAAGCGTCGTCCGCACTGGTGTACGTGGGTACGAACTCGCTCGCGTTCCCGATCGGCTTGTTCGCATGTGCCGCTGCGGGCGTGCCCTTCGTGCCGCTGAACTACCGTCTCGACGACGACCGCCTCGCAGCGATGATCGATACCCTCGCGGAGACTTCCTCTGCTGGGGACCAGCCCGGGCCCCTCGTCGTGGCGGATACCGAACGGGTTGCGTTTTTCACCGAGCGGGGTCACCGGGTGGTCGCAACCGCCGACTTCGTCGACGCATCCCTGGCCGGGTCCACCGAGGGTGAGGTTCCGGTGGACTCCGAGCACACGGCGGTGCTGTTGCACACCAGCGGTACCACCTCGGCTCCCAAGGCGGCGGTGCTACGACACCGGCACCTCACCTCCTATGTGATCGGCTCGGTCGAGTTCGGCGCGGCGGACCAAGACGAGGCTGCGCTGGTGAGTGTGCCGCCCTATCACGTGGCGGGCCTCGCCAACCTGTTGAGCAACCTGTACCTCGGGCGCCGCATCGTCTACCTACCCCAGTTCGACGCCGATGAATGGGTGGGCACCGTGCGCAGCGAAGGGGTCACCAACGCCATGGTGGTTCCCACGATGCTGGCGCGGATCGCTGACGTACTCGACCGTCAAGGCGAGACGCTGCCATCGTTGCGAGCCATGTCCTACGGGGGTGCACGCACCTCCAGCCAGGTGCTCAGCCGGGTGATGGACCTCCTTCCCGAGGTGGGCCTCACCAACGCGTACGGCCTCACCGAGACCAGCTCGACCATCGCAGTACTCGGCCCCGAGGACCACCGCGCGGCGCGCGACGGCGACCCCGAAGCCGCCCGCCGGCTCTCCTCGGCAGGACGGTTGCTGCCGAGCATCGAAGTCGAGATCCGTGGTGACGACGGTCCGGTGCCGGCGGGGTCACCCGGTGAGATCTGGGTGCGTGGTGAGCAGGTGTCGGGGGAGTACCGGGGCATCGGCTCGGGCGTCGACGACGAGGGCTGGTTCCCCACCAAGGACCGCGGTTGGGTGGACGACGATGGCTACCTGTTCATCGAGGGGCGCAGCGACGACACGATCATCCGAGGTGGTGAGAACATCGCACCCGCGGAGATCGAAGAGGTGCTGCTCGACCATCCCAGGGTCGCGGAGTGCGCCGTGGTCGGGGTTCCCGACGACGAATGGGGTCAGCGCATCGCCGCGGTGATCGTGGCGGAGCCGGGGGACGTGCCCGACGTCGAATCCCTCCGGGAGTTCGTGCGTGGCAGGTTGCGGGGCTCCAAGACCCCCGACCAGGTGACGTTCGCCGAGAGCCTCCCCTACACCGACACCGGCAAGCTCCTGCGCCGCAACCTCGTGTCGGAGCTGTCGGAGCGGGACTGATCCCCGAGTACGGTTGGCCTCGTGTCCGACCACGAAACGATCTCGGTGTCCACCGACGACGGCGTTGCCTGGGTGGCCCTCGCCCGCCCCGAGGTGCGCAACGCGATCAACGGGACCATGCAGCGCGAGCTCGCCTCGGTGTGGGATGGCTTCCGCTACGACGACGACGTGCGCTGCGTGGTGCTCACCGGTGAGGGGGACCACTTCTGCACCGGGATAGACCGTGCCGAGGCTGTCTCAGAGGACAACAACGAATCGATGGCCGCAGGCGACTACCCCGGCTATCCCACGCCGTGGATGTACGACGACCCGGGCCGCGACGTCGGCCCGAAGAGCCGCGACCTCTGGAAGCCGGTGATCGCAGCGGTGCGGGGCATGGCGTGCGGCGGTGCGTTCTACATGCTCGGGGAGACCGAGTTCATCATCGCCGCGGACGACGCGACGTTCTTCGATCCTCACGTCACCTACGGGATGACCGCCGCGTTCGAGCCGATCCAGATGCTCTCGAAGATGCCCCTGCCCGAGGTGATGCGCATGTCGCTGCTCGGGGTGCACGAACGCATGGGTGCCGAGCGGGCGCGGGAGATCGGCCTTGTGAGCGAGGTGGTGCCAGCCGATGAGCTGGCCGACCGTGCCCGCGCGGTGGCGCAGATCATCGCGGACTCACCACCCCTGGTGATCCAGGGCACGATGCGGGCGCTGTGGACCGCGCACGAGATCCCGCGCACCCAGGCGGTAGGCATGGCGAACCTGTTCACCAGGATCGGCTCGGACGCAGCGGCGTTCAAGGCCGGCCAGGAGCGCTTCGCCTCCGGCGAGCGTCCCCGCCCCTGGGTGCGCTAGCCCTAAGGTTGCCTCGCGAGCTTGCGGACCGCGACCTTGTCGAGCTTGCCCGACGCGTTCGTGGGCAGGTCCTCCACCACCACGACCCTGCGGGGGTGCTTGAAGCCGGCCAGTGTGCCACAGGCGGCGCGTAGCGACTCCAGGCTCGGAGCGCGACCGGGGCGCGGCACCACGACGGCTGTGACCAGTTCGCCCCAGCGTTCATCGGGCGTGCCGACCACGGCCACCGACTCGACGTCGGGGTGCAATGACAGGACATCTTCCACCTCCCGGGAGCTCACGTTCTCGCCTCCGGTGATGATGATGTCCTTGAGTCGGTCCACCACGTGCAGGTACCCGTCGGCATCCATGCGGCCGATGTCGCCGGTGTGAAGCCACCCGTCGGTGATCGACCGGGCACTCTCGTCGGGGTCGTCGAGGTAGCCGGCGCAGACCTGGTCGCCACGTACGAGGATCTCACCGGGCTCACCCGGTGCGGCCCCGGTGCCCGCATCAGATTCGATGCGCAGGCGTACCAACGGTCCCGGCCGGCCCGCAGCGCTGAGCAGGTCGGGGCGTGTCGTGGCTGCGAGGCGATGATCGGCTGGGGACAGGAACACGGCGTTGCCCGACAGTTCGGTCATGCCGTAGCCCTGGGCGAGGCCGACGTCGGGCCACTCGGCGAGGCTGCGGCGCAGCAGCTCCAGTGGCATCGCGGCTGCACCGTAGGTGACGGTGCGCAGGCTCACCAGGCGTGAGTCGTCGCGGGTTGGATGATCCAACAGCATCGCGAGCATCGTGGGTGCCAGCGACACCGAGGTCACCGCCTCATCGGCGATGGCGTCAAGCACGGCCTGCGGCTCGAAGCTCCCCAGCAGCACCACCGGTCGGCGGCGCATGTGGAGGTGCAACACGTTGTAGGCCGCGATGTGGAAAAGCGGGAAGGGATACAGGTAGACCTCGTCCTCGCTGACCGGGCGACCCATCGTGGTGTTGAGCACCGCGGCGATCAGGCTGCGGTGGGTGAGCATCACTCCCTTGGGGGTGCCGGTGGTGCCCGAGGTGTACATGAGCCAGGCCGTGTCATCCTCGGCGCCCGTGGGCGTGGAATCCTCGGAATGCGCGGTCGGGGAGTTGACCGGGACCTCGTTGTCCAGGACCTCGTTGTCCAGGACCATGCGGTGGCGGAGCGTCGGAGCCGGTACGTGCGCGAGCCGATCGAGCTCGTCCTCGGAGCCCAACAGGAGCTCCGCTCCGCTGCGCTCGATCGTGGCAGTCACCTCCTGGGCTGTGTGGCGGGTGTTGCAGTGCACGAGCACCCGCCCCGCGGCCGGCACCGCATAGAGCGCTGCCACATAGGCGGCGGTGTTCGACGACAGCACCGCGACGCGCCCGGCCGGCTCGGTGAGCTCGCGGATCCTCTGGGCCAGGGTGTGGACGCGCTGTGCGAGCTCCGCGAAGGTCCAGCGGGTCTGCCCGTGCACGAGGGCCGGGCGCTCGGGAAGCGTCGCCGCAGCGTTGTCGACGATGTCCTGGAGCAACACGGGAACCTCCAGGGCAGCGATCGAGGTGGCGATCAGCTGGTGGTCAGGTGACCGTCAGGGCCTACTCGCGGATCCCCACCGGTGCGTCGTCGATGATCTGGTCGAGGTACTCCGACAGGCCGTATCCGAGCAGTGCCGGGTCGGGTGCGTCAGAACCGTCGGTGGTCCGGTCGGGGTCGAGCGGCGAGGACAGCGTCCAGCGCGTGAGCCCCTCGGAGATCCGGGTGGTGCGGCCCTCGCGGCGGTTGCGCAGCGGGATCAGGTTCATCACCTCGCCGGTGAGCTCGCGTTCGATGTGGCGGCCATCGCTGTGCTCGGTGCTGAAGGTTGCATGCACGGTCGCGTGGTAGCGGTCCTCGCCGCTCCAGCGGGTGCTGAGCGACATCGTCTTGACGAGCAGCAGCTCCGAACCGGTCCACACGAAGCCGTTGCGGCTGCCATCGGAGTCCTTGCGGGCGATGCGCGACAGCATCATGCCCGAGCCGTCGCGCATGTTCACGGTCAACCACCGGTAGTACCAGGGGGCCTGCCAGGTGCGTGGCCCCCAGGAGTGGTCGCGCAGCCCGCGGCCGTCCACCTGGAACTCCAGGTCACCCACCGCGATCGTGCCCTTGGCCTTGACTAGCTGTTCGTAGTGGCCCTTCGCGAACTCCTCACCTGCGCGCTCTGAGCGCCCCACCGGCTCTCCACCGAAGGGTGTCGCAGCTCCCTCGTAATCGAGAGCGACGGTTGCGTGCTCGTAGGGATTCGAGGTGAACGCAGCGCGGGGGTCGGCCATGTCGAGGGGTTCTTCGAGCATGACGACCTTGCCCGAGTACTCCACCCGCAGCGACTCGAACGGCTCGTTCACCTCGAAGCGCGCTCCACCGGCGTCGAAGCGCTCGTTGTCGGTGATCTCCGGTCGCGAGAACATGAACGCAACCCGCCCGTCGGGCAGGTAGATGCACGTGGTCACCTCGGCGTGGCCCTCGTTGGGGCGGTTGCCGATGCGCACGAACCCGCCGACGTCGGAGTCGGGGTCGTACACGTTGAAGTACATCGACTCGTTGAAGGTTGGCTCGGGCCCCGGGTGCATGTACTCGTCCTCGGGTCCGAGCCGGACCTCGACGCCGTAATCGGTCATGGTGTCAACCCCCTGTCAGCGGTGTTTCCGCCGCTGGCCGCCACGCTAGCCCCAACTCTTTCACAAGCTCAGACTGGAGCGACCAGTCGACCCGCGAGGTGCGACCATGTCGAATCGAAGGCTCACATCGGCAACCGATCGACGGCGCGCCTCGTGCTTTCGATTTCAGGCGTTGGAGCGCGTGGCTTGTGCGAAGTACGCGCCGGGTGACGTTCCGAGGTGGCGGCGCAGGTCCCGGGTCAGGGGCGTGTCAGGCGCTGTAGGTGAAGCCGTCTGGCTTGGTGGCGGTGCCATTCGGAGTGACCACGACCACGTCCACAGTGCCGTACCCATTGGGAACCGTGGCTTCGATCTCGGTGTCGCTCTTGACGGTGAACTCGTATGCGTCAACGCCTCCGAAGGTCACCTTCGTGGCTCCACCGAGGCTCGTCCCGGCGATCACCACCACACCTCCAGGAATCTCGAACCCCGGGGAGATCGAGGCGATCTTCGGCGAGGCGGGAACAACCGTGGTCGTCGTGGTGGGTGCGGTCGTGGTCGTGGTAGTTGTAGTCGTTTGCCAGGTCCCACCGCGACAGGTCAGGCCCTCATCGGTGGTGTAGTCAATGGTGGTGTCACCTTCATGCCAGCGAGGCATGAAGTAGACCCACTGAAGTGTCGCCCACGCGGACGACAGCCTGTCTTGAGGTATCGCGACTCCCTCGTTGTAGTGCAACGAGATCGTTCTCTGGGCGTCAGCCTCCACCAAGCGCGGGCCAATGCCTTTCAGAACACCGTCGCAGGGTTGACCTTCGAACTCGCATGCCGACAGACCCACGGCCAAAGCGATAGCGACAGCTAGCACCCCGCCACGACGGATGTGTCGGCGGCGGGTGGCGTGAGCACCAACGGATCTGGTATCGACTGAACCATCAGCACTGGGGGCAGGTGAAAAATCACTCACGAAGACTCCTGACATCCACGGCCCACTGCCGCATACCAGTCTGGATCGGCACGCCCGGCACGCAGGTTTAGGTTCTTGAAACCCTTGCTGTGTGCCGGGACAAGATCAGAGGTCACCCACCGCCGAATGACACTGCGCAGCGCAGAGACGCTCCGTCCGCCCGCGTCGCGCCACGATCAGCACCTAGAGGTGGTGTGTGCGGTCATCGCGCATCGAGCTGGGCCTGGAGCTTGCGCATGCCGATTATCCAGCGGTCGTGGTCGCCGGCACGGTTGCGCTCGAAACGCTCCACCTCGGGGTGTGGCAGGGCCAGGAAGCGGCCCGAGCGCAGCGCATCGAGGGTCGCGGCGGCGACATCCGCGGGCTCGATGATCCCCTTGTCGCGCACCACCGAAAGGGCGAGGGCGTCGTCGCGCTCCTCCGCGGACGGGCCGGGGTCGCTTTCGGTACCGGTGCCTGGGTCGCGCAGGTGGGCGAACTCGTCTGCGGCGGCACCGAAGACCATCGGTGTGCGCACACCCTGTGGGCACAGGCAGGTGACGCCGATCCCGGCGTCTCCGTGGGTGATCGCAACCCACTCGGCGAACGCGACCGCCGCGTGCTTGGTTACCGAGTAGGGGGCGTCGCCGAGGTTGGTGAGGAGTCCCGCGGCCGACGCGGTCACCAGGAGGTGACCCGAGCCGCGTTCGAGCCAGCCCGGCAGCAGCGCGGCGGTGGCGTGCACGTGTGCCATGACGTTCACGTCCCATGTGTGCTGCCATGCCGCTGGCTCTGCATCGACCCCACCGAGGGTGCCGACCCCCGCGTTCGCGCACCACAGGTCGATCGGTCCGTACTCGGCGTCGATCCGTCCCACGAGGTCCGAGGTCGCGGCCCGGTCGGACACGTCGAGGCCCATCCCGATGATCGTCGTCGCCAGAGGTGTGCTCCCTTCGAGCTCGGAACCGATGGCCTCGGCGACCGCCACCGACTGGTCGTGGTCGATGTCGGTGAGCACGACAGCGGCTGCTCCGGCAGCAGCGAGCGCGCGCACCAGAGCCGAGCCGATTCCTCCTGTGGCCCCCGTGACAACACAGATCCGCCCGGCGGGATCGAACCCAGCGGACGCCGTCGTCGGGGCACTTGTAGTCGGGGCATCTGGCAACGGGGTATCTGTGCTGTCATCACGTGGTGCTGGGGCGTCGGGTGGGGCTGCCGGGCTCATGATCCTGCTGCCGAACGTTCTGGGGCTCCCGGACGTGCTGCGGCGAGGGTCGCTTCGATGGTCGCGAGCCGGTCGGACCCCCAGGGCAAGGGCATGATCACCGGGTGGTCGACCCCGGCGCTGCGATAGGCATCGACGGCCTCCGCGATGTGTGCGACATCTCCGCAGATGTCGATGCCGGCCACCATCTCGTCGGACACCGCGGCCACTGCGGCCTCGCGGTCGCGACGCCGGTGCGCCTCGGTGACCGCTGCGACCTCCTCGGCGTATCCCGCCCGGGCGAAGGCCTTCGCATATGCGGGCACCACCGCATAGGAGAAGAGGTCCTTGCGGGCGGGTTCGGCGGCGGGCCCCGGATCGCACACACCCACGTGTACGTACGCATAGACCGCGCACGAACCCGCCTCCCGCCCGGCGCGCGCCTCGCCGGCGCGAACCTGTTCTATGCACCAGGGCACGGCGGTGGCCGGCAGGTAGTTGAGCAGCACCCCGTCGGCTGCCTCGCCCGCGAGGCAGAGCATCCGCTCGTTGAGGGCTCCGAGCACCAACTTGGGCCTCTTGGCATCATCGAGGCGCACCCCCAGCCGGAAGCGATTCGTCGAGTAGTGCTCGCCGTCGTGGGTGACCGACTCTCCGTCGATGCAGGCCCGGGTGAGCTTCAGGTACTCGCGCATCTGGGACACCGGCGTGGAGCCGTAGGTTGCCCCGTGCCAGCGTCCGACGACCACCGGCGACGAGATGCCCACCCCGAGCAGGATGTCCCGATCGGGGGCGATCGCCTGGAGCGTCGCCGCGCCCATCGCGGCGAGCATCGGCGTGCGCAACTGCACCGCCAGCACCCCGGTACCCAGGTCGAGCCCCCCGACCGAGGCCCCCACCGCACCGAGGGTGGCGAAGGCCTCGGGTCCGGTGGTCTCCGCGGTCCAATAGGAGGTGTAGCCCATGTCCTTGGCCACGTGGGCCATCTCGAGGCCCCGGGCCACACCCAGGGTCTGGAAGCTGGCGAACGTCACACCGATGCTGGGAGCCATCCCGAGAAGCTACCCGGGAACTCCGCTGGGGGCTGCGCCTCCCAAACCCGACCGCCGGGTGTCCCATGGGCACGGTAGCCTTGGCTGATCCAACAAAGGTGCGTACGCTTCGAAGAGCGCTGAGCACTTCCACGAGCGAGTCAGAACCGCCCAGAGCCAGAACCACCCAGAGCCAGAACCACCCAGAGAGGGAGCGCAAGATGACCGAGGTGCAGGATCTCGAGGTCCGAGACGACGATTCGATCCGTCAGGCGATGTCGCTCATCGACCGTGGTCTGGGTGATATCTCCGAGCGCCAGATCGTCTCCACATCGGAGGTTGCCGACCTCTTGTTGGATGTGCGCACCGTGTTGGCGAAGCTCGACCCAGAGGTATCGCCCAACTGACCCACGCGAGGCTCGAAGCGCGTTGCGGGGGATTTCAAGCTGCTGCGAACAGGGCTGTGTAGGAGGCGTCGATCGCACCGAGGAGCTCCCGGGGGTCCTCGACCGCGGCGGTGTCGACGTGCAGCCCCAACCACAGCATGCCCCGGTACGACATCGTGGTGAGGTTGAACGCGGTGCCCGCCAGGGGGCCGACCGGGTAGTTGGCCTCGAGCAGCGCCCCTCCCATGTAGAGGTCGAAGGGAGCTGCACGCACGTTGCTGCACGCGAAGTCGATCCCCGCGGTCGCCCGCTCGCCGGTGGCGAGCAGAGCGGCGGTCGGCAACAGGTTGATGACCGCCGCCGCGTTGCCGAGAGCGTTGAGGGCCCGGTCCTGTCGGCTCGCACCGAGCCGTTCGTGGGTCTCGCTGAACCGTTCGGCGACGGTGAGTTCGGATCCGGTGGGAACCATCACCTGGGCGAGGGCGAATGCGTTTCCACCCGCCATCGGGTCACCGCGCCCTTCTGGCCGCGAGTCGCGGATGCTCACGGGCATCGAGATGCGCAGCTCCCCGACCGGGCTTCCATGCGCCGCGTGAACGCGCCCGGCCGCATCGGCGGCTCCGGTCACGAAGAAGTCGTTGACCGTGCCGCCGAGCGCACCTGCGGCCTCCCTGACCTCGGCCAGGTCAAGTGAGGTGGTGCCGAACCAACGTTGCAGCGAGCGTTCGGTCCACAACGGTGAACAACGTGTCATCGCCTGTGCCTGACGGCCGGTGGAACGGGCGAGCTCAGCTGCGTCGCCAGGGTTGCGAAGGAACGAACCTGCGACCCCGATCGCGTCCACGACCTGCATTCCCCGACGCCGCACCGAATCGCCGAGTGACCCCAGGAAGTCCCCGACGGCCCTCGGCTGAGGATCGGGCTGCGCTGTGGTGGAGCCGGCAGCACCGTCAGGGGCGACGGGTGCACCGGAATCGGGTTCGGTCTGCGGCTCGCGCTCTAGGTCGAGGAACGCGACCGAGAGTCGGATCCCACCCTCGCCGTCGGTGATCGTGTGGTGCATCCGCTGCACCATCGCGGCCTTGCCTTCGAGCAGGCCTTCCACGACGGTGAAGTCCCACAGGGGGCGCTCCCGGTCGAAGGGCTGCGCAGCCAGCATCGCGACGTAGTCGTACAGGTCACGCTCGGTGGCGTCACCGCCGAGGTTCACCCATCTGAGGTGATGTGCGAGGTCGAAGCCCGGGTCGTCGGCCCAAACGGGTGTGCCCTGGCGATTGGGTGGTTCCTCGGGCCGTTGGTGCAGCTTGGGGACCTTGGAGATGGCAACCTGCATCTTCGCCACGAGATGCGAGCGGTCGGGTGGCTGGTCGAGGATCGTGACGTTCGCGAACGTGTTCGACAGCGCAGGGTTCTGCTCCAGGGTCCACATGAGCGCCTCGAAGTCGCTCATGTGCTCCGGTTCGGCGTGGGTTTCGGCCATCGGGCGCAGGCTAGTGCTGAAGGTGGATCACCCGGGCGGTGGTGGCCACAGTCCCTGCGCGGTGCGTGCGAGGCCGGCTCCCGCGAGCCATCCTCCGAGCACATCGCTCGGATGGTGCAGCCCCACGTGCACGCGACTCCACCCGACGAGCGCCGCGAGGGACCACCAGGCCCACCGGTGGCCCGTATCGGCGGAACCCAGCACTGCCGCACAGGCGCCGGCGGTCGCGTGCCCACTGGGGAAGCTGGAGGTGAGTGGGGACCGAAGCCGATGGGGGTGGGTGTCGAGGGGTTCGGGACGCTGCCGCGCCATGAGTGCCTTGAGCGGCCCGTTCACCAGTGCCTGTTCGACTCCGAGTACGACACTTCGTCGCAGCGCCCGCCGAGCCCGCGCCGGTTTGCCGGCGATGACGCCTCCGGCCGCGTCGAGGGCGTTGATCGAATGCCAGAGGATCGAGTGGTTGGCGGCTTCGGAGAGCGTGTAGGCCACACGGTCGATCACGGGGCGGCCGCGGCTCGCTGCGAGCGCACGCTCCACCCGCATGTCGAAGCGTTCGAGCGGGGTGGGGGGGCGGTCGCCGTGGGGGTTCACGTCGCTTCGGAGTGAAGTTGCAGCGACAGCGCACGGGCCTCGGCGGGGTCGCCACCGAAGGCCGGGCAGTACTGCTGGAAGGCGCACCAGTTGCACAGAGCCGACGGCTTGGGGCGGAAGTCGTCGTTCTCACAGGCCCGCTCGACCGCCTGCCAGATGGCGGCGACCCGGTTGCGCAGCCCGCGCACGGATTGCTCGGTCGGTGTGGTGGAGATGATCTGGGGTTCGCTGCCCAGGTACATGAGCTGGATGCTCGAGGGGATCTCCCCGAAGTGCTCCTTGCACAAGAACGCATAGAAGTGCACCCCGCCCAGGCGCGACTGCTCCTGGGCCGGCATCGGTGTGCGGCCGGTCTTGTAGTCGGTGACCACCAGGGAGCCGTCCGCCGCGCGTTCGAGGCGGTCGATGATCCCACGCACCTTGACCCCACCGATCTCCGATTCGAGCATCAGCTCCAGGCCGACCGGTTCCACCGAACGGGGATCCTCGACGGCGAAGTACCGCTCCATGATGGTCGCACACTCCTTGTCGAAGGCCTGCGAACCGGTGTCGTCGAGGTCCAACTCCTCCCATTCGTCGCTGTCGTGCATCTCCTCCAGTGCTGTTGCCAGGTGGGTGGTGGCGAGCTCGGGGGTGCGGGCCTGAGGCGCGTCACCGAGCAGGAGCTCCAGCGCGCGGTGCACGGCTGTGCCGCGCATAGCGGGTTCCGAAGGGGGTTCGGGCAGGCGGTCGATCGCCGAGAACCTGAACGCGAGGGCACAGTCCTTGAAGGTGGAGACCTTCGACGGCGAGAGCGAGCTCGGAAGGGGGAGGCCGCCGTGGGTTGCCAGGTCGTCGCCGAGTGGCAGTGCTTCGGGTGCCTCGGGTGGCTCAGGGAGTCCCATGGGGCACATCGTAGGTGTCACCTGAGACACCGATGCTCTGCTGCTGGCCACCGATGGGCCCGGCACAGCCTGTCTCACAGCGGTGTGTCTCAGAACGGTGTGCCTCAGCACAGCCGCCCGGGATGGTGCGGGTGTCGGCCTCAGCCCAAACGTGAACTGAACGCCAGTACGGACTCCGCGGCCACCTCAGGGGCCTGGAGCGGTCCGAAGTGCCCGAGATCGGGATGGTCTTCGAGTGTCGCGTCGGGGAGCTGGTCGGCCACAGCGGGGGCGAAGTCGGCCGGTCCGGGCATCGCACCGGGAGCCCCACGGACAACAAGCACCGGACACTTCACGCGGTCGAGACCGTCCCATGCCCCGTGGTGAGGGCCGGTCCGGTAGCCCGTCGCCTCGTCCTCGGGCGCACAGGCCAGGGTGACGCTGCCGTCGGGGTCTTCGTCGAAGCCGAACTGGACATATGCAGCAAGTGCCTCGGCGCTGAGCTCGTCGAGCGGTGGCTTGGATGCGTAGTTCGAGTACGCCGCACCTCGGCTCTCGAAGGTGGCCCGCCTGCGCAGGGCCCCGGCCTCGAGAGGGTTCCCGCCCTCGGGTGGTGCGAGCCCCGGGGGAAAGACGATGGGTTCGAACAGCCACAGGCCGCGGAAGGTGCCGGGTCGTCGCTGCTCTGCGAGCAGCAGCGCGGCTCCACCCATCGAATGGCCTATGCCGAGGGGTCGTTCGAGCCCCCATCGGTCGTGCACGGCGAGCAGGTCATCGCAGTGGGCGTGCCAGTCGAGCCGTCCGCCTGCACCGCTGGATCCCCCGTGGGCCCGGGCATCGAAGGCCACGCCGCTGCGCCCGGCGAGGTGGTCGACCAACGGCGCGAACACAGCGGCGCAGAACCCGTTGGCGTGGGCGAGGAGGACCTCCGGAGGCGCGGAATCCGCCGGTGGCTCGGCCCCGGAGCCCTGGAGCAGGTACGACGCGATGTGCACGCCATCGGAAGAGGCAACCATCGCCGGGTCCGGAAGGTGGGGTGGGGGAGGGGCCGGGGCTGGATCGTTCACCGTCGCAGCCTGCCACCCACGACCGCTCCGGTCACAGTGCGGAGCCCTTCGGGGAACTGTGGGCTCAGAAGCCTCCGTCGGCCTCGATGATCGCCACCGCCGCGGGCAGGTGGTGGCGGAGCAGCGCCAACTCCCCTTCGGAGATCACGGTGGGGCCGACCACCAGGAAGGACTCCAAGAGGTCGGGTTCGACGAGCGCGCAATCCTGCACCTCGCCGGGTGTGGCGGACACCACGACCGGATCGACGAACGGCACGACGTCGATGCGCTCCGCCAGACGGGCCCGGAGGCGGTGTGCTGCGAGGATCGCATGCTGCGCGGAGGTTTCTGCGGAGTCGCCCTGCCTCGCGACCAGGAAGAGACCTGTGCGGCCTGCGATCGCCCAGTGGTTGCCGCTACGACGGACCACGTACCCGTCGGGAAGGGTCATGACTCTCCCGACGACCTCGGGTTCCGATGTAGTTGATCTCAGCACTACTTACGTATCGGAACGTGGGCGAGGGTCTTGAGTCCAATGGCCTATCGGTCCAGGCGCCTAGACCCATGCTTGCCGGCCATTCTCCCTCGGCTCAGGCCACGCGATGGGGCCCTTCTGTGCTGTGTGCCTGCCCGGTGGTGATCGACGAGCGAACCCGTTCGTCGATCGGGTCACCGGCCTCGAGGGTACGCCCGGAGGACGAACCGAGGTCCTCCAAGCGCCGTGCGCTCACCAGGAGGCGGGACTCCAGGGATCCCACGGCTTCGTTGTAGCTACCGACCGTACGGTCGAGCGAGGTGCCGAGCTTGGAGAAGTGCTCGAGGAACACCGCCACGCGTTGGTGGAGCTCCCGTCCAACCTTCGCGATCTCCTCGCTCTGTTCGGTGACCTGGCGTTCCTGCCAGCCGGACGCAACCCCTCTGAGGAACGCGAGCAGCGTGGAGGGGGCAGCGAGCACCACGTCCTGGCCGAACGCAGCTTCGAGGAGCTCGGGTCGGGCGTCCAGGGCGGCGGTCAGGAAGGCGTCGCCGGGTACGAACAGCACCACGAAGTCGACCGACCCGTCGACCAGGTCGGTGTAGTCACGTTGGCTGAGGGCCTTGATGTGCGCAGCGAGGGCGTCCGCATGGGCCTTGGTGTGCACCGCGCGCTGTGCGGGATCGGCTTCGTCGGCTGCCTTGAGGAACTCGGTGAGCGGTGCCTTCGCATCGATCACGACCGTGCGCTCGTTGGGCAGGTGCACCACGACGTCGGGTCGACCGGAGCGCTTCGAGTCACCGAATCCGCTCTGTTCGACGAAGTCGACATGACGGGCCATCCCCGATACGTCGAGCACCCGTCGCAGCTGCATCTCCCCCCACAGCCCGCGCACCTTGTTGTCGCGCAGGGCACTCGCCAGGTTGGCCGCCTCGAGCCGTACTCGCTGGCTATCACGGCTGAGGGTTTCGACGGCATCACGGAGGCTGCCGGCATCGCCCTGGCGCGCCCTTTCCAGCTCTGCGAGGCGCTGGGAGTACTCGTCGAGCTTGGCGCTCAACAGGCGGCCCTGGGTGTCCCAACGTGCGTGTGCGGACTCCTCCACCTGTTGGTGGCGCTGCGACGCGAGAGCCAGCAGTTCCCGCGAGCTCTCCCGCAGGGATTCCGAGGTGAGTGCGCGCACCGCATCCAGGAGTTGGTCCTCGGTGCGGTGCGTGCGGCGCGATTCCTCCAGTTGCGCCTCCAGGCGGCTCCTGGACGTGGCGTGACTGCGTGCGCCGCGGACCCAACCCGTGGCCACGACCGCTATGCAGATCGAAGCGATCAGGCTGATTGCGAGAGCGATCCAGTTGAACGTGTCCACCTTGGCCTCCAAGAGCAGGGGAAGTTGCGTGGATCACCGTCGCACAGGGGTGTGACACGCCTGCGGCCAGATGTGGGCCGAGGCAAACCTCACGACGGGGATGGGGTGCGCCCCGCCGTTGCGCCTCTACCGGTCCTGGCCGGCTCGACGTGTTGTCAGGGGGCCGTGTTGTCAGGGGGCCGTGTTGTCACGAGTCCCGTGTCGTCAGGAGAACGCGCCCAACCCTGTGATGGCCTGGCCGAGGATCAGAGTGTGGACCTCGTTGGTGCCTTCGTAGGTGTAGACCGACTCGAGGTTGTTCATGTGGCGGATCACCGGGTACTCGGTGGTTATCCCGTTCGCCCCGAGCACCGAGCGGGCCTCGCGGGCAACCTCGAGGGCCATTCGCACGTTGTCCATCTTGGCGAAGCTGATCTGTGGCGATGCCAGGGTGCCGGCGTCCTTCAGTCGCCCGATGTGCAACGCCACGAGGGTGCCCCGTTGCACGGCGACCATCATGTCGACCAGCTTGCGCTGGGTCAGCTGGAACCCTGCGATCGGCCGGTCGAACTGGACCCGCTCGCCCGCGTACTCCAACGCAGTCTCGTAACAGGCCCTCGCGGCTCCACACGCACCGAAGGAGATCCCGAAGCGGGCCTCGTTGAGACAGCTCAACGGGCCCCTCATGCCCGAGACCTCCGGCAGCACCGCGTCGGCGGGGAGGTGCACCGAGTCAAGTACCAACTCGGAGGTGACCGAGGCGCGCAGGGACACCTTGCGGTGGATCTCCGGGGCGGAGAACCCGGCTGTGTCGGTGGGGACCACGAACCCCCGCACCTTGCCCGCGTCGGGCCCGTCGGGGTCGGTGCGCGCCCACACGATCGCCACATCTGCGACGGTGCCGTTGGTGATCCAAATCTTCGCCCCGTCGAGGACCCAGTCACCGGAGGGGTCCCGGCGCGCGGTGGTGCGCATGGAGCTCGGATCCGAGCCCGAATCGGGCTCGGTCAGCCCGAAGCACCCGATCAGCTCACCGGCGGCCATCCCCGGCAACCAACGTTGCTTCTGCTCTTCGGAGCCGAACGCCCAGATCGGGAACATCGCGAGCGAGCCCTGCACAGACACGAAGCTGCGCACCCCGGAGTCTCCGGCTTCGAGCTCCAGGCAGGCGAGGCCGTACTGGGTGGCGGAGACCCCCGCGCACCCGTATCCCTCCAGGTGCATGCCGAGGAGGCCGAGCGCCCCAAACTCCTTCGCCATCTCCGGGGGAAACCTGCCCTCGTCGAACCAGGTGCCGACATCGGGCAGGACCCTCTCGTCGACGAAGCGGCGTACCGTGTCGCGACCGAGCAACTCCTCTTCGGACAGCAAGGTGTCGATGGCGAGGACGTCGTGAGGGTCTACCTCTGCTGGTAGTCGTTGGGCGGTCATGGCCGAAGGCTAACGGCACGAGGTCGTGTCGAATCAGCCCATGCGGTCACGGCGCGGCCGGGCCGGCTAGGTGTCGGTTTCCCAGGCTTCGATGAGCCACTCGGCGAGCTGGTCGTCGACCTGGTTGGCTCTCCGAACCGGCGCTGGCATTCGGGGCATTCCCGCACGGCTTCTAGTTTGACCCGCTGGCGGGGTGGGCTGCGCTCGTTGGTTCGACGGGTTGGCGCAGGATCGTACGGAGCTTGTCGGGGGTTGTTCGTCTCGGGTCGCTGAGGTAGATCTCGTGGTGCTTGCCGGTCATGACGTACCCGTTGGTGGGGATGAACGCGTCGTGCATCTCCGCGAGGACCGGCGCTTCGTCGTCGTAGGAACCGACATGGAGGGTCTGGGCGGCGAGTCCTTCGTCGAGACCCTCGAGGCGCAGACTGTCGAGCGCTGGGGCGCCGCCCTTAGCTCTGAGCTGATCGATGGCATCTCGCAAGTGGTCGTCGTCGAGCCAGTCGGGAACCATCAGCATCGCGGTCCAATCCCACCGGGACTTGTCGCGCCCTGTGGTGAAGGCCTCCATGTCGTCGGCCCACCACAGTGCTTCGAGTGGTGGGACCACGTAGTCGCGGTCGAGCGCATTCTTGGAGAAGAACTTGAATTTGTAGGCCACCGGGTACAGCGTCGCGAGGGCCTCGGCGTAGGCGACCGAGGTGTTCGGGTCGCCGTGCCCGTCGATCATCAGGTATTGCAACCGCGGCACGGTCACCACGTCGAAACGTCCTTTGCGGGCACGATAGGTGGGGAAGGTCTTCTTGAAGTCGATCTTCATGGATCGGTCGATTCGGGTGCTACCCGTGGGTCGTGGGCGTTGCTGTGGAGGGTTTCGCCGGGGGTGGTGTAGAGCATCTCGATCTCTGACGCTCATGTGGACGCGGGTTCGAGAACGCGAGTTCGTTCGTGGGGGTGTTGGAGGTTGATAGGGCTGGCGCCCAACATTACGAGCGCGAGTGTGACGGAGCCAAGACGGCTTGTTGTACTTCAACGGGGTGTGGCCGTGGCTAGGCGGTCCGCCTTGGGTTCACGCGGCAGCCCGAGCAGGCGTTCGCCGATGATGTTGCGTTGGATCTCCGATGTCCCGCCCGCGATGCGTGCGCCCGGTGCCGACAGCAGGGTGGTGCTGGCATCGGTGGACAACATCGCACCCGGACCTTCCAGGGATGCCCGGAACATGGCGAAGTCGTACATGAGCTCGGTGGTGCCCAGCTTCGCGAGCGACCCGAGGACCGTGGCGACCGGGCCCTGCCGTCGCCCCATCGCCCACAGGGCGGTGCCGCGGATCCACAGGTCGACAAGCGCCTGCCGTTGGATCGGATCGAGGGATCCGCCGAGGTTGAGCATCGAGTCGAGCCGGCGCTTCAGCGAGATCCCCGATGCCCCGATGTAGCCGCGCTCGTTGGTAAGTGCCGACATCCCGACCATCCAACCCTCGTTCTCGGGGCCGAGCAGGTTGGCTCCGGGGATGCGGACCTCGGTGAGGAAGACCTCGTCGAACTCGGCCTCGCCATTCATCTGGCGCAGCGGCCTCGCTTCGATCCCGTCGCTCGCCATGTCGAGTAGGAAGAACGAGATCCCCTTGTGCCGTGCGCCGGGGTCGGTGCGCGCCATGAGGATCCCCCAATCCGCGACCCGGCCGTTGGAGCACCAGACCTTCTGGCCGTCGACCACCCAGTCGTCGCCGTCTCGCAC
>JBKEAI010000058.1:0-39356 GCA_047972145.1 Microthrixaceae bacterium
TAGTCGATGCTTCCCATCCATCCTCCAGAGGTGAATCCTTGACGTTCCATCGACCCTACCGGGATGGTGTGACATGGCGCTCTGAAAGCAATCAATCCTCGGATCAGGTCGTCGGATTCAACATGTTCAAAGCGGTAGCTTCTCCGCTGGAGGTGGACGAGTGCCTGGTGGGCTCCCCGGTCTTCAAAACCGTGCGGCATCCGGATCCCGGGTGCGGGGGGTTCGATTCCCTCCCGCCTCCGCCACCACCCGAGGGTGCACTGTCCGGATCAGCTGAGGCCAATCCGGCCCCGCGAGAGTGGCACCATCTGGTCACCCGAACCCCCTCCCCCGAACCCCGAAGCGGAGACCGGATGGACACTCGAAGCGAACCGGGCGCACCCGGCGGCGCCACCGACACCGTGCGGCTGACCGATCACGCGCCGGGTGCAGGGTGCGGTTGCAAGCTCTCCGCGTCGGAGCTCGCAGCGGTGTTCGCCGCGGTGAGCCACGAGGCGCCCACCGACGCAAGGTTGATCGTGGGCCCGGAACGCTCCGACGATGCCGGTGTGTTCGACCTGGGTGATGGCCGCACGATGGTGCAGTCGGTCGACGTGTTCACTCCGGTGGTTGACGACGCCTTCGACTGGGGGCGCATCGCGGCGGCCAACGCGCTCAGCGACATCTACGCCATGGGTGCACGGCCGGTCACAGCCCTTCAGATCCTCTGCTGGCCGAGGGCGCTCGGGTACCACGTGGCCGCACGGGTTCTCGACGGTGCGGGCGAGGTGCTCGCCGATGCCGGCGTGTGCCTGCTCGGAGGACACTCGATCGACGATTCCACCCCCAAGTTCGGCCTGTCGGTCACCGGCCTCGGCGACGGTGCGCCACTCACCAACGCCGCTGCGGTACCCGGCGACGCCCTCGTGTTGACCAAGGCGCTGGGCACCGGGGTGGTGACCACCGCGAACGCCGCCGGTTCGCTCGACGCCGCGACTCTGGCCACTGCGGTGGAGTCCATGGTGCGCCTCAACTCCGATGCCGCAACGGTGGCCATCAGCCACGGTGCGCACGCCGCTACCGATGTGACCGGATTCGGACTGGTCGGTCACCTGTTGGAGATGTGCCGCGCGTCGGCTGTGGTGGCAGCGGTCGACACCGGGTCGCTCCCGGCGCTCCCGTCGGTTCCCGAGTTGATCAGCGCCGGTCACCTGAGCGGTGGTACCCGACGCAACCGACAGGACGCATTCGCGGGCGGCTTGGCCGTGGAGGACCCCGACGCGGTAGGCACCTGGCTCGCATGTGATGCGCAGACATCCGGCGGGCTGCTCGTCGCAGCCGAGCCGGATGCCGCCGAGGCGATCGTGGGGGAGCTGAGAGCCCTCGGCCATCCCGCCTCGGTGATCGGGGAGATCGCGGCACCTTCGGAGTCCGCTCCGGTCGTGCAACTGACCGATCGCTCGGCAGGGCGACCGGGATGAACGCTCGTGGAGACGGGAGCGGCTCCCGGCCTCCCGGGGTGGACGCGCTGGCCTCCGAGGTGAACGACCACCTGGTCCGCGATGGCGGATCTCCACCGATCGGTCTGGTCCGCTCGGCGAGCCGGAGGGTGATCGCCCGGCACACAACGGATCCTGATGCCGGCGCATCGCCGGGAACCGATACCGACTGGGTGGCCGCGGCGATCGAGGAGTTGGAGCGGATGGCCCCACCGCGAAGGGTGATAAACGCGACCGGCGTGCTGTTGCACACCAACCTCGGCCGCGCACCACTGGATCTCGCCGGCATCACCGGAGGTAGATCCCCCTCGGAGGGCTATGGGGACATCGAGCTCGACCTGCGCACGGGCCGCCGAGGCAGGCGCTTCGGCGGCCTGGAGGCATCCCTTTGTGCCCTCACGGGTGCTGAAGCGGCGCTGGTGGTCAACAACAACGCAGCCGCGGTGCTGTTGAGCGTCAGCGGACTCGCTGCGGGCCGGGAGGTGATCGTCTCGCGAGGTGAGCTGGTCGAGATCGGAGGTTCCTTCCGCGTGCCCGAGGTGATCACCGCCGGTGGTGCGCGCCTGACCGAGGTGGGCACCACCAACCGCACCCATCGCGCCGACTACCGCGGCGCTCTCGGACCGGACACCGCTGCGGTGCTCGCTGTGCACCGGTCCAACTTCACCGTCGAGGGGTTCGTGGCCGGTGTGTCGTACCGGGAGCTGGCGGAGGTAGCCGAAATCGGTGGGGTTCCGCTCGTGGTCGACCTGGGTGGCGGGCTGGTCGACACGAGGTGTGGCTGGATCGATGCAGGCCCACCGAAGTGGCTCTGCGACGAACCCGGGGTGCGGCAGACCCTTGCCGCAGGTGCCGATGTGGTGACCTTCTCGGGGGACAAGCTCCTCGGCGGCCCCCAGGCCGGGATCATCGTCGGGGCACGCGAGGCCCTCGACCGGCTCCGCGGGCATCCTCTGGCGAGGGCACTGCGCCTGGACCGCCTGCGCGCCCAGGTGCTCCAGTGCACCGTCGACGCATACCTGGCCGGGGACGTCACCAGCTCGGTGCCGCTGTGGCGCAGCGCGACGGCGCCGCTGGCAGAGTTGGCCGAGCGGGCCCGCGCGATCACCGAATCGATCCACGCCGACGGTAGCGCGGATCCCGGCCGGCTCCCGCTGCGTGTCACCGTGGCCGACATGGATGGCATCGTCGGCGCGGGTGCAGCGCCGGGTTCTGTGATCCCGGGGGTGGGGATCGAGGTTGCGGTCGATGCGAACCGCGCCGTTGCGGGTGCCGGATCCGCGGCCATGACGGTGAACGAGTTGGCCGGTGCCATGCGGGTAGCCCCGGTGCCGGTGGTCGGTGTCGTCGGCGACGGGGTCCTGAAGATCCATCTGCGCACGGTGGAGCCCGAAGCCGACGCCCGCGTGGTGGATGCGCTCCGCGGCGTGGCGAACGGCCCGTGATCCCACCAGGCGTGGAGCGCACGAACCTGGTCGTGGGGACCGCGGGCCATGTGGACCACGGAAAGTCGACGCTGGTGCGCCACCTGACCGGTGTCGAGCCGGATCGCTGGGACGAGGAGCGAAAGCGCGGGCTCAGCATCGGCCTCGGCTACGCGGCGCTCGAGCTCGCAGGTGTGTCCATCTCGATGATCGATGTGCCGGGGCACAGCCGCTTCCTGCCCACGATGATGCAGGGCGCGCACGCCGTGGACATCGCGATGGTCGTGGTCGATGCCCACGAGGGCTGGATGCCCCAGACCGAACGACATGTGGCGGTGCTCGGCGCTCTGGGTACGCCGACAGGCTTCGTCGTGTTGACCCACGTCGACCGTGTCGGTGGCACAGAGCTGGCAGCGGTCGATGGGGACGTTCGCTCCCGGGTCGAGGGAACATTCCTCGAATCCGAGGTCGCGGCGGGACCGGTGCCGCTGTTCGACGGAACCACAGGTGCGGGCGCGCACGAGGTTCTGGGGAAGCTCCACGAGGTGGCGCGCCGGGTGGGTCCCCACACCGGATGGCTCGTCGAGGAGGGTCGACCCCGGCTCTGGGTGGACCGCTCGTTCGTGCTCGAGGGAGCAGGACGGGTGTGCACCGGTACCCTCACCGGTGGTTCGCTGGCTGTCGGGGACGCGGTCGCACTCGAATCGCACACCTCCGGTGGAGGCACCGCAAGGGAGTCGAAGGTCGCTTCGCTCCAGGTGCACGGCGGCCGGGTCGAGGTTGCTCATCCCGGGATGCGCGTCGGGGTGCGCCTCGGGTCGCGGTCACCGACGCCCGTGGTCGGCGATGCCCTGGTGGTGCCCTCGCAGTGGGAGTGCGGCGCGCACCTGCACGCCGCACTCGCGCCGTTGCGTGGCAAGGGGGCCCCGCTTCAGCGGCGCGGCTACGAGCTGGTGATGGGCACAGCGCGCCGAACGGTCGAGCTGCGCCGATCGCCCGTCGTCAGCTCACGCCTCGACGACACGGCCACCGTGGATCGCATCGGTGGCCGGGGCGGTCGGGGCGACCGGGACGGGTGGGAACCGGTTCGCCTGCACTGCACGGATTCCATCGCAGCGATCGCGCCTGGTGACCGCTTCGTGGTCGTCGACAGCTCCGATGCCCAACCGGTCGCGGCGGGGATCGTCCTCGCGGCCGACCAGCGGATCGTGCGCCGTGGCATCGAGGACCTCGCCGGCCGCTTCAGCGCCCTCGTGGACCGGGATCCCGCCGCGCTTGCGGGTGTGTTGGTCGAACAAGGGGGTGGGCAGGTGGCGAAGTCGGTCGTGCTCGGTGCCCTCGGTGGTCTGCCCGGGGGAACCGACGAACGGTTCGCGCTCCGCGGCGACGACCTGGTCGAGCGGGGTGCCGTCTCGGATGTCGAGAGCGCGCAGGGCGCCCGTGCGCAGCTGCTGGCGGTACTGGGTGCCCGATTGTGGAAGCGGCACGAGTTGCACGACGCTCTCGTGGCGGCCGGGCTGTCGGGCGCGCTGGTCCAGCAGACGCTCAACGACGGCTCGCTGGTGAGCCTCGAACGGACCGCTACCCGGGCGGGTACGGGCCGCGACAACCGAGACCGAGCGCGGCCCGCCACAGCGGTCGTGTTGGTCGGCGTGGAGACCCTCAGGGACTTCGGGCGTTCGATCGAACAACGACTCGGCGGGGGCCCGGCGTCGCTGGCGGAACTGCGCGACCAGCTGGGGCTGTCACGTGGCGACACCCTCGCCGTGCTCGAGCACTTCGACCGCGTCGGCATCACCCGACGAGAGGGGTCGCTACGCGTCCTCGGCAGCCAAGAGGCTGACCTGGAGCACACACGGCGCTGAGCGTGCATCGGCTCCGGGAGATGCCGACGTGGTGCCTCGACGGTTGCTTATGAAGGTTCGGCTCAGAGGGGGTTGACCCTGATGGTCGAAGCGACCATCGCTGCGGCGGTCGCGAGCTGGTCCCTGCGTCGGTGGGACCCGATCGCGACGTACAGGCAGAACGCCCGGCCCGCCTGTGTGAAGAACTGCTGGTGGCCCGACTGGCCCGGGAACGGTCGGTGCATGCCCTCGCGGGTGAACCCTGATCCGTCGATGGTTCGCCGGCCGTCGTGGTCGAACAGCTCGCTACCCGCCGAAGCGGAGTCGTACTCCACGAGCGCGACGAACACGTCGTCGGGGCCCATGGTCGCGAGGAAGTCACCTCCGAAGTCGCCGCGCACCTTGGGCAGCGGGATCGTGGCCACGTGCAGGACCGGCTTGACCGTCCCCCCGGAGCGCTCGTCGGCGGCCGCCGACTCGGCGAGGCTGCGCGTGATCGCACCCTCCCACCCGGTGGGGACCGTCACGCCGAGACCATGGGCTTCGAGTCGGCGGCTCATGCCATCACACCGCCCACCAGGGTGGCGGTTGCGAGCAACCCGAGCGAGGCCATCGACCAGGTGACCCCTCTGGCGGTGCGGCCCGCCCCCGATGCGATGCGCTGGTGCAACGAGGCGAGCGATTCGTTGTCGGTCACACCACGGGCGGCGAGCAGGACCAGTCCGCGTGCCGATCCGAAGGTTGCTCCTGTAAGCATCGGTGCGAACGGTAGCGGCCACGGCACCTCGAACCCCGCACCTCCGGCGCAGAGCACGATCATGGCCAGCGTCGCCCACATCGACCACGAGGTGATGATCGTCACCACACCAAAACCGAGCTGGATGCCGAAACCGAACCCGTAGACCACGCCGCGGTAGGCGGTGAGCCAGTTCTCGTCGACCTGGCGGTGGATCGATGGAGGTCTGAGGCCAGCCAGATCGGCCGCGGCAGCCGCGAACAACACGATGCCACTCGCAACCAGTGCAGCGGTGGTGCTGATCCCCGCCGCCAGGGCGGCCAGCGGGCTGAGCACCAGGCCGAGGAGCGCGCCTCCCAACACCGACCCCACGATGTACGCGGTGGCGGTCACACCCCATCGGTTCTGCTTGGCCCGCTCACCGAGCGGAGTGATGCTGGAGAGCATCGACTCGCCTCAAGGCGACCAGGTGGAGCGCACCGCGCCGAGCACTGCGGTCGCGAGCGCCAGCACCAGGAGGATCACGGACTGGATCACCTGCTCTGCCCAGGGGCGCCGTTGGTGTCCGCGGCGTCGGGGAAGGTGTCGGATTCCTCGACGAGGCCCACATCCGCGGAGGTGTGGGTGAGCCTCGGGTCACCGGGTCGGATCCCCGCCGCGAGCAGGTCGGTGTCGATGCGGTCCCTGTTGCCGGTCAGCACCGAACGCCGTGAGCGGGCCTGGTCATCGCGCCCGCCGGTGCCCCCGGAGTTGAGCGCGGCATCCCCGCGGGCGCGTTCGAGCAGAGCGGCGACCTGCGACCACTGGGCGGCTGCACCCTCGCCGACGACACGTCCATCGACCACGAGTGCGAAGTACGGGGCAACCGGAACCCCGAAGTCCTCCCAGGCATCGCTGGACATCACGACCGACACCTCCGGCGGCGCCAGTTCGGCAACCTTGGCGGGGCTCTCCGAGTCCACCCCCTGGGTGACCACGACGACCCGTGTGCCGTCGCCGAGTTGGTCCCCGTCGAGCTGCTCACCGGTGCTGAACGCCTCCCAGAACCGGTGGCAGGTCATGCACCCGGTGGAGAGGAACGCGACCAGGAGATCTCCGGTGGCCGTTCCGATGCTGGCCGCATCACCGGCGGGAGTGACACCGGTGATGTCGGACGCCTCGTGGCCGAGCAGGTCCGCGGGTGTCGGAACCCCGTCGATCGTGCCGGCCTCACTCACCGGATCACCACCGGTCGCCGACGAGCGCCCTCGGGTGGTGGGCCGGGTCGGTGCGCGTTCGTCTAGGGCATCGGGGTCGAGGGCATCGGGGTCGAGGCTCACACCGAGCTCCTCGAGGGCCCTGAGGATGTCCGCGTGGCTCCGCAGCAGGCTGATGACCAGGATCGCCAACAGGGCGACCACCACGGCGAGAAGCACGACCGCGACGGTCATCGGCTGCCCGATGCCCCGGAGATCGCCGGCTCAGCGGTGGGCGCACCGCTGGCGGTCGGGACGTCGAGGCGTGCCGAGGCGAGCAGCACCGGGACGGTGCGTGGGCCGTCCACGGTGGCGACCACCGCGACCTCGTGTATCCCCGGTTCCAGGGACAGGAACTCGGTGGTCCCGGTGGATCCGGGCCGCACCGACGCCCGGTAGTTGCCATCGACCAGCACCCGCAGCACGGCGTTGCCTGATCCGTCGTTGCGCGCGATCTGGCTCGCACCGAGCGTCATGCCCCCGGGTGCGGCTCGGAGCTCGGTCACCGAGCCGAGGGTCATCGCCGCGACCGCGGTGCTCCTGCATCCGAGCTGTCGGTTGGTGCCTCCTCCGATGTTGAGCGCGGTCACGCAGACCTCGCGGGCGCCGGGGGTGATCCCTGTGAGGGTGAAGTCGAATCCGTGGCCGCTCTTGATGTCGTCGCGTGCCGCGTTCGCAGGGAAGGTGCCCTTGTCGACACCGTCGACCGTGGCGCGCACCGAGATCGCGGCCGTGGTGTCGCCGTCCTCGGCCCACCCCATCACCCTGAGCGTTCCCGGGCCCGTCGAGGTGACCGAGTCGAGCACGCCGTAGGGGTTCGCTGGAACTACCACGTCCATGCATCCCAGGTCGGCGTCGTTCCCGTTGTTGACGTTCAGCGCGGTGACACACACCCTGTGACGTCCGGGAGCCATCGGGATCACCTCGTCGAAGCCGTAGTTCCCCCCGAGGTGTGGGAAGGCCTGCGCCACGTCGATTCGGCCCACCGAGGCGGTGACCGTGCGCTCGGTCACGCCGTCGACGGTGATGCGCACCGGAGACGAGGCGAACGCATCGAGGTCGATCGCGAAGCCCGTCACCCGCGCGGCGCCGACGAAGGCGTTCGGTGCCGGTGCGATCCCCGTCACGCTGTCGAGGTGTCCGAAGGACTGTCCTGTGATGGTCACCATCTGGTGGCCGATCCACGTGGAGCCCGACCCGGAGGTGTCCACCGCCGCTACGGAGATCAGCTGTTCTCCCGGACACAGACGCAGGTATCCCTCGAAACCGTGGTTGGGGCCGAGGGTGGGGTGCGACGGTGCGAGGTCGGGGCGAGGTCTGTCCGCGAGCAGGATCGTCTTGGGCTGGAGGCACGAGTAGACCACCACCGCGACCGGGGCAGAGGTTGCAGGGTCCGCTGCCCACCCCGAGATGTGCACACCGCCGGGTACCACCCTGATCTGGTCAGCCGCACCCGTCGCGTCGGTGGACAGGCAGGGCCGGTGGTGGTAGCGGGTCCGGTTGTCGGTGCGCACCGCCGTCGAGCACGATCCGTCGATCATCCACGGTTGGGTGCAGGTCACCACACGGCACACGATCGGGCCCAGGCACATGTGGTTGTTGCACTGCCCGTAGCGGAAGTGGGTGCAGCCTGCCTTGCGGTTGTTGCAGTCGCCGTTCGCGCATCCGCACCCGGTGCCGGTGCAACCGCCCGAGCAGATCCCGTTGCCCCCACAGCCGCAGCCGCCGCACAGCGCGTTGCAGTCCATGTAGTAGCGCGGGCCTCCACCGCAGAACTCGTGGCCGTCAACCTTCCACCAGCCGCCGAGCGCTGTGCCCGAGGGGCAGCGGTTGTTGCCGTAGATGGTGCAGCAGAACTCGGTGTACCCGTCGTTGCACAGCGCCCCGCGGCCACACACCGCTGCGTAGGCCGACATCGGGCGCAAGACCCAGTCGGTGGGTGCGACGGCCAGGGCGGTCCCTGCGATCGCGCCCCGGCGCAGCACTCCCCGGCGGTCGACCCGGCGCCTCAGGAACCCGCCGATACGATGGGCCAGCCCGCCGCGCCGCCGACGACCGTCGGGTCGGTCGGTGTGCACAGGCGTGGCCGCGGTCATCGGGACTGTGGTCATTGGGTTCTCCGCAGGGCTGCTCTGGTGTCTCCGATGTCGCTGACGGTGCTCATGAGCTCGGCCAGCATCGCGGCGCCGGTCACGGCGAGAACGGCGACGACGATGCGCAGGGTCACATCTTCCATCGGCACCTCGGGTCCGCCGTCCAAGAGAAGTGCTACGCAGGCCACGGCACAGAAAGCGACGTTCAGCACCAGATGTGTGGAGCTGGGCTTGACCGGGTCGACCCCGAAGCAACCACAGTCGGGTTCGCTGCGTGCCATCGCCACGACGAGCGCTGCGGCGAGCAAGAGGTAGGTACCGGCCATCGCGACCAGGGCGGGGGTACTCGGATCGACGAGCACCCAGCCCCCGACGAGCACCTCCGCGAGCCCCAGCGGCCTCGCCAGCAGCTCCGGGAGCATCGGCACCTTGGCGGCGCCGGTCAGCTTCGGGATGCCTGCGACCACCAACAGGCCGGCTCCCAGGGCTGTGAGCACCCAGACGATGCTCACAGGGTCGCGGTCCCGTCGCAGGGGGTGCCGCCAGGTGCATCGACATGCTTCGCGCCGAGCCGGTGAGTGACCCTCCACATGGGGCGCACGATACCCCAGCCGGGTTCCACGACCCGATCTCCCGGACATTTCGGGACCCTTCGAAGCACTAGCGTGGCGCCGATGACCGAGCCCGGTTCCCCCCGTTCGGCCTCGATCGAAGCCGCATCCACCCCCCGCGGTGCCCCAGCCACCGATTCGGCTCCGCGTTCGACCGACACCGTCTCAGCCGCTGCGATGACCCCCGCCGACCTGGCGCGGGAGCTCGGCACCGACCCCGAACGTGGGCTCGGTGCGCACGGCGTCGAACGGATCCTGTCGGCACTTGGTCACAACGAGCTGGCCAAGGCAGAACCGACCCCGGCATGGAAGCGCCTCGTCAACCAGTTCAACGACGTGCTCACCTACGTGCTGTTGGGCGCTGCGGTCGTCTCCGCGGCGGTCGGTGACCTCAAGGATCCGATCGTCATCCTCGTGGTGCTCGTGATCAACGGGATCTTCGGTTTCATCCAGGAGAACCGGGCCGACGAGGCGATGGCGGCGCTGAGCGAGATGCTCCAGCTCGTCGTGCGGGTGCGCCGCGACGGAGTCCTCAGCGAGGTTCCCGCCAGGGACCTCGTGCCAGGTGATCTGGTGATGCTCGAAGCGGGTGATCGCATCCCAGCGGATGGTCGGTTCGTGGTGACGAACAACCTCGGTGTGGAGGAGTCCGCGCTCACAGGGGAATCGGTGCCGGTCGACAAGCACACCGCGACCATCGATGCCGCGGAGGCCACCGACATCGGTGACCGCGCCAACTGCGGGTTCATGAACACCACCGTGGTGAGGGGCCGCGGCGAGCTCCTGGTCACCGCGACGGCGATGTCCACCGAGGTCGGCCGGCTCGCCGGCATGCTCGCCGCCGCGCCGGTGCAGCGCACGCCGCTTCAGCGCCAACTCGACCGGCTGGGCAAGCGCCTCGCGGTGATCGCTGTGCTCGCCGTGCTGGTCGTGTTCGCGCTCGCACTGTTCCAGGGTGAGAGCTTCAACGAGGCGCTACTCGAGTCGGTCGCGCTCGCAGTGGCCGCCATCCCCGAGGGTCTCCCCGCCGTGGTGACCGTCACCCTCGCCATAGGGGTCGCTCGTATGGCGGAGCACAACGCGATAGTGAAGCGTCTCGCCTCGGTCGAGACCCTCGGGTCCACCACGGCGATCTGCTCGGACAAGACGGGCACCCTCACCCTCAACCAGATGACCGCCACCCGGGTGGTAACCGGCGCCGGTCGCCACGACGTCTCCGGCCTCGGCTACAACCGCGACGGCAACGTGGACCCAACGCCCGACCGCGAGGCCTTCCCCGCGCCGGAGGGTCCCTCCGATGCGCTCGACATGCTCGAACGGGCAGTCGCGATGTCTGCGCTGTGCAACGATGCCGAGGTCCGCTTCGACGATTCGGGAACCGCGACCGACGTGGTCGGCGATCCCACAGAGGTGGCGCTCGTGGTGCTGGCCGAAAAGCTCGGTGAATCGGTTTCCGCGATGCGCGCGCGACGTCCGCGCCGCGCGGAGGTCCCCTTCGATTCCGCCACGAAGTTCATGGCGACCCTGCACGACGACCCCGAGGATCCCGACGCGTCGCAGCTCATGGTCAAGGGGGCACCGGACGTGGTCCTCGCGCGGTGTTCCACGATCGCGCTCGATGGTGCGGTGGTGACGCTCGACGGTGATGTCGCCACGAGGGTTGCCGACGAGAACGCCGCGCTCGGCGGGTCGGGGCTGCGGGTCCTGGCCATCGCCAGCCGCACCCTGCCGGTGCGGGCGAGCGAGTTCGAGGCCGATCTCACCCGCGAGGTCGGCGACCTGCAACTCGACGGCCTGGTCGGGATCCTCGATCCGGCGCGCCCGGAGGCCGTCGCAGCGGTTGCGGACTGCCATCGGGCGGGCATCGAGGTGCGGATGATCACCGGCGACCATGCGACCACCGCAGGGGCGATCGCGGCGGAGTTGGGGATCACGGGCGACGTGATCACCGGCGCGGAGATCGAAGCGCTCGACGATACCGAGCTCGCCGAGGTGATCCCCGGGGTAGGGGTCTGTGCGCGGGTGTCGCCGGAGCACAAGGTACGGGTCGTGGCCGCGCTACAGGCCAACGGCGGGGTGGTGGCGATGACCGGCGACGGCGTCAACGACGCTCCCGCGCTCAAGAACGCCGACATCGGAGTGGCGATGGGCATCACGGGCACCGAGGTCACCAAGGAGGCCGGTGACATGGTGCTCGCGGACGACAACTTCGCCACCATCGTCTCCGCCGTGCGCCGCGGCCGCGCCATCTACGAGAACATCTTGAACTTCGTGCGCTTCCAGCTCACCACCAACATGGCGGCGATCGGGTCGATCCTCTTCGGGCGGCTGCTCGGACTACCACTGCCCTTCACAGCGATCCAGGTGCTGTTCGTCAACATCATCGCGGACGGCCCTCCCGCGGTGAGCCTGGGGGTCGACCCTCCGAAGCCCGGGCTGATGGACCGCACCCCGAGGGACCCCGGCGAGGCGATCCTGAGCGGCACCCGATTGGTGCGGATCCTCGCGGGAGCGATCGTGATGACGGTGGGAACCCTGGGTGTGCTCGCGTGGGCCGAAGGTGCCTACGGCGCGGCCACGGCCCGCACGATGGCGTTCACCACCTTCGTCCTCTTGCAACTCACCAACGCCCTGGTCGTGCGCGTCGGGCGCGGCACGGTGTTCACCCGGCACAGCCTCACCAACGGCTACCTGTGGTTGGCCCTGGCAGGCGTCGCGTTGATACAGGTGGTCATCGTGCAGGTCGGCTGGGCACAGTCGGTGTTCGCGACCGTCGGGCTGTCCGGTGCCCAGTGGGGGATCTGTGTGGGAATCGCGGTCGCGTACGTGCTCGTGGACGAGGTTGCGAGTTGGGTGCAGCGAACCGTCGACGGGGGGAACGGGTAGAACCACCTGAGACGAACTGGTTCGGACGATCTGGATCAGACAACGGGCTTAGCAGTAGAGCGAAGGGCCGAATCCATGCGTGCAGCAGTGGTGAACCAGCCAGGCCAACCGATCGAGGTGGCCGAGGTCGACCTCGGAGCGCCCGATGCGGGACAGGTGAGGGTTGCGGTGACCGCCTGCGGGATCTGTCATTCCGATCTGACCCTGATCGACGGGACCTTCCCCATGATGGGCCCCACGGTCCCCGGCCACGAGGCCGCAGGGGTCGTCACCGGGGTCGGTACCGGCGTCACGCACCTGCGCGAGGGCGACCACGTGGTGTTGAGCCCCAACCCGGCGTGCGGTCGTTGCCGGGCGTGTCGGCGCGGCCGTCCCGGAGCGTG
This sequence comes from Microthrixaceae bacterium, assembly GCA_047972145.1. Classification (GTDB taxonomy): domain Bacteria; phylum Actinomycetota; class Acidimicrobiia; order Acidimicrobiales; family Microtrichaceae; genus JAMLGJ01. The sequence continues at coordinate 12,691 of JBKEAI010000058.1, forward strand.
CGAGCAGACGGCTGCACTCATGACAGCGACCTTTCCCGACGGGTCGACCAAGCTGTCCCGCGACGGTGACGTGATCTACCGGGGACTCGGTCTGGCCGCGTGGGCGCAGGAGGTGATCGTGTCCGAGCGTGGAGCGGTCAAGGTTCCCGGCGACGTCCCCCTCGATGTCGCATGCGTGATCGGGTGCGCTGTGCAGACCGGTGTGGGCGCGGCGCTCAACACGGCTGCGATCCGCGCCGGCGACTCGGTGTTGATCATCGGCGCGGGAGGAATCGGCGTGTCGATCGCCGCAGGGGCCGCGATCGCCGGCGCGACGACGATCATCGTGTCGGACCCCTCAGCGCGGCGCCGTGAGCTCGCACTGGGCTTCGGTGCCACCGATGTGATCGACCCAACCGACGAGGGGGTCATCGCGTCTGTCGAGCGCCTGGTCCCCGGAGGCGTGGACACGTCGTTCGAGGCGGTGGGTTCGGCAGGCCTCATCGAGACAGCGTTCGCTGCCACGTGCAACGGAGGTGAGACGATCCTCGTCGGTGCGGCACCGGTCACCGACACCCTGACGGTTCACCCGATCATGATGATGTTCGCGGAGAAGGGGATCAGGGGCTCCCTGCTGGGGTCGTCACTGTCGGTGCGCGACATACCGATCATCGTTGAGCTCTGGCGCTCGGGCCGTCTACCACTCGAGTCGATGGTGACGGCCCGGCGACCCCTGGCAGAGGTGAACGAGGCCGTTGCTTCGGCGGCGGGGGGTGAGGGGTTGCGGACGGTCCTGTTGATGGACTGACCACCGTCTGCCCGTGACGTTCCAGGTTCCACGGTCCCAGGGGATCGCGCCGAGCCGACGCGGGATCGGCGGCGTGGGATCGGACGGGCCTGCCCTCAGGCGAGGGCTGCCTCGATCGCTGCGATGACCGCTTCGTCGTCGGGGGTGGTCATCGGATCGAATCGTGCGATCACAGTCCCGTCGCGGCCGAGCAGGAACTTCTCGAAGTTCCACCGGATGTCACCGCTGTGACCCTCGGCGTCCTCGGTGTCGACGAGCTGTCGGTACAGCTCGTGGCGGCCCTCGCCGTTGACCTCGACCTTCTCGCTCAGCGGGAAGCTCACCCCGTAGCTGGTCGAACAGAACGTCGCGATCTCCTCCGGTGAGCCCGGTTCCTGTTCGCCGAACTGGTTGCACGGCACCCCGAGCACGGTGAACCCGCGGTCGCCGAAACGACCCTGGAGCTCCTCGAGTTGGGTGTACTGCGGGGTCAGACCGCACCGCGAGGCGACGTTGACCACCAGGGTCACGTTGTCTCGTGCAGCAGCCATCACGTCGGGGGATCCGTCCAGGGCGGCAAGGGATACATCTGTCGTCGTCATGGTCGCCCAAGATAGTTTCGGAGTCGGCTCGGTGTCGGCCGGGTGTGCCCTGGTTGGTTGAACGTCGCGAGGCTGGGTGGCCGTCCCAAGAAGATGCCCGAGCGGCTACCGGCGTACGTGCGGCGGGGGTCCTCGCCGGGGTAGGGCTGATCGGTGGGGGCGTGGGTGCCACGAGATCGGTGCTGTCCACCGTTAGAGTCGGCGCCGTGATCGACTCCAAGATGATCACCTTCTTTTCGCTGTTGGCGATCCTGTGCCTGGTGTTCCTGGCGGCGGTGTTGGTGATGTCAATCTGGCGCCTCGTCGCAGGACGGCTCCCCGCGAACGTGCAGATGGTGCGCGACGGGATCGGCCAGGCGGCACTGTGGATGGCGTTCGCCGTGGCCGCCACCGCCACCTTCGGCAGCCTCTGGCTCTCGGAGGTGGAGAAGTTCCCGCCATGTCACTTCTGCTGGTTGCAGCGCTACTTCATGTACCCCCAGACCCTCCTGTTGGGCGCTGCGGCGATAGGCCGCTGGATGTGGATGCGCTGGATCTCGATCCCGATGGTCGTGATCGGGGCGGGGATCTCGACCTACCACTACCTTCTCCAGCGTTTCCCCGACGACGTGGCCGCGTCATGTTCCGATGACACGCCATGCACCGCAGTGTGGGTCTGGCAGTACCACTTCCTTTCGATCCCCGGCATGGCATGGGTGGGCTTCGTGACCATCGCCGTGTTGCTGTTGTTGGCTCAACGCAGCGCTTCTGGTGCCGATGGGGCCGATGACGGCTTCCCGATGGAGCGTGACGGAGAATCGACCGACGCTGACGGTATCCTCGCCGCAGCTACCGAAGCGGAGTAGATCTGATGACCGATACCAAGCGGGGGGCCAGCCCCTACGACGACATTTCCAAACACAACTCCGAGGGCAACCCGAAGATGGGCCTGATCATCGGTGGCGCTGTCGTCGCGGTGATCGTGGTGATCGCTGCGATCGTGTTCCTGTGGCCCTCGGGCGGCGACGGTGAGAATGCCGAGGCCGGCACGGGAGCAGACGCGGCCAGCAACGCGGTCCAGGAGAACGCGACCGTGACCATCTCGGGTGAGGACCTGCCGGCGCTGCCCAGCGACAGCAGCGGAGTTGCCGATGCGGCCACGGATCCGGCGGTGGGCCTGGCGGCACCGGTGCTGACCGGCGAGAGCTTCGACGGCTCGGAGATCTCGATCGGTCCCGACGACGGTCGCCCCAAGATCGTGGTGTTCGTGGCGCACTGGTGCCCGCACTGTCAGAACGAGGTCCCACTCATCCAGGACTGGATCGATTCGGGCGGGCTACCCGAGGGCGTGGATGTGTACGCCGTGGCCACCGGGCAGGATCCGTCACAGGTCAACTACCCGCCTTCGCGGTGGCTCGCGAACGAGGGGTGGACCCCCAAGGTTCTGCTCGACGACACGTCCCAGAGCGCTGCCGCTTCGTGGGGGCTCACCGGCTATCCATACTTCGTGATGCTCGACGCGGACGGCAACGTGTGGCAGCGCGGGTCTGGCGAGATCCCGGAAGCCGACCTCGATCGCATGGCGAAGCAGCTGGCCGCAGGCGAGGCGGCAACTTCTGCCGGTGGGGGCGACCCGGACCTTCAGACCCCGGTGACCATCGAGGGTTCCAACTAGTCGAGGCGGCGATAGCGCCGGGGTCCTCGATACCGGGAGACGGTTGTCGCCATCGAGGTACCCCGGGGTGCCGCGGCAGCACATCGTGCGGGCCGATCCGCTCCCGATAGGCGGTGGCTTGTACGGACCGCTCAGGCCGTGGTGAGCGCTCAGGTCGTGGTGAGGCAGAGCTTGCCCTGCACCCGGTGCTCCAACAGGTCGGCCATCGCCGAGCCTGCCTCCTCGAGGGGCCGGGTGTCGGGTTCGACGGGGTCCAATGAGCCCGCCTCGATGGCTTCCAGGACCTCGCCCATCATCGCAGCGTTCAATGCCGGGTTCGTGAGCGCCCAGATTCCCCAGTCCACGCCGAGCGCGCTGCGGTTGCGCAACAGCACCTGATTCGCAGGAAGTCGCGGGATCTCTCCCGCGGCGAAGCCGATCACCAGCAGACGGCCGAAATCGCCGAGGGCCCGTAGAGCTTCCTCGGTACGGTCACCTCCGACCGGGTCGATCACGATGTCGGCTCCGCCACCTGTGATCTCGCGCACACGGGCCTTGAGGTCCTCGCCCGAGTAGTCGATCACCTCGTGGGCCCCCCGGCGGATGCATCGATCGAGCCGCTCGCGCGACGATGCCGCGGCGATCGTGTTGAGCCCCAGGGCTTTGGCCACATCGAGCGATGCCAATCCGACACCCCCTGACGCCCCCAGGATGACGATCCACTCGCCCGCCGAGACGCTGGTGCGACGCGTCAGACTGAACCAGGCCGTCGCGTACGACTGCCCCAAGGTGGCGGCCTGGGCGTCGCTGAGTCGCTCGGGCGTGCGCAGGAGTTGGCCAGGGTTCAGGTCGATCTCCGAGGTGAACGCACCGAGGCCGATCGAGGCCATGACCCGGTCGCCGACACTCCAGCCTGTGACGTCGCCACCCACTGCACTCACGGCGCCCGCAAGTTCGGAACCGGGCGTGAAGGGAAGCGATGGCTTGATCTGGTACTCGCCCGACACGAACAGTCCGTCCACGAAGTTGACCCCCGCTGCGGCGACCTGCACCCGTACCCGGTCGGGAGCTAGTTCGGGTGGCTCCGTGGTTTCGATCCCGACGGTGTCGGGTGTGCCCAACCGGTTGCAGACCACTGCTCGCATCCCGCGACGTTAGACGGGCACCCACAGGGCGGGTTCGCCGGCGCGCGAAATTGTGGACCTGGCATGACGATGCGTACCGTCGGGAGAGAACGCCGCAGTGCGGACGTCTAGCCCATGGAGTCAGACATGCGCAGTCCCAAGGATTTCTTCTCGCCGCTCGCGGTCGGAGCCCCCGAGCCACTCCGGACGATCCCGGTTCGTCCCAGCCGGATGATCCACTTCTTCCCGCCGCACCTCGACAAGGTGACCGCCAAGCTGCCCGAGATCGCGACGAAGGCCGATGTGGTGCTGGGCAACCTCGAGGACGCGATTCCGATGGACTCCAAGGAGGCGGCGCGCGCCGGCATGGTGAAGGTCGCCCGCGAGATGGACCTCGGCGACGCCCAGCTCTGGACCCGGGTCAACAGCCTGGATTCCCCCTGGGTGCTGGACGACCTCACGACCCTGGTCACCGAGGTGGGGGACCGGATCGACGTGATCATGATCCCCAAGGTCGAGGGCCCCGAGGACATCCACTATGTGGACCGCCTCCTCGCCCAACTCGAGGCCCGCGCCGGTCTGGACCGCCCGCTCATGGTGCATGCGATCCTCGAGACCGCCAGGGGCATGGCGAACGTCGAGGAGATCTGCCTCGCGTCGCCGCGAATGCAGGGCCTCAGCCTCGGGCCGGCGGATCTTGCTGCGAACCGGCGGATGAAGACCACCCGCGTCGGCGGTGGTCATCCCGGGTACCTGGTGCGTGCGGACCCGCCGATGGGCGACGACGGCCCCGCGTACGACGCCCCGCGGGCCGGGTTCCAACAGGACCTGTGGCACTACACGATCGCCCGCATGGTCGATGCGTGCGCGATGGCGGGGATCCTGCCGTTCTATGGCCCCTTCGGTGACATCAAGGACACCGTGGCGTGCGAGGACCAGTTCCGCAACGCCTACCTGCTGGGATGCGTGGGTGCCTGGTCGCTGCACCCCGTGCAGATCGACATCGCCAAGAAGGTGTTCTCCCCGGAACCCTCCGAGGTGGCCCATGCCCAGGAGGTCATCGAGGCGATGGGTGACGGCACCGGCGCGGTGATGCTCGACGGCAAGATGGAGGACGATGCGTCGGTCAAGCAGTGCAAGGTGGTGGTCAACCTCGCCCGTGAGCTCGCCGAGCGCGATCCCGATCTCGCCGAGCTCTACAACTTCTGACCCCCAAAACCCCGTTCTGTGGTGCGTCGCTAGCTCCCTGGGCTCGTCTCGCACCACAGAACGGAATCGATCGAGAGAGGCGAATCCATGACTGAGTCGACCAGCGGCCCGAGTGAGGGGTACCGGCCAAGGCGCAGCGTGCTCTACATGCCCGGAGCCAACGACAAGGCGCTCGAGAAGGCCAAGGGCCTCGCGTGTGACGCCATCATCTTCGATACCGAGGACTCGGTCGCTCCCGACATGAAGCAAGCCGCACGCGAAAAGGTCGCCGAGGCGGCTGGGTCGGGCGCGTACGGCAACCGTGAGCTGACGATCAGGGTCAACAGCGCCGAGACGCAATGGCACGAAGCCGACCTCCGCAGTGCCGCGGCGGCAGGTCCCGACGGCATCGTCGTGCCGAAGGTCAACTCGGCTGCCGACGTCGCTGCGGTCGAGAGGATCATCGAATCCGCGGGAGTGCCCGACCACACCCGGCTCTGGGCGATGCTCGAAACACCCGCCGCGATCGAGAACGCGGTGCAGATCGCCACTTCATCGGAACGCCTCGCCGTTCTCGTGATGGGCACCAACGACATGGCCAAGGAGCTGCGCGCAGTGCTCACCCCCGGCCGGGCACCGCTCATGTGGGGCCTGGGTCGCTGCGTGAACGCCGCCCGCTACGCCGACAAGGTGATCCTCGACGGGGTCTACAACGACGTCAAGGATCCCGAGGGATTCGCATCGGAGTGCATCCAGGGTGCCGAGATGGGCTTCGACGGCAAGACGATCATCCACCCCACGCAGATCGGTCCCGCCAACGCGGCATTCGCACCATCGGAGGCCGAGGTCGACTACTCGCGCCGCGTCATCGAGGCATGGGACGCAGGCATCGCCGAGGGCAAGGGCGTGATAACCGTCGACGGCAAGATGGTCGAGAACCTCCACGTGGACAACGCGCGGCGTGCTCTTGCCGTCGCGGATGCGATAGCTGCGCTCGGCTCCTGACCTCGACCGGGTCCGCTCCAACGGACCCGGTAGTGCTCGTACCGGCATGTCCTGTACCAGGGTGTTCGTGAACGGAGCACCAGGGCAGCGATCGCGTGTCGAGGTCGGGCAGCGAACTAGCGTCTTGCCCATGACCGATCCACCGCCCTCCGCCGGTCAACAACCACCCGGGTGGTACCCGGATCCATCCACCAACACCCAGCGGTATTGGGATGGCAACGAGTGGACGGCCAACACAGCACCCATGCCCGTTCCTGCACAGCCACCTGCGGGCTCAGGGTCCAATGAGAAGACCCTCGCCGTCCTCGCCCAGATCCTCGGGATCTTCACCGGCTTCCTCGGTCCGCTCGTCATCTACCTGGTAGCCGACGACAACCAGAGGTTCGCGAAGCACCACGCCGCCGAATCGCTCAACTTCCAGCTCACGGTGCTCATCGGCTACTTCGTGTCGTTCGTGTTGATGTTCGTGCTGATCGGTTTCCTGACCTTCTTCGCGATCTGGATCGCTGCGATCGTCCTCGGGATCATGGCGACCGTTGCCGCCAACCGTGGCGAGTGGTACCGGTACCCCGTGAACATCCGAATGGTGTCGGGGGCCCAGGGCTGAGGTCGCCGCCGCGGGTCAGCTGTTGGCGGCTGCCACGAGCTGGCGGGCGATGACCTTGAGCGCGAGCGTCTCGTCGGCTCCCTCGAAGATCGACAGCACGCGGGCGTCCACGAACAACCGACTGACCGTGTACTCCTCGGCGTAGCCCATGCCTCCGTGGATCTGCATCGCCTCACGGGTGACCCACTCGGCCGCCTTGCACACATACGCCTTGATCATGGAGGCCTCCAGCGTCCCCTCGCCGGCTGCCATCATCCGCGCCACCTTGTAGGAGAACTGACGTGCACCCTGGATGGTCACCGCCATACGGGCGAGCTTGGCCTTGGTGAGCTGGTAGTCCGCGACGGGTTGGCCGAACACCATCCGCTCTGCGGCGTACCCACGGGCTGTCTCGAGGGCAGCCTGCATGATTCCGACGGCCCGTGCCGCGGTCTGGAGTCGTCCGTTCTCGAAACCGGCCATCTGGTAGTAGAAGCCACGGCCCTTGCCGTCCTCGCCGCCGATCAGGTTCCCGGCCGGGACGAACCAGTTGTCGAGGGCGATCTCATATGAGTGCATCCCCCGGTAGCCGATCGTGTCGATCGGGCGGCCCTCCATCTTGCCGCCGCCGAAGGCGTTGTCCTGGGCGAGCTCGAACCCGTGGCCATCGCCGCGCTCCTTGGGGACGATGAACATCGAAAGGCCGCGGTGGCCCGCCGACCGGTCGGGATCGGTGCGTGCCAGCAGCATCAGCACGTCCGCACGTGCTCCGAGCGTGCACCACGTCTTGACGCCGTTGATCAGGTACCCGCCGTCGCATTCGGTTGCCGTCACCTTCACGCCGGCGACGTCGGAGCCGTAGTCGGGTTCGGTGACCGCAACCGCGTTCATCACCTCGGCTGTGGCGAGGCGCGGCAGCCACTCCTGCTTCTGCTCCTCGGTGCCGCCGGCTTCGAGTGCCCGGGCGAGGATCTCGGGGCGGGTGATGAGCGACCCTCCCGCGCAGAGGCTTCCCCGGCTGAGCTCCTCGGTGGCGACGACCATCGCTATGTAGTCCGACTCGCCACCCGAGGCGAAGCCCCCGTAGGACTCCTCGATGGACAGTCCGAACGCGCCCATCTCTGCGAGGTCGTCGATGATGTCCTCGGGGATGTCGTCGTTGTGGCGGTGGATGTGCTCCGCGATCGGCATCAGCCGTTCCTGGGCGAAGCGTCGGAAGGTGTCCTGGACCATCTCGAAGTCGTCGTCGAGACCCCGCGTGCCGTCGTGGTCGGCGAGCGACGCCAGGAACACGGGATCCCGGTACGCCGCGGTGAAGCTGCGGGCACCGTCGAGTGCTCCGGGGATGACGCCCCATTCGTCCTCGCGGCCGAAGAGCTTTCCGGCAAGATCCGCGATCACATCCGCTGCGAACGCGCACGACACACCCGCTTCGATCTCGCCGGTAGCGCCGTAGTCCAGCAGCCCCCGAGCGGCCATGACCCCCGCGGCCGCGTGTGCCGTGTCGTATGCGAGGACCTGGTTGTCGTCGATGCCGACCTCGGCGAGGCGTTGGACTGCGGCGTCGACGACCTTCTGGGCTTCGGCGATCGCCGAGGCGGCCGCGGTCAGGTCTCCTGGAATGCTGAGCGGGGAAGTCATCCGCCCAACGCTAGCGACGGAGGGTTCGGGCCTCCGAAGTCGCAGCGCATCCTCGCCGGGACGACCCGATGGAGCTACCCGATGCCCTGGGTGACGTTCCGGGACGCCTGGGTGGTGTTCCCCCGGTACCGAGGTGTGCTTCCCCGACCGTGCTGCGGGTCCACAGCGTTCCCAATGTGGAGGTCCAGCTCCGATAGGGGTTGTGCGTGCCCCCAGAGAAAGCCCTGGGCCGCGTCGGAGCCCATGGCTCGCAGCCTGTTGGCAGTGGATTGCTCCTCGACGCCCTCGGCGACGACGCGCAGCCCGAGGTTGTGCCCGAGGTCCACCACCGCACGCACGATCGTGTCGTCCTCATCGAGTGCTGCAACGAAGCTGCGGTCGATCTTCACCTCGTCGATCGGAAGTTCACGAAGGTACGACAGCGACGAATAGCCCGTGCCGAAGTCGTCGACACTGAACCGCACACCCGCTTCGCGCATGGCGGCCAGAGAGGACTTCGAGCGCGTCCTGTCCTCCATGAGCTCGGACTCGGTGATCTCGAAGCAGAGTGATCCGTCGGGCAGCCCATGAGCGTCGATCAGCGCGATGACCCATTCGAGTAGACGCGGGTCGTACAGCGAGCGGGCGGAGAGGTTGATGCTGAGCCGGAGCCCCGATTCGGTCAGGTGCCGGCGCAGTTCGGTGACCGCGTGCGTGCCCACGTACTCGGTCAGCTCCCGCATGCACCCTGCGACCTCGGCGAGCTCGATGAACTCGTCGGGTCCCAGTAGACCGTACCGGGGATGTTGCCAGCGCACGAGGGCCTCGAGTCCGATGACCCTGTCGGCCTGGAGGTCGACCACGGGCTGGTAGTGCACGACGAACTGGTCGTCGAGGAGCGCATCGCGCAGGTCGGCCATCAGCTCCAGCCGTCGCACGTCGGTGTCGTCGAGCTCGGCGGAGTACACAGCCCAACCCAGCCCGTTGGACTTCGCCCTGTACATCGCTGTGTCGGCGCGTCGCATGAGCCCGTTGGCGTCGGAGCCGTGCACCGGGGCCAGGGCAACACCAACCGATGCGCCGATGTGGAATCGGTACTCACCCACCGAGTAGCTGGTGTCGCAGAGCTCGAGCAGCCGCTCGGCGATGTCGACGGCGGTCTGCTCAGCGGGTTCCTCGGTGATCAGCACGGCGAACTCGTCGCCGCCGAGGCGCGCGATCAGGTCGCACCCGCGCAGGTTCGCCGAGAGGCGTTGTGAGAAGTCGCGCAGCACCCGGTCGCCGACCTCGTGTCCGAGCGTGTCGTTGATGTCCTTGAACTGGTCGAGGTCGACCATCAACAGCGCAGCGGGTACCGGCTCGGGGCCGTCGAGGATCTCGCCGAGGCGGTCCTGGAACTGCGCCCTGTTGGGGAGGCCGGTGAGGTCGTCGTGCATCGCCTGGTAGCGGAACGACTCGGCCATGCGCGCCCGCTTGGTGATGTCCTCGAGGGTCACGCCCACATAGCGCCCGGGAAGGGGAACTGCTCGCACCGTGTAGACCGAGTCGCTGCCCGGCAGGTTCACGAAGGGCCGTTCGAGGGGACGTGATCCGTTGGCCACCTCTGCGAGGTCCTCGAGGAAGCGCTCACCCAGTTCGATCACCTCCGCGAAGCGCGAGCCCTCCGATGGTCCCTCTGTGAGAGACTCCGCTGCCGGATTCATCGACACGACCTCGATCGAGGTCGGGTCGTCGGGATCGGGGAGGTGCAGCACCACGAGCGCGACGGGGATGCCGTTGATGAAGTCCATGTGGCGTCGCAGGCCCGACTCGGCTTCCCAACGGGCGGTCTCGTCGACGAGCAGTCCTCGTATCAGCCGGACCGAACCGTCGGTGTTGTGTTCCACCTTCAAGCGCTGCTGGAGGTGGCGGTAGCTGCCGGAGTCGTCGCGGATGCGGATGTGGGCCTCGCTGTCGCGTCCTGCGGCCAGCGCCGCGGTGATCCGGTCCAACTCGCCCATGTCGTCGGGGTGGATCCGCGACGGATAGAACCACGCCTGCTCGAAGTCCTCGGTGCCGGCCCCGACCACCTCGGCGACGTTGCCCGACATGAAACTGATGTTGTTGTGCGGGTCGGCCTCCCAGACGACCGCGTCGAGCCCGTTGACCATGGACAAGTGGCGTTCGTCGTCGTCGCGGGCCTTCTGGAGCAGGTTGTTCACCGCGGTGGTCGTGCCCAGCGTCGTGAGTGCGAACACGACCATCGTCGGGAGCCACCACGGTGGCGCGTACAGCAGCGAGATCAGACCCATGCCGAGCTCGTAGGTGACAGCGATGATGGTTGCGGCCCGGGCACCGAACCACATCATGAACAGGGTCACCCCACTCGCTATGACCAGCGCCGCGACCGGCATGGCGTCGGGGACGAGGACCACCAACCCCAGGGCGAGCGCCACGTCTGGGATGGCGATCAGGGGGCTCGGGGATCCCGTGCGTCGCAGGTGGATGATGCCCGCGACGTTGACCGCGACGGTGACCACGGCGATGATGATGCCGAACCACAGCCGGTATGCACCGAAGAGTGGCAACAGTGCCACGGCCACCGCGATCACCACGCCGAAGCCGACCCGCATCCACAGCAGTGCTTCCGACGCGAAGGGGTCGCGAACGGTGTTGTTCGGTGGTGGCTTCTGCTGAAGGGTGACCTCTGCCATCTGCAACGTCTCCGTGTGTCATCAATCGGGTTCGGCAGCATGGCTGGAAACCACTGAAAGTGCATGGTACAACACTCAGAGCGGTAACCCACAAGGGTGCGGGCCAATGGGCCCGTCGCACTATTCGGGGGATAGTCCCTACAACCCGATGGCCGGTCTTCCGTGCAACCCGACACCCCGATGGTCACGTTGAGATGGCGGCTCTCGCTGGGCAAGGCTGTGTGCCGTGAGCGCAATCGATCCCGTTGCCGCCGGCGGATTCGCAAGTGCTGCGGGCCACTACGCGAAGGTCAGGCCCGCCTATGCGCGCGAGGCCATCGGGGTGCTGCAAGAGGTGGTGCCACCAGGCATCGTGCTGGATGTGGGAGCCGGCACGGGGATCCTGACAGGCCAACTGGAGCGCGCCGGCCGGTCGTTGCACGCGGTCGAGCCGTTGTCCGAGATGCTGGTCCACCTGCGCCGCTCACTGCCTGGGACACCTGCGGTGGTCGCCTCGGGGGAGGCCATGCCGCTGCGCGGCGAGCTCTACAGCGGCGTGACCATCGCTCAGGCGTTTCACTGGATGGATCCCCGGCGCACGCTCGGGGAGGTGTCACGCGTCCTGCGACAGGGCGGTGTGCTGGCACTGATGTGGAACGTGAGGGACGAGTCGGTTCCCTGGGTGGGGGAGTTGACCGACCTGGTCGAAGAGCGCACCGGCGGGCGGCCCTACACGGATCACCGCGACCGGGACTGGAACGACGTGGTCGACCACGAGGGCGGTTTCGAGCACCTGGGTGACCATCGCTGGTCGAATCCGATCCCCACCACCCGCGACGGTGTCGTCGAGCGGGTGCGCTCCACCTCATACGTGGCGTTGCTCGACGAAGGCGAACGTGAGCAGCTGATCGTCGATGCCCGCCGCTTGCTTGCAGAGGACCGGGACCTCGCGGGGCAGGACTCCTTCGACTATCCGCACCACACGGTCATGCACCTCTGGCGTCGTGCGCGTTGAGCTTCCTGGGACACTCCCTCGGTGCTCGGAGAGACATCGGTCACAGTCCGCCTGTGCGCGATGCGGAGATCACCTAGGGTGAACATGCCGCACCGGTGACGAGGGGGTTTCCGGTGCTGTGATGGGGAGTCGACCCGCGAGAGGGGAAATGCCTACAAGGGTGACGTTTTTCGGTGTCAGGGGGTCCACACCGTGCTCGTGTGAGTCCGCGCGCCGCTACGGGGGCAACACCTCGTGCGTCGTGGTGGAACAGCACGGGTTCCCTCCGATCCTGTTGGACCTGGGTACCGGCCTGCGCTTCTTCGGGGTCGAGGGTACCCACGGGCATCCCTTCGAGGCGACCGCGCTGGTGAGCCACCTGCACTGGGATCACGTGCAGGGAGTTCCGTTCTTCGCCCCGTTGCTCACCGACGGCTCCCATCTCGACTTCTACGGTCCGCGCCAGGAGGACCTGTCGTTGGAGCAGACCGTGAGGGGGTTCCTAAAGCCGCCCTACTTCCCGATCGGACTGGACGAACTGCCGGGCCGAATCGACTTCCACGACCTGGGCGCCGACAGCTTCGAGGTCCCCGGGGCGACGGTGCGGTCCCAATGGGTGCCGCACGTGGGACCGACGCTGGGCTACCGGATCGACTGTGCGGAGGTGTCGATCGCGTACGTGAGCGACCACCAGCAGCCGGGGACAGGCTCACGGCAGGTGGATCCCGGGGTGATCGAGCTGTGCGAAGGCGTCGACCTGTTGATCCACGACGCTCAGTACGACGAGTTCGAGTTCTCGATGCGCCCCGACTGGGGGCACTGCACAGTCGCCTACGCCGTCGAGGTTGCTGCACGCAGCGGCGCATCGCAGCTGGCGCTGTTCCACCACGATCCATCCCACAGCGACGAGCGGATCGACGAGCTGACCGGCGAGGCCGTCAGGCTGGGCGATCACCTGGGTGTTCCCGAGGTGATCGCGGCAGCGGAGGGACTCACGATCTCCTACGAAGCCGCCGGGTCCTGCGAGCTCAGCGCAGCGAGCCGCGAGTTGGCCGGCCGACCACCCGCGGGTGCCTGACGCCTGTGCGCTGCGGTGCCCGTAGTCGGCGCTGCTGCGACCCGCGCCGGTGACCCACAGTGGACCTGCGCTGGTAGCCAACCCGGGGCGCGTGGCATGGTTCGTGGTTCCGGGTCGGCTTCAAGGCCCGTACCGCGATCCCGATACCACCTCTGAGAAGAACCCCGACGGAGTTGACATTGACCGACGACACCGAGCACATGGACCTCGAGTTCGACGCCAGGGAGTTCCGCAGCGTCCTGGGTCACTTCCCGACAGGTGTGACGGTCATCGCGGGAGCTGACGACGACGGAGCTCATGGCCTCGCGGTGGGCTCGTTCTTCTCGGTGAGCCTGGATCCACCACTGGTGGGCTTCTGCGTGTCTGAGGCATCCACCTCGTGGGAGCGCATCAGCCCGATAGGAGGGTTCTCGGTGAACATCCTCTCCGAGCACCAGTCCGAGGTCTCCAACACCTTCGCGGGGAGTTCGACCGACAAGTTCGCCGAGATCGGCTGGGCGCCTTCTCCCGCGACCGGGTCACCCTGGATCGACGGTGCGCTCGCACACATCGACTGCGAGCTCCGGGACACCTTCCCAGGCGGTGACCACTCGATCATCGTGGGGCGGGTTCGCGCCCTTCAGGTGCACGCGCAGGAGCACGGTCCACTCATCTTCTTCAAGGGTGGGTACGGTCGACAGGTGGAGATCTGAGATGGCGATCTACGCGCTGGGCGACCAGGTTCCAGACATCCACCCCGACGCCTACGTGCACCCCGACGCGGTCGTGATCGGATCGGTGACCATCGGTGCGGGATCCTCGGTGTGGCCCACCGCGGTGCTGCGAGGCGACGACGGGGAGATCATCGTGGGGGAGGAGACCTCGGTGCAGGACGGATCGATCCTGCACACCACGCCCATGTGGCCGACCACGTTGGGCGACCGTGTGACCGTCGGGCACAACGCCCATCTCGAGGCGTGCATCATCGAGGACCGCGCACTGGTGGGGTCGGGGTCGATCGTGTTGCACAAAGCGCGCGTCGGACGCGAGGCCATCGTCGGAGCCGGGGCCTTCGTCGGCAACAACAAGGTGGTGCCTCCGCTTGCGCTCGCACTGGGTGTGCCGGCCACGATCACCCCGGACGCGGTGACCCCGGGACACTTCGACTACGGGGTCGACTCCTATGTCCAGCGAGCCGTGCGCTTCCGCGAGGAGTTGCGCCGCCTGGGGTGACCGCGGGTGACCGCGCCCACCGGTGACCGGCATTCGGCAGTGCCTGTGTTCGCCGGCGGTGTTGTCCGGCATCGACCTGTGTTCACCGCCGTGTTCGGCAGCGGTCTCGACAGGCGAAGGATCAGCCCAGGTACAGATCCGAGTGCATCCAGCGGATCCACGCGGGGCCGCCGAAGTTGCGCAGCACCCCGAAGGCCACCAGGAGCACACCGGCGGTGACCATGAGCCAGGTCGGTGGGCTCGCAAGTGGCTCGGCCCCCCGCCAGCGACCCACGATGCTCCAGCACCAGAGCAACGCCGCGATGGGAAGCCCGATGGCCAGCACCACGTTGTGGTCGAGGGCCGCGCCGAGGTCGAGCCTCAGCAGTGAGTTCGTGGCGCGCAGCCCGCCACAGAAGGGGCAGTCCACCCCGAACACCGACCGTGACCAGCACAGCGGCACACCACCATCGCCGGGGTTGGCGGCAAAGACGGCGACACAACCCGCAGTGGCCAGAGCTCCGACCGTTATCGGAGCCGCGAACGATCGACGCGGGGGCACGTAGGCTCCCGCTTGCCCGCCATCGGTGCCGGGGGCGCCAGCCTGTAGGTCCGGCGCCGGCTCGGGGCGAGTGTCGAGTGCCACCCCCAGAGGCTACCGCGGGTCGGGTCAGGGTCGGGGTGTTGGGTGGAGCACCGTGTGTGGTCCGGGCCGAGCGTCGCGTTCAGGCTTCGGCTCGTCGCAGGTCGACGAGTTGGAAGCCGCCGGTGTCCGCCGCCCTGCCTACTGCGTCGGTGGATTCCGCGATGAGTTTGTGCACGGGGGTCGACCCGTCCGCCACCGCGATCCCCGCGACCATCGACAGGGTGATGGGATCCACCGAGGTGGGTACGGGCTCCACGACCGTGGACAGGATCCGGTACGTGACACCCGCGGCGTCCTGTTCGTCGCCCAGGTCCTCGGCGACTACCAACAGGGCGTCGTCGATCCGCGCAACCGTGTCCGATGGCCGCAGCCGTTGCCTGACCCGGTCGATGCAGGCCATCAGGGCCTCTTCCGCCACCTCTGGGTCGCTGGCAGCGCCCTGCGCCCCGCTGCTCGCTGCCGGGTCGGCGCCGACCTCGCAACGGATAAGCGCGAAGGCCGATTCGTTGCGAGACGCGCGCCTCGATGCGGACTCGAGCGTCAGGTCGACCCCCCGCTGGTTCAACAGTCCGGTACCCGGGTCGGTCATCTCGCCGGTGCGTTCCATCAAGCGCGCTTTGCGGTCCGCTCGCTCGCGACGTCGCTCCGAAGCGCGATCCGAAGCTACGCACATGAGGGCGCGTTGTGCCGGCGAACCCGCGGCCAGGGCACCTTCGATCACCGTCACGTTCAACCTGACCGGCCGCACCCTTCCGTCGGCACCGACGAATCGGGCGTCTGCGGCCGCGGCGCCACCGTCGTGTTCGCCTGCGGCGGTGTCGGACACCAGATCGCGGTAGGTCTGACGGTCATCCGCGATTATCGCGTCGGCGAGCACCGCACCGATCAGCTCGCCGCTCGGGCGCCCACACACGCGTGCGAAGGAGTCGTTGGTGGTGGCCACGACACCATCGGGTTCGAGCAGGGCGACCGCCACTGCGGCAGCGTCCATCACGTCCATCACGCGATCCAGGTCGCTACCCGAGGGCTCGGAGTTCGACATGGGTGCCATCCTGCCATCCGTGCCGTTGGGCATGATGGATGGATGCCCATGCGTCAGGACTGCAAGTTCTTCGAATCACGCACCTATCCCAACGGGGAGACGGTGCGCAAGTGCGACCTCGACCTCGCACCGGAGGCACCGTGGCGCTGCCCCGAGGATTGCAAGGCGTTCCAGCGCAGGATGGCGGATGTCAACTGGTCTCACGGGACCCTGGTCACCCCGCCGACCCCCGACGAACCATCGGGTCTGGGTGAGGACGGTTCCATCGCGGAGCTGCTCGACGCAGCCGAGGACATCGTCAACGAAGCGGCCCCCGGGGTGTTCGCGGACATGCAGAGCGAGCAGCGACATGCGCAGAGGTCCCAGAAGGGCTGGCGACGCTTCAACCCGTTCGGGCGCAAGCGCTGAACTGTCAGGATGGCTGAACTGCCAGGGTGAACGGTCAGTCCGTCGCAGCCTCGGACTGCTCGAGGCCATCGGCGAGCGTGTTCCACGCGAGCGTGGCGCACTTGATGCGCACCGGGAACTGCACGACACCGCGCAGTGCAGCGAGGTCTCCCAGGTCTGTCAGATCCGAGTCGCCGGCGCCGACCACGGTTCCGCCGAGCTCGTCCTCGTGCACGCTCATCATCGAACGGAAGCGCTCCCCGAGCGCCTTCACCTCCCCGACGGAGCGTCCCTTGACCGCCGCGGACATCATCGAGGCCGAGGACTGGCTTATCGAGCAGCCCTGACCGCTGATCGTGATGTCCTCCACGACCGCCTCGTCGCCCTTGGTGGGGTCGTCGAGTTGCATGAAGACGATGATCTCGTCGCCGCACAGTGGGTTGAAGCCCTCCGAGCGCGTGGCCGGGGGAACCTCGAGCTCACCTCGGTTCCGTGGACTGCGGTAGTGGTCGAGGATGATCTCGCGGTAGAGGTCTTCTAGGTCGGACATGGCCGGCTCCGTTGCTGCGGTTCAGGTTTCTGCGGTTCAGGTTGCTGCGATCCAGGTCGTTGGAGGTCCGGATGCAGGCGTTGGGGCCTTTGCGCCTCAGAGGGTGAAGAACTCACCGGACGCCTCGATCCCATCGGCGAGCGCATCGATGTCGCCGGTGTCGTTGTAGATGTACCACGACGCACGCGCTGTGGCACCGACGCCGAGGTTCTTCATGAGCGGCTTGGCGCAGTGGTGCCCCGGGCGCACACAGACACCGCTGGAGTTGAGTACCTGCGACAGGTCGTGAGGGTGGATGTCGCGGTAGGCGAAGCTGAGCACCCCTCCACGCAGGTCTGGTTCGGTCGGGCCGTGGATCACGAGGTCGTCACCGAAGCGCTCGGTGAGGGTGCGCTGTGCGTATGCGGTCATTCGGATCTCGTGCTCGCGCACCTTGTCCATCCCGATCCCCTCGAGGTACTCGACGGCCGCTGCGAGCCCTACGGCCTCCGCGATCGGTGGAGTTCCCGCCTCGAACTTCGCGGGTAGTGCTGCGGGGGTGAACCCGTCGAGGCGCACGTCGAGGATCATCCCTCCACCGCCGAGGAACGGAGGCATCGCATCGAGGAGCTCACCGCGGCCCCACAGGACCCCGACGCCGGTAGGTCCACACATCTTGTGACCGGAGAACGCAATGAAGTCCACATCGAGAGCACTCACGTCGGTCGAGGTGTGAGGTACCGACTGGCAGGCGTCCAGGCAGACCAAGGCACCGGAGCCGTGCGCGGCATCGGTGATCCGGCGCACCGGGGTGAGCGTCCCCACCACGTTGGACATGGCGGTCAGGCCGACCAGCTTGACGCCGTCGAGGAGTTGGTCGAGGTCCGCGAGGTCGAGTCGGGCGTCGTCGGTGAGCGGGATCCAGCGGATCTCGAAGCCGCGCTCGGCCGCGAGTTGCTGCCAGGGCACGATGTTGGCGTGGTGCTCGAGTTGGGTGAGCAGGATCGCGTCGCCCCGGCCGAGGTTGGCTCCACCCCAACTTCGGGCCACCAGGTTGAGCGACTCCGTCGCGTTCTTGGTGAAGATCACCTCTGTCGGATCCGTCACACCGACGAAGCGCCCGACCTTGGACCGTGCGCCCTCGAGCGCGTTGGTGGCCGCCTCCGCGAGGTCGTAGGCCGCACGGTGCACGTTCGCGTGGTCGTGTTCGTAGTAGTGCCGCATCGCGTCGAGGACCTGCGTGGGCTTCTGCGATGATGCGGCGGAGTCCAGGAACACCAGTGGCGGGTCGTCGCGGTTGGTGAGGATCGGGAAGTCGGCGCGTATTGCGGCGACGTCGAGCGGGTCCACGCCCCCGTCGACAGCGGAGGCCGGTGATTCCTGTGGGCCCATGGTGCCGATTGTCATTTCGAGTCCTTCACGAGGGCATGTCCTCCATGAGTCGACCCGATTGTATTTCCACTACGCCGGTAGTGGAAATAGCCCCTGCGCGGTGTCGATCGGGTCGCGGTCTAGGGTCGAGGCATGCGAGAAACAATGGTTGTCATCCACATCCTCTCCGTGGCGGTCTGGTTCGGGGGCATCCTCGCGATGTCGTTCGCGTCGTCCACCCTTTCGGGCGCGGATGCGATCGCCCGGCGCTGGTTTGCCGACGCCCAGCTCGCGGTGGGGCGGGTGGTCTTCAGCGTGGCCGGTGTGCTCACGTTCATCACCGGGGTGATCATCGTGTTGGACTCGTCGCACATCTCGATGGGTTCGACCTTCGTGAGCATCGGCTTCGCCGTCGTCGTCATCGGCACGGGCCTCGGCATCGCGGTCTACGCCCCGGCATGCAAGCAGATGGCAGCCGCGATCGACGCGGGCGATGCCGCGGCGGAGGCCGCTGCTTCGCGCAAGCTCCTCACGACCAACGCCATCAACGCGATCCTCCTGCTCGTGGCCGTAGCATCGATGGTCGGCGCCTGGGGGCTGAAGGCACCCTCGTGAGCTCGGCCCGGGTACTGAGTTGGGGCCTGCCCCTGAGACAGCTCCGGGTCTCGAGATAGGGCCGGGTCCCGAGGTGGATGCGGCTCCGGCCACGCCGGTTCTCTGGTCGAGCCGGCTTTCGTCGGTCGTGGCTGCGGTCACCAACCCCGGTCGACCCATTCCTGGAGGTGCGGGGACTCCGCTCCGATCGTGGTGTCGTCGCCGTGGCCGGGTAGCACGATCGTGTCCGCGGTCAACGGAGCGAAGAGCCGGTCCTCGATCGATCCGATGATCGTGTCGAAGTCGCTGTGGTCGAACGATGTGTTGCCGGGGCCTCCGGGGAACAGGGTGTCTCCGCTGAACAGGATCGGCTTGCCCTCGATCCGGAAGCAGATGCTCCCGGGGGTGTGGCCCGGGGTCTTGATGGTGCGCAGCCGAAGGTCGCCCACCTCGATCACCACGTCGTGTTCGATCACCTCGTCGTAGCTGTCGAGCATCGACGCGTCCTCTCCGGTGACCGCCACCGAGTAGCCGGCGTCGCGCATCTGGGGGATCGCCTGGATGTGGTCCCAGTGGCCGTGTGTCTCGAGCACCCGCCGCACCCCCAGGCGCTCCGAGAGCTCCAGGAGCAGGTCGTGCTCGTTGGCCGCGTCGATCAGCACGGCATCGCCGGTGTGGCGGCAACGCAGCACGAACACGTTGTTGTCGAAGTCCCCGACGACCACCTTGTGTATCTCGAAGTCGGTGTCGCCGATGTGCAGGGTGTCGGGTGCGGCCATGGAGTCGATCATCGCACAGCCCAGGCGCGCCCAGGCCGGGATCCGCACAGGTCGGGATCCGCACAGCAAGGGGTTGGGGCAACTCGGCGGTCCCGTGATCCGGCGTGTGCCCGATGGGATCACTCGCCGGCGCCGACGACCTCGAAGCCCAGAGCGATCGCCACCGGGATCTGGGCGGGGTCGAACGTGGCCAGCCGGGTGGGACGTGGGAGCCGGTCCGCTGCCGCCAGGTGGATCGCATCGATCGAGCGCAGCGGTTGTGTACGACCGAGCTCGGCGGCCCGTTCGAGGCACATGGTGTCGACCGGGACCACGTTGACGCGCTCCCAGTCGTCGCGGATCGACTCGCGCAGGCGGTCCGCACGTCCAGGGTCGTCGCCGAGGCGATCCACGAGCATCATCGCCTCCGACAGCGCTATCGCGCTGGCGCACCAGTCGTGGTCGTTCGCCATGGCATCGAGCACGACCACCCGGGTCGGTCCCTCGAGGTAGCGCGCCAGCAGCGCTGTGGTGTCGAGCGCGAGGGTCATCGTCCGCGAACCTCACGCAGGATCTGGTCCATGCGCGTGCCCGCCCACATCGGCATGGAGAACGCCGGCTCAGGGCGGTCAGGACGCCGGGCCACGTTGATCAGCCCCCTCGCAGCCAGGTCCTCCAGGGTGGGTTGGGAAGCACCGGGATCGAGCGGACCCAACTGCGCGACCGCCTCACCGCCGACGGTGACCACTATGCGCTCGCCCTGTCCGGCGCGTCGGGCGAAGGAGGCGAGGTTGGCCCGCAAGTCCCTGATTCCAACCGTGTCCATCGGGTGCCTCCGCGCTGTTCGGAAACCGTGTCGCTAGGAAAACCGTGTCGCTCGGAAAACCGTGTCGCTAGGCAAACCGCGCTGTTCGGGTACCGCGGCGAACGACCGGGCTCAAGGCAGTGTACACAGATGTACACCAGTGGGTGTGCGCCGGGTGGCTCAGGCGTGCTCACATGTCCCGGTCCGCCAGCGGGTCCGCCATCAGGACACCGACACCCGAAAGAGGGGATTCCCATATGAACTTCGCCTTCAGCGACGAACAGGAAGAACTGCGCAAGGTCGTGCGCGACTTCCTCGACAACAAGTCCGACGAGGCGACCGTTCGGGAGCTGATGGACACCACCGATGGATACGACCCAGCTGTGTGGACCCAGATGGGTGAGCAGATGGGCCTTCAGGGACTGGTCATCCCCGAGGAGTTCGGTGGATCCGGTTACTCCTTCGTGGAGCTGATAGTTGTGCTCGAGGAGATGGGTCGGCGTCTGTTGTGCGCCCCCTACTTCTCCACCGTCGTGCTCGCCGGCCAGACGCTGTTGCACAGCGGCGACGACGACGCCAAGGCGGCCCACCTGCCCGGGATCGCGTCGGGGGAGACCATCGCGACCCTCGCCTACACCGAGCCGAACGGCCGCTGGGACGAATCCGCGGTCACCATGGAGGCCACCGAGGCCGGCGGCTCCTACAAGCTCAACGGCGAGAAGCTCTACGTCCTCGACGGCCACACCGCCGGGTTGATCATCACCGCTGCACGCACATCGGCGGGAGTGAGCCTGTTCACCGTCGACGGCGATGCAGCGGGCCTCACCCGCACCGCGCTTTCGACGATGGACCAGACCCGCAAGCAGGCGCGCCTCGAGTACAGCGACGTCGAGGGCACCCTCATCGGCACCGATGGCGGCGGTTGGGATGTGCTGTCCCAGGTGCTCGATCTCGCCGCTGTCGCCCTCGCCGCCGAGCAGGTCGGTGGCGCCCAGGAGGTGCTCGAATCCGCGGTGCAGTACGCGAAGGACCGCGTGCAGTTCGGCCGTCCGATCGGTTCGTTCCAGGCGATCAAGCACAAGTGCGCCGACATGTTGCTCGAGGTCGAGTCCGCCAAGTCGGCCGCCTACTACGCGGGTTGGTGTGCAGCGGAGCTCAACGACGAACTGCCGTCGGTGGCGAGCCTCGCCAAGGCGTACTGCTCCGAGGCGTACTTCCACTCCGCGGCTGAGAACATCCAGATCCACGGCGGAATCGGGTTCACCTGGGAGCATCCCGCTCACCTGTACTTCAAGCGTGCGAAGAGCTCCGAGCTGCTCTTCGGCGACCCGACCTACCACCGCGAGCTGCTCGCCCAACGCATCGGGATCTGAGTGCACGCCGGCCGACCGGTCACCCCGGGCCGGCGCCGACAGCGCGCACTGAGGCGCTGAGCCGTGTGGATCTGGATCGTCGCGCTCGGCGTCGGAACGTTCGTGATAGCGGCTGCGTCGGTCGGTTCGGCGACGGGCACCCTCGCGCAAAGGCCGCGACGTTCGGTCTACGACCTCGCCGAGGCCACCCACTTCGTTGCCGACCGGTTGCCCGATGAGCTGACAGCGAGGCTGTCCTACGACCAGGTGGACGCGGTGCTCGGAGCCCACTGCGACTACCTGGCGGAGCGGGGGGTGGCCTCCGGAGCGACCGATGACACCGTCGGGGACGACCTCGTGGTCGTGGTGGACGAGGAGGTGGTCGCCTGGATCCTCGGGCGCCTCGAGGAGCTCGCGGAGCACGATGCTGACGACGCGGGCGAGGCCACGCAGGTCGACGACGACGATGTCGTGGCCGTGCTCGAGGTGGAACAGCAGTACTACGAGGCGATCGGGATGTTCGGTCCCCAGGTGGACACCTAGAGTGGGATCACACAGATCCGACAGGGCCAGATCCAACAGGGTCAGACCCAACAGAGCCAGATCCAAAGAGATCGCACGGATCTGACAGCGACGACCAGGAGCGTGATGGACCGGCCAACCAAGTTCGAGCACAACCGATTCATCGGCGACAAGCGCTCCCAGGTCGTCTACGACGTGGACGAGCTGACCGACCCCCACGCGCACCTGATCGAGGAGCTCATGGAGGCGGAGACGTTCCTCTGCTTCGGCCCCGACACGCTCGCGGAGGCCCGCAACCGCGGCTACCGGCTGTTCTCCGCCCAGCGCTCCAGCGCACTCTGATCCCGGAGGTTCCACATGGGAGGTGAGCGCACCGGCGGCTCGTCACCGGTGATGGACTACGGGTTCGAGTCCGCAGGCCTCACCCTCAGCGGGCACCTCGCCGAACCCTCACACCACAGTGCGGACCCACCGGGCCTGGTGCTCTGCCACGGCTTCCCCACGAGGGGGCGTGAATCACCCCAGTCGGGCATCTCGTTCCCCGAACTTGCCAACAGGATCGCGAGCGAACTGGGTTGGATGGTGCTCACGATGAACTTCCGCGGCTGTGGGAAGGCCGAGGGCCAGTTCTCGCTCCAGGGGTGGTTGGACGACGTCGCAGCGGCGGTGGCCCACGTCGACGAGTTGGGCGCCGCTGGCGTGTGGTTGGCCGGGTACGGCACCGGAGGTTCGCTCGCGGTGGTCGAAGGTGCGCGCAATCCGGTCGTGCGTGGCGTGGCCGCTATGGCCACCCCGTCGGACTTCGACGACTGGGCGAAGCACCCCCGTCGGTTGCTCCTGCACGCCAGGCAGGTGCAGGTGATAAAGGACCCGGAGTTCCCCCCGAGCTTCGACCAGTGGGCGGCCGAGCTCAAATCGGTACGCCCCAAGGTCGGGGCCGCACAACTCGCGCCGCGCCCGCTGCTGGTCATGCACGGCGACCGCGACGACCTCACGCCACTCGACAACTCGATCGCGATCGCGGAATCGCACGGAGCCGCGGAGATGAGGGTGCTCAGCGGTGCGGGCCATGAACTGCGCCATGACCCGAGGGCGGTCGCGATGTTCATGGGTTGGCTCCGGCGCCAGCGGATCGCCTCTGAGACCGCTGCGTCGCACACCGAGCCCGACGACGGCGCGGTGGTGGGCACGACCGGGGAAATCTGAGTTCGTGGCGGCACTACGCTGCCGAGCGTGGCAGCGGTACCGATCCCGATCACCGGCGACGACGACGCGGATGGGTTCCTCGCCGAGAACCCGTTGGCGCTGCTCGTCGGGATGCTCCTCGACCAGCAGGTTCCGATGGAGTGGGCCTTCCGCGGTCCCTGGACGCTCGCCGAACGGCTGGGCACCCTCGACGTGCCCACGGTGATCGCGATGGACACCGAGGACTTCGTGGAGGTGTGTGCCCGCAAGCCGGCGATACACCGCTTTCCAGCGTCGATGGGCAGGCGGATCCACCAGATGTGCGAGGTGCTCGCCGAGGACTTCGACGGTGATCCCGCCTCGGTGTGGACCGGCGCCACCGGCGCCGAGGACCTCCGTGACCGGTTGCGCTCGCTTCCCGGCTACGGCGAGGAGAAGACCAAGATCTTCATAGCGATCCTCGCCAAGCGCATGGGCGTCACACCCGATGGCTGGCAGGAGGTGGCAGCACCCTTTTCCGACGACGAACCCCGCTCGGTGGCCGACATCGACTCCGAGGAGTCGCTCGGACGTGTTCGCGACTGGAAGAAGATGATGAAGGCCGCCAAGAAGTCCAAGTCGGACGCCGTCTAGGCATCCCCGGGTTCCCTTCGTTCGGTGAGCACCTCCCCAGGCACCCCGCTGCGCCCGTTCCGCTTCAGCGTGCAGGCGTCACACCTGTCGGATCCCGGTGAGCTGCTGCCGCTGGCCCGCAGGGCAGAGGACCTCGGGGTGTCGGTGCTCACCGTCGCTGATCACCTCGATGACCAACTGGCGCCGATCGCCGCGCTGATGGCTGTCGCCGCGCACACCACGACGCTGCGCGTGGGTTCGCTCGTGTTCTCCAACGACTACCGGCATCCAGCCGTGCTCGCACGCGAGGTAGCCACGATCGACCAACTCAGCGGCGGTCGTGTCGAGCTCGGTCTCGGTGCCGGGTGGATGACCTCGGACTACCGCGCGGCCGGCATGGAGCTCGACCCACCGGCGGTGCGGGTCGCCCGTCTCGAGGAGGCCCTGGAGATCATCACGGCTCTGTGGAGCGGCGAACCCGTGAGCTACGAGGGAGCGCACTACAGCACCGACGAACTGGTGTTGGCGCCCTCCGTCGTCCAGGAACCGCATCCGCCGGTTTGGGTGGGCGGTGGAGGTCGTCGGGTGCTCGAGGTGGCAGCACGACACGCAGACGTGATCCACCTCAACCCTTCGTTGCCGGCGGGGGTGATCGACCACCGCGCCGGGCCGAGCGCCACCGCCGAGGCAACCCAACGCAAGCTCGGCTGGATCCGCGAGGCCGCACCCGAGCGGTTCGCGGCGATCGAGCTCGGTGTGCGGATCCACCTGGCGCTGGTGACCGACGAGCGCGACGTGCTGTTCGAGACCATGGCCGGCGGATTCGGCCTCACCCCCGACGAGGCTCGACGTTCGCCACATGCGCTGTGTGGAACCACCGCGCAGGTCGTGGAGGACCTGATCGAACGGCGCGAGACCTTCGGCATCTCCAATATCGGGATCTCAGCCGGCTCTCTCGAAGAGATGGCTCCGGTGATCGAAGCACTCGCAGGTACCTGAGCCGGGTTGCTTCACGGTGGTTTCGCCGGCCACGCCGGCGGTCCCATGGCATGTGATCGGTCAGGGGGTGATCCAGCTCGGTGCAGCCCCGGGATCCACGTCGTAGCGGCGGATCGCATCCTCGGTGGTGGCGTGGTCGATGATCCCCGATTCGGCCATGGTGTGCAGCACCGCCACGACCACGTTCGGGGCGTCGGTCTCGAAGAACCGCCGCAGGGCCTCCCG
The DNA here is from genome assembly GCA_047972145.1 of Microthrixaceae bacterium. Lineage (GTDB taxonomy): Bacteria > Actinomycetota > Acidimicrobiia > Acidimicrobiales > Microtrichaceae > JAMLGJ01. The sequence continues at coordinate 38,177 of JBKEAI010000058.1, forward strand.
GGTGTCCGAACGACCGAAGCCGTCGGTGCCGAGCGAGCACCAGAGCCGGCCGTCGGGGATCCAGTGCTCGATCTGGTCGGGAACCGCCCGCATGAAGTCCGTGACCGCCACGACAGGCCCCGCGCTGGGCTCGAGGATCTGTGTGACCTTGGGTCGCCGTGGAGCTTCGAGAGGATGCAGGCGGTTCCAGCGCTCCACCTCCATCGCCTCCAGGCGCAGCTGCTGGAAAGACGTGGCTGACCACAACGACACCCGAATCCCGTAGTGCTCGGCGAGGATGTCGCGTGCTTCGACCGCGGCGGACCAGGCGGTACCGGAGAACACGATCGTCGCCTCGGGACCCGTTCCCTCGGGTGCCGGCTGCCAGCAGTAGAGGCCGTCGACGACCCCCTGTTCGATCGCACCGGTACCCCCGTCGTCGGGCATCGGTGGCATCGGGTAGTTCTCGTTGTAGAGGGTCAGGTAGTAGAAGCGGTCATCGCCCGGGCTTCCGTCGCCCGGGTACATCTTGGCGATCCCGTCACGCACGATCAGTGCCGTCTCGAACGCGAACGCCGGGTCGTAGCTGTGGCATACGGGAACCGCTGATGCGAGCAGCTGGCTATGGCCGTCCTGGTGCTGCAACCCCTCTCCGAGCAGCGTGGTTCGTCCGGCGGTGGCACCGAGCAGGAAACCCCTGGCCCTGGCGTCCGCTGCCGCCCAGATCAGGTCACCGACCCGCTGGAAGCCGAACATCGAATAGAACGTGTAGAACGGCACCATCGGCACGCCGCGGTGCGCATGCGAGGTGGCTGCGGCAGTCCAGGATGCGAGGCCGCCGGCCTCGGTGATGCCCTCCTCGAGGATCTGGCCGTCGGAGGACTCCTTGTAGGAGAGCAGCAGCTCGTGGTCGACCGGCTCGTAGAGCTGCCCGTGCGGGGCATAGATCCCGATCTCCCTGAAGAGTGCGTCCATGCCGAAGGTGCGGGCCTCGTCGGGGATGATCGGCACCACGCGCGGGCCGACGTGCTCGTCGCGCGCCAGGTTGCGCAGCAACCGGGTGAAGCCCATCGTGGTGGACACCTCCTGGTTGCCCGATCCACCGCGCAGCTCGCTGAACGGCTTGTCGCCCGGCAGCTCGAGCGCCCGGCGGACCTTGGTCGACCGCTTCGGCAACGAGCCACCGAGCCCGCGGCGGCGC
>JBKEAI010000067.1:0-6184 GCA_047972145.1 Microthrixaceae bacterium
CGCCGCGTCCGCGGGCGCGACGATCTGCGAGTCGGGGCCTCGGGTGCGAGGTCCAAGAACGAGAGCTGCTCGGCTGTCATGGCGACCTCCGGACGGGCGCGGAGATCCCGTCACCCAGGTAGGCCGCTTTCGGGGCCGAAACTCGACAGGAAATCTGCGATTCCTCGCGACTTCTTGTCCCCGATGTGCGACACCGCCGCCTGGTCGGGCGTGGGACTGGTCAGGTCGACCGTGCCGTGCGACGATGACAAGCGATCCCGCTCGGACCGACCCGGTCTCGGCAGGCCCCTCGTGACGGTGGGAAACCGTCGCCCCTCCAACCGCTCCGACCACGCGTCGGACGTGTCCTCAGGAGAAGGCGATGACCACCGGCCGCAACAACATCCGCAAGCGCGGATCGACCTGGGCCTACTACCTCTACGTCACCGAAGGCGACGGCACCCGCCGCCAGGTCTCCAAGGGTGGCTTCGCCACCCGCACGGAAGCCGAGACCGCCCAGACCGAAGCGCTCACCGCACTGGCCACCGGGAGCTGGGTGAAACCCGACCGGCTCACCGTGGCCGAGTTCCTCACCGACGAGTGGCTACCGACCCAGCTGCCACCGACGCTCGAGGAGAGCACCTACGTCAGCTATTCGCGCAACATCGCGCTCCACGTCGCGCCCTACATCGGCGGCATCCCGCTCCAGGAGCTGACGCCGATGGACCTCAACGTCCTGTACCGCAAGCTCCTCGACTCCGGCCGACGACAGCCTGGCGTCCCTGCGCGCCACCACGACCCCGCCCTGCTCGACCTCATCGCCGAGCTGAAGGCCGCCGGCAACACCTGGCAGCAGGTCGCCGACGCCGTCGACGAAAGGTTCCCGGCCGAGGCCGACATCACCCGAGACGCCGTGGCCGCCGCTCACCGGCATGCCCAGCAGCCAAAGCCAGCCGCGAAGAGAGCGGGCCTTAGCAACCGGATGGTCCGCTATGTCCATACGATCATCCAGGCCGCGCTGCGAGACGCGATGCGCTGGAACCGGGTCATCCGGAACGTCGCCGAGGCCGCCACTCCCCGCCCATCGCCTCGACCCGGCGGGGACGGCCGACCACCTGGACCGGCGAACAGCTCGGTCGGTTCCTCGACTTCGTCGTCGACAGCCCCTACCTACCGCCCTGGCTCTACCTCGCCACCTCCGGCTAACGCCGCGGCGAAGTGCTGGGGCTCAAGTGGACCGACGTCGATCTCGACGGCGCCACGGCGATCATGTCCCGCCAGATCTGCATGGTCGGCCACCGCGCCGTGGTGAAGGACCTCCCGAAGACAAAGGCGGCCACACGATCGCCCTCGACCCCGGCACCATCGAGATGCTCAGCGACCTCCGGGACCGCCAGGCCGATCTGAAGCGGATGCTCGGTGCCGGCTACCAGGGCGACGGCTGGATCTTCTGCCGAGCCGATGGTGCGCCACTGCACCCCGAGCGATTCAGCCGCGAGTTCCTCCGCAAGCAGGACGCCTACAACAAGGCCCACCGCGACGAGCCGCTACCGAGGCTCAAGCTCCACGGGCTCCGCCACACCTGGGCAACGCTCGCCCTGGAGGAGGGCATCGACATCCACGTCGTCAGCGACCGCCTCGACCACAGCAGCACCCACGTCACCAGCCGGATCTACACCTACGTCCGCCGCCCCCTCCAGTCCGACGCCGCCGACCGCGTGGCAGCGAGGATCTTCCGAGGGGATCGGGCCAGCGTCAGGCGGAGTCCGTCCCGGGCGTGAGGTCGACACGGAGACGTTCGACGATCGCTGCGAGCTCAGACTCGGGGATCCTGCCTGCGAGGTACTTGAGCAGTTCCTCCTGTCGGGGTTGCCCGAAGGAGAGTCGGTAGGTGGGGACGCCTTTCAGAAGTCGCCGAGCTTGCTGGCGTCACGGCTGAGCGGCAGCAGCACGGGGACGTGGCGCTCGATGCGGGCGGTAGATCCTTCGGGGTTGAACACCCAGTACGGCTCGAGCTCGCCGTCGGGTCCCGCCATGGCCGACGCGTCGGCGAACATGGCTGCCCACGGGTCACCGAGATCGACGCCGTGTAAGTCCCAACACCTCGCGAGCCTCTGTCGTAGGGTCGCCTGAATGTTGAGCGACCTTGGTGTGCGGATCGGGTACGGAGCCGGAACGGGCATCGCCAGCGTGGCCGAGGTCCGTGAACATGCCGTGTGGGCAGCCGAAGCCGGTTTCGAGAGCTTCTGGCTGTCCCAGGTGTTCGGAGTCGACCCGCTCGTGGCGCTCGCCGCGATCGCCGACCAGGTGCCTGGGCTCGTCGAGCTGGGCACCTCCGTCGTCCCCCTCGTTGGGCGCCACCCTCTGGCGCTTGGTGCATCGGCTCGCACCACCCAGAGCGCTCTTGGCGGCCGGTTCACGCTAGCGGTCGGCGCATCGCATCAGATGGTGGTCGAGGGCTTCTTCGGGGCCTCATACCAGCGGCCCTACACCCAGGCGTCCGAGTACCTCGACGCGCTCCTCCCGCTGCTCGCAGGCGCGCCGTGCGATGTCGACGGGGAGGAGGTGTTCGCCAAGGGCTGGCTGACGATCGACGCGGCACCCACGCCGGTGCTGCTCGCTGCGCTCGGCCCACGGATGCTGGAGCTGGCCGGGCGCAGGACCGAGGGGACATCGGTTGGTCATTGCGGTCCGCGGACGATCGCCGAGCACGTTGCGCCCACCATCAAGGCTGCGGCCGAGGCGGCCGGCCGGCCCGCTCCGAGGATTGTCGCCCTGGTCGGCGTTTGCGTGACCGATGACCCTGAGGGCCTCCGTGCCTGGAGCCGGTCGAACAGCGAGCTCTACGACGCCTTTCCCAGCTACCGCGCCGTGCTCGACCGCGAGGGCGCGGCCAGTGGAGCCGACCTCCTGCTCACCGGTTCGATCGACCAGATCGAGCAGGGGCTGGCCGACTACACCGCTGCCGGTGCAACCGATCTTCGCATCAGCATCGCCGCCCGTATCGAAGAAGAACGTCTGGCCACCCGAGAAGCGCTCGCAGCTCGTCTTTCCTGAGCGCAGCTCTCGATTCCATGAGCGCCGTGCCACTCGCCGGCTGCCCTACGACCGTTTCGCGCTCCAGATGTCCACGATGGGACTCGCTTGCCGGCCGTCACCACCAATTCGGGCCTCTGAAGCTGAGTTGGCCCCCAGTGCGACGGTCTGATTTGGCCCTACCGTCGGTGTCGCGTGGCAGCGATGGGACGTGACGGTAGCTGGGACGGCCCTATCGTCGCGATCGTGGCATTCGATGTAGATCGCGTTGTCGGTGAGGTCCGCAACGCGGCGGATGTGTTCCTGCGTCGCCGGTTCCGGTCCCTTGCGGCGGGCGATATCCGGGAGAAGTCTCCGGGCGAGGTGGTGACGGTCGCGGATGAGGAGTGCGAGGCCCACCTCGGTGCGGCGCTGCTGGCGGTAGTCCCGGGAAGCGTGCTGGTCGGTGAGGAGGCAGCCTCGCAGGACGGCTCGCTACTCGAGTTGTTGGCCGGTGACGATCCGGTGTGGCTGCTGGACCCGTTGGACGGTACCTCGGCATTCGCCGCGGGCTCTTCCGACTATGCGGTCATGGCCGCGCTCGTCGTTCGCGGTGAGACGGTCCTGTCAGTCATCCACCAACCGGAGTACGGGCGCACCTTCGTGGCGGAGCGGGGCTCCGGCGCGCATGAGCTTGAGGCCGGCGGCCGCGTCGCGCTGGTTCCGGGCGAGCCGGGCGGGCGGCTGCGTGGGGCGGTCATGAGGAGGTTCCTGCCCCCAGAAGTCGCGAAGGTCGTTGAAGAGAACAAGGGCCGGTTCCAAAGCCTTGAGCCGGTGACGAAGACAGCTGGCATCGAGTACCCGGCCATCGCAGCGGGCGAGCGCGACTTCATGCTCTATTGGCGGACGCTCCCCTGGGACCACGTGCCCGGGGGTCTGCTGATCTCCGAGGCTGGCGGGAAAGCCGCTCATCTTGACGGCGGCTGCTATCGGCCGGCGCAGCGCCGCGAAGGCCTGCTAGTTGCCAGTACCCCCGAGTTGTGGGAGCGGGCACGTGAAGAGCTCGGGGTCAACGAACCGGCATCGACGGGGCGGCCGAGGACGCGAGACGGCCGACCGCTCGCTCGCCTTGGCCAACCCCGAGCGGGAGATCAGGCCTCGGTGATGACAAACCAATGACAAGCGGCCGTTTCGACCCGCTCGACCCGTCCCAAAAACTGCGCTGACCAGGGCGTTTGCCCTGGTCAGGTCGTGTCGGAGGGGAGAATTTAACCCAAAGTACACGCGCCCCCTGGAGCGCCGAGCTAGTCGCAGCCTGAGCATTTCGCCTGGTCAGAGTGCATAGTGGCGGACCCCGAACGGGTCATTCGCTCGGTTGCCAGCGTGGGTGTCGGCGGGCGCGCGAGACCGGCGCCCAGGGCCGGAGGGCGCGCCGGTTGGTTCGTCTCATGCCCCCTACCGGCGCTCCGTCCGGTGCAAGAACGTCTCGACGAGCGGTGCGATCTGGTCCGCGTGGTGAACCCATGGGGCGTGGCCACCATCAACGATGTGGAGTTCAGCGTCGGGCGTGGCCGCGGCCACGCGCTCGCCGACAGGGGGGCCACCCATGGGGTCGTCGGCGGCGAAGACGAGCAGCGTTGGCAGGTCGATCCCTGCGAGCTGGTCGGCCGTGAGGGCGTGTTCGGGCCGGTTGCCGCGCAGGTGAACCAGACGGTTGAGGGTTGCCAGGAACGTGTCTTCGAAGTGGTCGAGACGCTCCGTGGCGAGGATGAGCTGGGCGATCTCAGGTGGCAGGGGATGCTCATGGACCATCTTGGACAATTGCTCGACCTGCCGTTCCGACGGCGGTTGCAGCCGCATCATCAACCGACCGAGGGGCCGAATCGAGAGAAGCCGCATGGGCAGTGGCGCCGAGGTGTCCAGCGCGATGGCCGGACAGCCGATGTGGGCGAGCGCTGCGACACGGTTGGGCTCGTCGATCGCAAGCCAACTCGCCGAGAGCGAACCCAGGGAGTTCGCGACCACGACCGGCTCGATGAGACCCAAGCCGTCGAACACCTCACATAGGAAGTGGACGGCGTTGCGGCGTAGATCGTCGGCGAATTCGTTGGTTGTGTCTGACAACCCGTAGGCGGGCAGGTCGATGGCGTATTGGGTGAACCCCTCGATGCGGGCCATCAGCGGTGCCAGCATCGCCGCGGGGACGCCGATCCCGTTGAGTAACACGACTGGAGGGCCCTCACCGGTGACGAGAACGTGGGCTTGACCTTTGACCGTCGGCGCTGCGATCCACCGTTCCTCTGCGATGAGCCCGTACTTCGCGAGCACCTTCGCTTGGGCGTTGGAGAAGTCGTCGTCGAGCATCCTGCACCTCCAGCAGCCACCCGGTTTACACTACGTCAACCACACTAGAACCGGGGTGTACACAATGTCAACCACTGCCGGGTACGGTGATCCGGAAACTCGCACACGCCTCCTGGAGGCCGCCTGGGCCCTGGTCGCTGAGCAGGGTTCCCGTTTCAAGCTCGCCGACGTCGCGGCGCGTGCTTCGGTGTCTCGTCAGGCGCTCTACCTCCACTTCGGTGACCGTGCCGGCCTGCTGGTCGCGCTCGTCAACCACATGGACGCGTCCCTTGACCTGGGCGAATCACTTGCCCGGGTCCACGCGGCCCCAAGCGGCGCGGCCCTGATCGAGGCCGCAATGCGCCTTAACACCACGTTCTGGGCTCAGGTCCTCCCTGTCGCCCAGGTCCTCGAAGCCTTCCAACACGACGACCCAGCCCTCGGCGCCGCCTGGCGTGACCGCATGCAGTTCAGGCAGGCAACCTTCCGAGCAATGGTCGAAACGCTCGCCGAGCGAGGCGAACTCGCCGAGGACTGGACCATCAACGGTGCCGCAGCAACGCTCTACGCCGTCGCGCACTTCGACACATGGCGAGAGCTCGTCACCGAGCTCGGCTGGAGCGACGACCGCTACGTCGAGTCCATGACCCGCCTACTCCGACGAGCACTCCTACGACGTTGAGCCCGCAGGCCACTGCCGGGATGTTCTCCAGGCGCACTGGCCGGACGCAACACCCTCGCGGCGCGCATATCGCCCGCAATGACCAGACGGAACACCCGCTCCTCATCGGCACATCTGGGCGAGAGGCCAAACCTAAGCTGTGGGCCGCACTGACCGCTCCGATTT
>JBKEAI010000107.1:0-27268 GCA_047972145.1 Microthrixaceae bacterium
GTGCTTGGGCAGCGTGAACACCTTCGGGGTCTCGCCATCAGCGGCGGCGTACTGCTCGCCGCGGGTGTACAGCTCGATCTGGGCGATGGTCTGGTTCGCGAACGACGTGGACATCACGAAGCTCGGGTGGCCGGTGGCGTTGCCGAGGTTCAGCAGCCGCCCCTCCGACAGCACGATGATCGAGTGGCCGTCGGCGAACCGCCACTCGTGCACCTGCGGCTTGATCTCGATCTTCGTCACGCCGGGGTACGCACCCAGGCCGGCCATGTCGATCTCGTTGTCGAAGTGCCCGATGTTGCCCACGATCGCCTGGTGCTTCATCCGCGCCATGTGCTCGGCGGTGATGATGTCCTTGTTGCCGGTGGCGGTGACGAACACGTCGGCCGTTTCGATCACGTCTTCGAGGCGGGCAACCTGGTAGCCCTCCATAGCCGCCTGGAGCGCACAGATCGGGTCGATCTCTGTGACGATCACCCTCGCACCCTGGCCACGCAGCGACTGCGCGCAGCCCTTGCCGACGTCGCCGTAGCCGCACACCACAGCGGTCTTGCCGCCGAGCATCACGTCGGTCGCGCGGTTTATACCATCGACCAGGCTGTGGCGGCAGCCGTAGAGGTTGTCGAACTTGGACTTGGTGGTCGAGTCGTTGACGTTGATCGCGGGGAACAGCAGCTGGCCGACCTCGTGCATCTGGTAGAGGCGGTGCACGCCTGTGGTGGTCTCCTCGGTCACACCCTTGATCCCCGCACCGATGGCTGTCCAGCGGTTGGGGTCTTCGGGTAGCGAGCGCCGCAACAGGTCGCAGAACACAGCCCACTCCTCGGGCTCGTCGTCGCCGACCTCGGGCACCTCACCGTTGGCCTCGAACTCGGTGCCCTTGTGCACGAGCATCGTGGCGTCGCCACCGTCGTCGAGGATCATGTTGGGCCCTGAGGTACCGCCGTCCCAGCGCAGTGCCTGTTCGGTGCACCACCAGTACTCCTCGAGGGTCTCACCCTTCCAGGCGAACACCGGCACACCCTCGGGGCTCTCGGTGGTCCCGTTGGGCCCGACCACGATCGCTGCGGCGGCCTCGTCCTGGGTGGAAAAGATGTTGCACGACGCCCAGCGGACCTCGGCACCGAGGACTGTGAGGGTCTCGATCAACACCGCGGTCTGCACCGTCATGTGCAACGAACCGGTGATGCGCGCTCCCTCGAGGGGGCGCGAGTCCGCGTACTCGGCGCGGATCGCCATGAGGCCGGGCATCTCGTGCTCGGCCAACTCGATCTGCTTGCGGCCCGCAGGGGCGAGCGAGATGTCTGCAACCTTGAAGTCGGTGATAGCCATTTTCGGAGTCCTCCTCGGCCAACGGACGCGGGCCGTCGCGGTATCGGTGATGAGCTCGGGCTGGGGTCGTCTGACTCCGGGTACATCGCAGCCCGCACTCCCCAGAGTAACGACACCGGTTCGCCGAACACGAACGCATCGACCCTGCGAGCGCACCCGGAGTCGGACAAGACTGCCGGGATGGACCTACAGACCTGGCGCGAACAGGGCGACATGATCGACATCGCGGGTGACGAGCTGTTCCTCGTCGACCGGCCCGCACGCAGCGCCGAGAACGGGCCGCCGGTGCTGGTCATCCACGGGTTTCCCACCTCTTCGGTGGACTGGGCACCGGTGCTGGATTCACTCAGCTCCAAGCGTCGCGTCGTGTTGTTCGACCTCCCGGGCTTCGGCCTGTCGGCGAAACCGGACCGCCGCTACGGGATCCACCAGGCCGCGGACGCCGTCGCGGGTGTTGTCGAACATCTCGGCCTGGCCGCGTTCGACCTCGTCACCCACGACATGGGTGACACCGTCGGCGGTGAGGTCCTCGCCCGCGACCTTGAGGGGAACCTGGGGGTGGCCGGGAAGCGTGTGGAGATCCGCCGGCGCGTGGTGACCAACGGCTCGATCTACCTGGAGCTTGCCAACCTCACGCCAGGCCAACAGATGCTCTGGGGTGCAGACGATGCACGGTTGCCCGAGGAGCTCACACCCGCTGTCGATGCGCTGCACCGATCCCTCCTCGACACGATGGCACCCGCGGACTCACCGGCCAGCAATCCCGACGACGGCGACGTGCGAGCAGCAGCCGAAGGCGTTTGCCACAACGACGGGGCCTCACTGTTGCCACGGTTGATCCGCTACCTCGACGACCGCCGCGACGACGAGGCGCGCTTCACCGGTGCGATCGAGAGCCACCCATCGCCGTTGGGGATCGTGTGGGGTGACCTGGATCCCATCGCGGTGATCGCGATGGCACACCGGCTGGCCGAACACCGCGACGACGCGACGCTCATCGAGCTCACCGGTGTCGGGCACTATCCGATGGTCGAACAGCCGAACGCGTTCGCCGAGGCCGTGGTCTCACTGCTCGACGGTGAGCCTCGCCGCTGAACCCCAACGGGGCGCCGACATCGGGGCGTGGGTCGACGACCGCACCGCGGGAACCAGGTGCACCGGGCTCCATCGTGTCCTACGGTGCAGGGAACACGATGTGGTACACACAATGCGCGATCGCGATCACCGGGCGTGGGGTTGGAGGGCGAGATGAAGCAGTCGATCGGACGAAGCGGTCACCCTTGGGTAGTGGTCGTCGGCCTGGTGGCCGTTCTCTCGGTTGCCGCCGCATGCGGACCACCGCCACCGACGCCCTCAGGTACGCCGAATCCGCTCACGCTCGGCCAGGGAAACGTCCTCGGCAATGCCGATGCCAGCGGCGCATCGCTCAGTGCTGACGGAAACTGGGTCGCGTTCGTATCCGCGGCGGACAACCTGGTACCCGGCGACACCAACGGGAATCAGGACGTGTTCCTACGCAACCGCGGAACCGGTGCGGTGAAGCGGATCGCTGAGAACGCCTTCGATGCGCCCCGCATCAGCTCCAACGGGCGCTACGTCGCGTTCAAGAGCGGCGACCTCGGCGCCGTCACGCTGGCACGCTATGACCGGATCACCGACACCACGGTCACGTGGACCGACCCACCCGCGGGAACCGTGCTGGTTCCCTGGCTCAGCGATGACGGCAGCAGTGCGGTCTACGGGGCTCGGTCGAGCTTCGGGATCTTCACCACCTCGTGCCGTGTGTACGACTTCACGACCTCCAGCGCAACGGACTGCCCGCATGGAGGACCCGGATACGGAACCCTCGCTATCGAGTCGGTCAGCGCGAACTCCGAGCAGGTCCTGTACATGTGGAACAACCAGGACGGCCACGACGAACAGGACGGACGGTACCTGTGGAACCGGACCACCGACACGACCCAGGTCCTGCCTGGCGCGCTCATCACGTTGTTCGGATCCGCTGCGATAAGCAACGACGGAAGGTTCATCGCAACGCTCTCGCTGGGCGCGACCAACTTCGGCCCACCGGTGGTGTGGGACCTCACCACGATGACGACCCAGGCGTGGCCGGCGGCCGAACCCGATGCCCTGACCGTCCCCTCGGCGATCAGCGACGACGGCCGGTGGGTACAGGTCACCACAGAGGCCACCAACCTGCACCCCGACGACACGAACGGCGCGCCCGACGTGTACCGCTGGGATACGACTGCTACAGGGTCCGCGGCGGTCGACGTGGCGGGTAGGCACCTGGGTGACGGTTCGGTGCCTGCCTCGGGCACCCTGCCGTGCGAGCCATCGCCGGGTGCAGCGATTCCGGCCAACGGCGCTGTCTGCGTGCTGTCGGCTGATCCACTCCTGGGCTCGGACACCAACGCGGTGACCGATGCCTACCGCGTGACGCCGTAGGAGGCGAGCACCGCGCACCTAGCCGGGTGCCGACCTCAGCCGTGCCTTGATGTCGTCCAGAACAGGGACGGGGCCGGGGTCCACGCCGAGGCTGACCGCCAGGTGCAGCGACGCGACGTCTCCGACCAGGGTGAGGTCCATGAACTGGGCAAAGAGCCCGTCGCCCTGGGCGCGCACGGTGAGCACATCGGCGACAACCTCTTCACACAACTCCTCGATGATCGAGAATCGACGCGCTACCTGAGGGTGTTCGAAGTCGTGTCGCAGTAACACCAGGGTCAGGACCTGGCGTGTGACGTCGCCGTTGACCGCCCAGCCGGCGATCTCGTTGTGGGTGAGCTCGGGCACCCGGTTGGGCCACGAGGGCACCTTCGGGTTCTCGTTGAACTGACCCTTCCAGCGCCATGCAGCGGCCTCACCGAGCACTCCCCCGCCGTACACGAGAGGCATCGTGCGCCCTATCCGGTGAGCGACGGCACTGGCCACGTCCCGAGCGCCGCCCTGCGGGGACGTGCCGGCGGGGACGCCACCCGACAGCTCGGCCGCCCTGGTGCGGATCTGGTCGAGTGCTGCGCTCACCTGTTCGTCCACACCGCCGAGCACACCGAGCCGTCCGAGAAGCACCAGCGGGGTCACCGAGACGGCTCCGATACCCGAGCGTGGCATCGGGATCCGCGGATCGAAGCGCACCAGGGGTGCGTTCCAATCCCCCGCCAACTCGGCGAGGCGGCCCCCGGAGGCGAGCACGATCATGCGCGCGCCGACGGCTTGTGCAGCCGACGCGGCGGTGATCGTCTCCTCGGTGTTGCCCGAGAACGAGCTTGCCATCACCACGGTGTCGGGGCCCACCCATCCGGGGCACTCGTAGTGCTTGGACACGATCACCGGCAGAGTGCCATTCGGCGCTGCGACAGCGGCTGCGACATCGCCTCCGATGCCGCTGCCACCCATGCCCATGACGACCACGGCGGTCGCTCCCTCTGCGGAAGGGAGGTTGTCGACACCGCGCGCCACCGCCGCGGCGCGCTCGACCTGGTCCGCCAGGGCGAAGGTCGCCCCGAACATGTCAAGCGAGTCTACGGTCTCCAGGTCAGCGGTCATCTGTGGAACCTTCAGTCGTCGCTGAAGGTCGGCTCGATCCCTTCGGCGGCCGCCTTGGCCAGGAGCCGGTCGTGCTCGCCGTCGTCTACGGATTCCGCCGAGTCGATCAACATGACCGGAACCCCGCCGTCGACCGCATAGCGCTGTTGGAGCCTGGGGTTGTACAGCGATGCTTCGTCCTGGAAGTAGAGCAGCGGACCCTTGTCCTGTGGGCAGGCGAGCACCTCGAGGAGCTTCGGGTCGAGCGCGTTGTCGGCAGCAGCTTGGTCACTCATCGCGTTCAGCCTGCCATGACCGAACGCACCTCTGCGACCCGGGCGCCACAGGCGGCGGCGTCGGACGCTTCGAGGTTGAGGCGCAGTAGCGGTTCCGTATTGGATGCACGCAGGTTGAACCACCAATCCCCCGCGTCGACCGTGAGCCCGTCGAGGCGGTCCACCGACATGCCCTGGGAGTCGTAGTGGCGGGCGACGGACTCGATGACGGCCTCTGGGTCCTCCACCCGGGTGTTGAGCTCCCCCGACGCCGAGTAGCGCTCGAACGGCGCACGCAACTCAGAGAGCGGTTCGGCGGCCAACGACATCTGCTCGATCACCACGAGCGCGGCGATGAGACCCGAATCGGCCCGGTAGTTGTCACGGAAGTAGTAGTGCGCGGAGTGCTCGCCACCGAAGATCGCTCCGGTATCGGCCATGACCTCCTTGATGAACGAATGCCCGACCCTCGTGCGGATCGGGATCCCACCGCGTTCGCGCACAACCTCGGGAACGGTCTTGGAACAGATCAGGTTGTGGATCACGGTCTCACCGGGATGCCGCTCGAGGATCCCCGCAGCGATGATCGCCGTGGTGACCGACCCGGACAGCCCGCTGCCGGTCTCGTCCACCAGGAACACACGATCCGCGTCGCCGTCGAAGGCCAATCCGATGTCGGCGCCCACCTCGACGACCCGGCGCCGCAGGTCCGCTGTGTTCTCCGGCTGGATCGGATCCGCAGGATGGTTGGGGAACGTACCGTCGAGCTCGCCGTACATGATCTCCAGGTCGACCGGCAACGGCTCGAACACCGCGGGCACGACAAGCCCTCCCATGCCGTTGGCCGTGTCGGCAACCACCTTGAGGGGAGCCAGTGCGTCGAGGTCGACAAACGAACGAACGTGTGCGGCGAAGTCCGCGAGGACGTCGCGCTCGGCGACCGTGCCGGGATCGAGCGCCGGATCAGCCATGGAGCCGTCCAGCACCGAGGCGGCAACCTCCTTGATGCGCCCCAGCCCGGTGTCCTCGCCGACAGGGCGGGCACCCGAGAGGGCGAACTTCACGCCGTTGTAGCCCGCAGGGTTGTGCGACGCGGTGAACATCGCTGCGGGCGCATCCAGGGAACCCGCAGCGAAGTAGCACATGTCGGTGGATGCCAGCCCGATGTCGAGCACGTCGAGCCCCTCGGTGGTCACCCCTTCGGTGAACGCAGCCACCAACTCCACCCCGCTGGGGCGCATGTCGCGCCCGACGATCACCCGTTCACACCTTCCACCACGTCCGGCCGCCTCCTCGCGGGCGAATACGGCGAATCCACGGCCTATAGCACGTGCACGGTCGGCGTCGAGCTGGTCGGGCACCGTCCCGCGGACGTCGTAGGCCTTGAAGATGTCGTCGAGGGTGGACATGGCGGGCACACTACCGGTGAGCGGACAGCTCACCGCCGATCCGCAGTGCCCGCAGCCGGCAACCCGAGCGACTCGACGTCGTAGGTCATCGCCCGTTCGCCGTGACGGATGCGCAGCAGGTCGACCACGAGACGCCATGCATCGCGCACGACGTGGACCGTGGAACGCTCGGAGTTCTCGACCTCGACAGGAACCTCGGTGAGGGTCAACCGGTAGCGCTCCACGAGGTGCAGTATCTCCACGTCGAACGCGAACCCGTCGATCACCGAATGCCCGAACAGCAGCCTTGCCACGTCACCCCTGAAGGCCTTGAGCCCGCATTGTGTGTCGAGGTAGCGGCCCAGCAGCACCACGCCGGTGAACAGGTTGATCACACGGCCGCCGAACTCACGCAGGCGGCCCGCGCGCACGACCGTGAGGCTCGCGGTGTGCTGGCGCGACCCCACCACGACGTCCCACCCGGCTTCGACCTCAGCGAGCAGCCGGGCGATCTGTGCCGGGGCATACGAGAGATCCGCATCGGTGAACGCGACCGTACGCCCTGACGCGGCGAGCATCCCCGCACGCACAGCGGCACCCTTGCCACGGTTGGTGTCCTGGCGCAGCACGACGTCCGCCCCTGCCCTCTCCGCGAGCACCGCCGTGTCGTCTCCGGACCCGTCGTCGACCACGAGCAGCTCCAGGCCACCGTCACCCGCCACCTCCGAGAGCTCCCGGCGCACACGCTCCATGGTCGCCTGGATCCTGTCGGCCTCTTCGTAGGCCGGTATCACCACGCTCAGCCGGTAGCGACCATCCGAAGGCGTCCTCTGCGACGGAACCGCCTGGTCCGCGCGGACCGCCTGGAACATGAGGTTGCGGTAGTTGGAGCTGCGAATGACGAACGCCACCGACAGCGACAGGACCTTGGCCACCAGCAGCGGCAGCCACCAACCAGGGTCGAGCCACTCGACCAGGAGCCACAGCACCGCCACGTCGGCTACCAGCGCGGCCAGAGCGGTGAGCCAGTAGGCCGAGTACTCGGAGAACCAACGCCGGCCGGGGGTGGGGGCGCTACCTCCGCGCGCGGTGTGCATTCCGAACGACATGACCGTCGCCAGTGCGACCGCGGCAAGGTCCGCCGGGACCACGCTCCAGTGGAGTACCTCCACCGCGACGAGCACACCACCGATGTCGACCAGGGTTGCGACGACCCCGATGGCCAGGACGCGGCGCGCCAGGTTCACACGGCCCCGGGCGGGTCCACTGACTCGGGCCGACCGGAAGGATCCACAGGGTCCGCCACTGGTTCCGGCACGGATCGACCATCTGCGTCCGAAGCCGACGGCTCGCCACCGCCCTCAGGGATCGGATCCGCCTCGCGGTCGTCACGCCTCGCGAGCCAGATCGCGATCGCCACCCCGAACGCAGTCATCAACCAACCGAGCCACTCCACCGGACTGCGGCCGTAGCTGAGGGTGACCTCGGTGTCGGTCGGAACGACGACCATGAAGTTCGGACTCACCCGGTAGGGGCCCTCGGCACCGTCGGCGGTCCAGTTCGGGAAGTACGACACCTTCACCAGCACCGGTGTGCCCGGTTCGGAGACCTTGAACGAGACCGTGTCGTCGGTGAGCTCGATGTCGTCGACCTCGACGGGGTCCACCGGCTCGCGCGGGGGGTTTGCCAGCGTCTCGGCATCGCCCCGGTCGACCCGCGGCCAGTCCGGCGGACCGGAGGTAGCGAGCGGCACCTCCCAACGGCTCGGATCGAGATACCAGTCCATGGCGGGACCGGAGGTCTTCTTCGGGAACGGGTCGGCCTCGGTGGCCTCTGGGCGTTCCTCGCCGTAGACCCAGCCGTCGATGTGGTCATCGGTGGGGGTGAGCACCACCGGGAGGTTCTCGAGTGACTGAACCAGCGGTGCATCCGCAACCTCGAAGACGACCCACTGGCGGCTGCTGCCGTCGCCCTGGGGGAAGTCCGCTGTCGAAGCCACCTCGGTGAGGTCCGGGTTCAGCCGGGCGGCCTCCACGGCCTGGGTGGTGGCCGCCAGGTAGTACCGCACGCCCATCAACTGGAGGTGGCGCACACCCGCGTCCATGTCGAACTCGGGATACGGCAGATCGCGCTGGGGCCTCGAGGGGGCCGGTGACAGCTCGGACTGGTTGATGAAGTGGAAAGGCGTGGTGGAGGACGCCTCGAAGTACAGCCCCTCCATGGAGCCGATGCAGCCGTCGGTGAAATACGGCAGCATCATCGGGGCCATCGGTGTGCCGAAGCGGTCCAGCTTCGATTCGTACTCCCACATCGCGCGCCCGCAGCCGTTGTCGCGCCCGACACCGTCCATCATCTGGATCATCGAGGAGAACTCGTCGTAGGCCTTGGCCGGATCCTCGAGGCCCGCGAAGTTGTAGCGCGCCCAGTTGCTCGCGTTGTTGAGGTCACCGAAGGTGAACGGCCCCCACTCGTAGGTGGAGATCACCTGCCCATCGGGGAGCGTCTTCTGGCCCGGACCGCCTCCGGGAAGAGCCTGGAGCGACCCCGCGACGTACACGAGCGCCACCACGCCGACCCCGAGCAAACCGGCGAGCGAGACCGGCCACGGCTCGTATTTCCGGCTCTTCAACTCGCCTACGACGATGGCGATCGAACGGATCGCCAGAGCCACACCCAGAGCGGCCAGCAGGTACAGCGCCAGGTAGTAGAAGGGCAACAGGCGCGCGTTCCAGAGCCGGTACTGGGGCAGGAACACGAACAGCCAGCCGAAGGCCACGAGGGTCAGGGTGAGGAACCAGCCGAGTCGCACCCTGTGCACGAGCGAGAGCACGATTCCGGCCCCGGCGAGAGCGAACCAGAGGTTGCGGTTCGCCATGTCGAACTGCTGGGTCTGGGGCCACAGGTAATCCGCGTAGTTGGTGTACTTCTCCCAGCCCATGTCGTTGAGGAACGGGCTGTTCAGGTAGAAGGGCACGAACCAGAACGCGGCCAACAGGAAGCCAACGGGTGCTGCGACCGCCGCCCAACGCAGCGCCCTGCGGTCGAACCCGGCGAGCATCACCAGCGCTGCGACCGTCGCGAGCACCGGGACCCCCGACGGTGCGCGCCACATGACCACCAGCACGAGCAACACCAGGGCGCTGCCCGCGACTCTCCCGAAGCGCCCCGTCCCCCATCCCCCATCCCACCAGGGTGTGCGGTCCTCGCGGCGCACCAACACGATCACCACGGTCACCACGGCGGCGAAGATCGCCGGGATCAGGTGGCAGGTGATCGTGAGGCCGAACAGCAGCGCTCCGAGAGCCCGGTAGCGGCCGGTCTCGATCCCCCTGAACAGCACCGCCAGGTACAGGATCGCGAAGGTGAGGGAGATCGAGAACGCGAACTCGCCCGCCATCGTGGAAAAGATGTTGCCCCCGAGGATGGTGAAGCCCGCCTCGAAGAGGAACATCGTGGCGCCGACGGCCAGCAGTGGCGGTAGCGGGAAGGCGAGCCGGGCCGAGCGGCCGAGCGCGTAGACCGCGACGGGCAGGGTGACCAGCCCGGAGATCGCCACGAGCTTGAAAGCGACGTTGTAGGGGATGCCGATGAGCAGCCCGGCCACGAACACGGCGGCGGACACGAGCACGATCCGCAGCAACCTGTCGCTCGTGCGCTGCCACAACGTGTAGGTGCCCACCGCGACAGCGGCTGTGAGCGGGATCCCGAGCCACCAGGCGAGACCTACGTCCAACCACACGATGAACAGCGACGGAACGACCATGTAGAAGGTGTAGGCGGGGAACCCTGCATACCAGTCGGGGGTCCACCCTGTGATGCGCAGGTTCGGCAACAGCACGTCGCGCAGGTAGGCAGGGCCCCAAACATGGGCGCCCATGTCGCCACCGGTGGCGGTGGTGTCCGCGAACACCAGGTTGGGACCCATCGCCACGAACACCGCTACCCCGCACAGCACGGCCACCATCAGCCCGCCCCACTCGAGCCACTCGCGGGCGGGGTTGCGCGGGTCATCCACAGCTATGGGCGTGCCGGCCGGTGGCACCGCGTCCAAGGGTGATCCGGGAGCGTCAGGGTCCAGTTCGACGAAGTCGAGGGGCCCTTGGTCTACCGGGTCGTCGACGAGCGTGTCAGCGGGCGTATCGGAGGTTCGGTCCAAGGCGTTCAATCGTTACATGTCGAGCGAGCCCGTACAGAACATCCCGCTCGGGTGTCTCGGTAGCCCTGTGGGCACCTCTGCGCCTGGTGGGTGGATCCCGTCCTGGGGTACCGGCCTCGGGGTACCGACCTCGGGCCCCGACCCGGGCCGATGGCTACGGGTTCTAGTTGGCCAGTGAGCGTCGGTAGCGCGTGCGCGTGGCCGAGAGGTCGGTCAACACCCCGTCGAAGGCCACAGAATCGCCGTCACGGCGCCAACTGCGCGTGTCGCACTGCGAGCACGACAGCATCGTGAGATGGTGCCCGTCAACGGTCAGCCCGATCTCCACAACCTCGTCACCACAGTTGACGCAGTTCATCGACGGACCTCCTGCGCTGGCGCCCATGGGTTCAACCGGACCTTCCGGTCGTGGGAGCTACGCGTAGCGTCCCGGTCGGCCCGAAGGTCGTGGACTTGAGGATTCCGCCGGGGGGCTTCGCAGCGAGCACCGCCGCGGCCCGCTGCGCTGACCCGGCAGCACCTGATGCTCAGGTGACCTGCACCTCAGGGTGACCTGTACCTCAGGGTGACCTGCACCTCAGGGTGACCTGCACCTCAGGTGACCGAGACCTCAGCGGGACTGGAGGTACAGCGACACGACGGTGGTGCCGTTGAAGCCGACATGAGCCCAGATCGCAGGCCCCAGGCGACCGAAGTGCACGGTGAGCACGGCCAGCACAACTCCGAAGACGAACAAACCGGGTAGCTGCAACAACTGGAAGTGGATCCCACCGAACACCGCGGCCGATACGAGCACAGCACCCCAGGTGGGCAGGCCGAACTTGGTGAGAGAACGCAGGAACAGGCCCCTGTAGAAGAGCTCCTCGACCACCGGCGCGCCCACCACGACGATCAGGGTGAGCAGGATCCAACCGACGGTGCCTTCTGCTCTGCCCGCGAGAGCCTCGGCGGGCTCGGACAGTTCATCGCTGGTGCGACCGAACAACGGCAGCAGCGGCCAGTACAGCAACGGCAGCAACACCAACTGGCACACAATGCCGGCCAGCAGACCCAGCGGTGCGTCGAGGGTGCGCCCGGCGAATCCGAAGTCCTCCACCAGCCCCAGACCCTTGGTGTTCGAGGCCCATACGGTCACCCCGGCGTAGCCCGCCCACAGTGGCACCTGGAGCAGCGCCGTTGCCCACAAAGGCACCTCGTCGGCCGCCTCCCACCCCGCAGCGCTGTACGCGAACACCGCCACGACGGTCGCGAGAACCTGGGCGAGCAGCAACCCTGCCCCCACATCTCCGAGTCCCCACCAGGGGCGCTCGGGTGCCTGTTGCACTAGGCGCCGACTAGGCGCAGGCCACCGTCGAGCGCTGGAGGCACCGCTGCTTCGGGCGGCGTGCGGGCATCCTCGAGGGTCCACCCCCTCGGCACCCTCACATTCGCCGAGTGCAGGTCGCACAGGTCGTGGGTCATCGGGTGGCCCTCGACCGCCAGATCCTCCAGCCACACGGTGCTGTCCGCATACGCATAGGAGAGTGTGGCCACAGCGCCACGGGCGCATCCGGGACGGGCACAGCTTCTGCTCACGGGCAAGAAACTAGCCCCGCGCTGTGACATCGTTGCGGACCCCGCGAACATCATCGGGGCCTCCCGCCACCTAGGCTGTACAGATGTCCAATGACCAGACAGGTCCCGAGCGGAGCGCACCGGAGGGACAGGGCTCCCCCACCCGCAACGGCCTTCCCCCCTGGCTGATCCCGGTCCTGCTGGCCGTGGTGGCACTGGTGATGGTGGCCACCCTGTACAGCCAGGACCGCTCTGCCACCGAGCAGTCCTACTCGGACTTCGTGACCAAGGTCGACGACGGTGACGTCAAGGAGGTCACCTGGAACACAGCCGACGGCACCATCACCGGCAAGCTCGCCGACGGCCAGGAGTTCACCACCACCGGCCCCCTCGAGGCACCCGCGGAGGTGGACACCCTCATGAGGGACAAGAAGGTGGAGGTCAACTACAAGTACCCCACCCCGAACTTCTTCACATCGATGATCCCGCTGCTGTTGCCGTTCCTGTTGATCATCGGGTTCTTCGTGTGGATGAACCGCCGCGCCCAGGGCCAGATGGGCGGGATCATGTCGATCGGGCGTTCCAAGGCCAAGACCTACACCACCGAGCGCCCCGCCACGCTGTTCGCGGACGTCGCGGGCTACGAGGGCGTCAAGCGTGAGATCGCCGAGGTGGTCGACTTCCTGCGCGAACCGGACCGCTTCCTGGAGATCGGTGCCAGGATCCCCAAGGGAGTGCTCCTGGTGGGCCCACCGGGTACCGGCAAGACCCTGATCGCCAGGGCGGTGGCCGGAGAGGCCGGCGTTCCGTTCCTGTCGGTGTCGGGCTCGGACTTCATGGAGATGTTCGTCGGCGTCGGTGCCAGCCGTGTGCGCGACCTGTTCGAATCGGCCCGCAAGCACGGGCGTGCGATCATCTTCGTGGACGAGATCGACTCGGTCGGTCGCAAGCGCGGAGCGGGGCTGGGCGGCGGCCACGACGAACGAGAGCAGACCCTCAACCAGATGCTCTCGGAGATGGACGGTTTCGAAGGCTCGGAGGGGATCGTGATGATGGCCGCCACCAATCGGCCCGACATCTTGGACCCCGCCCTGATGCGCCCTGGGCGCTTCGACCGCCAGGTGGTGGTTCCACTGCCGGAGTTGGAGGACCGCAAGGCGATCCTCGCTGTGCACGTGCGCCACAAGAAGCTCTCACCGGCGGTGGACCTCGAGGTGGTCGCGCGCGGAACACCGGGCATGTCGGGTGCAGACCTGGCCAACCTCGTCAACGAGGCCGCCCTCACAGCGGTGCGTCGTGGCTCGAAGATCGTCGAACCGCATGACTTCGAAGAGGCCCGCGACCGCGTGATGATGGGCCAACAGCGCGAATCGATGGTCCTGAGCGGCCACGAGAAGGAGATGACCGCCTTCCACGAGGCGGGCCACGCGCTGTGCGCGGCACTGCTGCCCAACGCCGATCCCGTGCACAAGGTGACGATCCTGCCTCGCGGCATGGCGCTCGGGGTCACCCAACAGCTCCCCGAGGAGGAGAAGCACTCCTACAGCCAGGACTACCTCGAGGAGTCGATCGTGGTGGCCATGGGCGGCCGCGTCGCCGAGGACATCGTGTTCGGACACCGCTCCACCGGTGCGGCGAACGACCTCCAGGTGTCCACCGAGCGCGCCCGCAAGATGGTCACCGAGTTCGGCATGAGCGAGAAGATCGGACCCCGCGCCTACGGCACGTCCGGGCCGGTGTTCCTCGGCGAAGACATGGGCCACGTCAAGGAGTACTCCGAGGACACCTCCCGTGTGATCGACGACGAGGTCGACCGCATCCTGCGCGAGGCCGAGGAGGGCTGCCGCGAACTGCTCGAGGCCAACCGCCATGCACTCGACCTGATCGCAGGCGCACTCCTCGAGGACGAGACCGTCAGCGGTGCGGAGGTCTCACGCCTGATCCGGGTGGCCAACGGCACCGAACCCGACGTGCCCGAACCGAGCACGCCACAGCGTGGGACCCCGGAGAGCCCGGTTCATGGACATGTTCCCGGGAGCCAGAACCCAGGGGCGATGCCCGCCCCTCCCCCACTGCCGCCACACCTCAACCCCGGTAGCGGAATGGCGAGGGGATCCACGCCGATCTAGGTCGGCCCGTGGGAATCGTGGTCGCAATCGGGCACGGTGCCCGGCTCGCGTAGCTCCGCCACAGCACCCCAGAGGTGTGTGGAGCTGACCGGTCCTATGAACGAGCGGTGCACCACACCATCGCGGTCCGCTATGGCCACGATCGGCACGGCCTCGATCCCGTAGCGACGGTGCATCTCAGGATGTGTGGACACCTCCACCTCGGCGACCGCGACCGCGTCGCTGTCGAGGATCGACGCCCGGGCCACCGTCTCGGCACAGGTCGAACAGGTCGCGGAGGTGAACACCGCGACCAGCCAGTCACGATCGATCCCATCGAAGTCGCCGCGATCGAGCTGCGCGGGTGCATCGTAGACAGCCGCGGGCTGGGTAGGTGCATCGGAGCGGCGCCTGCGCAGGAGCTCTGCGACCACCACGGCGACCAGCACCACGGCGACGACGATCACCAGACGGGCCACTGTCAGTCGCCCCCCAACGTCACGAGCTCGTCGAGCGACTCGAGCACCGGAACCCCGGACTGCAACGACAGGTCGGGCGTGTCGCGGAACACGATGAGACGTTCGACGCTCACCGGCTCCTCCGAGGTCACCTCGACGGTGAGCAACTCATCCGATTCGCTCAACGCCGATAGGCCGACCGCTCCGGCATCACCCGGGGGGACCTCGATCACCACGGGCTCCACCCCTCCCGATGCGGTCCACGCCGAGACCGTCACCCGCGTGGACTGCTCGCCCGGGTTGTAGACGAACACCGCGCCGTCGCTGCCCTCGCCGAGTTGCATCCCCGGAGCAGCCCAACGCTTCGCCGCCACAGACAGTCCCGGCGATGCGGTGGTGCCACCCTTGACGAGGGTGCGCAGAGGAGCCACCTCACCGCCGTCGCCCTCCCCGGTGATGTTCAGCGACCGCGCCGGAATGACGGCTTTGTCACCCTCGGATTCGACATCGAGCGAGTGGTACCCCTGGGCCGGCACCCTTGAATCCGCCTCGAGGTCCACCGATGCGAAGCGCAGCGACGCCGCGCTGAGCTCGAACGGCTCGGGTGCCAGGTCGACACCACCGAAGGGAACCAGCTGGGCCAGCACGTCGACCTCGACGTCGTTGGGGTTCTGCACCACCAGCCGCTCCCGCGCCCCGGGATCGGCGAAACCACCCGGGAAGTTCCAGCGGAGCCCCGCTGAGCGGCTCCCCGGCACCAGGCGCAGCCCCTTCACCGGTAGGTCCTTGTTGGATCCGTCGAACACCTGGGCGAGCTCGGGCACGACGCCACCTGAACGCGTCCTGACCGTGAAGGACGCCTGTTCTCGACGCTCGAGACCCTCGTGGAGGTCGATCGTGCGGGTGCTACCGGCCGGCACGACGAGCCCCGACATGGAGGTCGGTTGGCGCACCCCGGTCTCCCAGGCGACCTCGATGTCGACCGAGGCATCCCCGGGGAAGGGGTTGAACAGGTTCAGGCGCGCGGTCGCATCCGCCGTGGTGACGACCACAGGGAAGTACCAGGTGTCCGATGAGAACGTGGAACAGGGCACCTGCTCTGCACCGCCGGCGAAGGAGATCCGGTGCTCGACCACGACCGGCCTGTCGGATTCGACCATGACGCTGAGAGCCGCCGACCCGAGGGACTCCGCCACGTCGACGGTTGCGGTGGTGGTGGGCTCGATGGTCAACTCGGCGTCGCCGACGTTCTCGGTGTCGTTGAACCCGTCGAGACGGACCTTCGCAGCATCCTCGCCCACCGCCGTGACGAACACTGTGTGCCGGAAGTCGCCCTCGACCCCCGTATCTCGTGCGGCGCAGTACCACGAGCCACCCTCTTGGCCGACCACAGCGGTCACAGAGGCACGGGGCACGCTCGAGGGCGCCACCTCCTCGCGACCACCGAAGTACACGACCATGGCGATGGTCGCTGCGAGTGCCACCACCCCCAACAAGCGGGTCCCGCGGTTCACTGCACACCGTCCTGCTCAGGGTCCCCAGGGGAATCTGTGTCCCCCACATCGACATCGGTGGTGACTGTCGGCGACCAATCCTCGGGAGACTCGCCCGGACCGTCGAGCACGACGAGGGGCTCCTGCGCTGCGATCACCCTCCGGCGGCGCGGCGTGGGCACCGAGGTGCGCCTGGAAGCGACGAGCACCAGGGCGGCCAGCGCCAGGAGCTCCCAGACCTGCTCGACCCGACGGCTCAGCGGGGGGTTGAACGACAGCGTCGCATCGCCGCCACCCTGCACCGCGAAGCGTTGGCCCCACGCGAACAGGGTGCCGCGCTCTGTCTCGCGGCCGTCCACCTCGAGTCTCCAACCCGGGTCGGCTGTGACCGCCTGGGCCACCTCGGAGTCCTCGGCCAGTTCACCCGAGAACGCGGTGCCGAAGCCCTCGCCCAGGACCCCTTCTGGGACCTCACCCGGACCCGGGACCTCGGTGATGTCGGAGCGGGGCGGCCAAGCAGCGGAAACCCGGAACAGCTCGATACCGGGACCGACGAGGATCCGGGTCAGGTCGAGCTGTTCCTCGAGCGCATCGACGACCCCCGCGGGCATCGGCACCTCCGAGTCGGCGAACGGCTCGGGTGCGGGGCGGTCGACCACCACCACGTACCGGATCGCCATCGGGGATATCCCACGGCCCAGCCGGGCCGTACGGCCTTCCAGAGCTGCTGTGAGGGCCTCGCTGGTGGCCTCCACCGACTCGCCACCGTCGAGGCGCCAACGCAACGACATCGTGGGATCCAGCCCCTCGGCGAAGCCCAGGTTCACCCCGGGCACCGACGCGAGGGACCATCCGGCCAGAGGCAGCACATCCGCGTCGCCTATCCACAGGCTCCGGAAGTCGTCGCCATCGTCCACGACGCTCAACGCACGATCGAAGTCACCCGAGGGCAGGTACCACCTGCCCTCGGTAGACGCGAGCACCTGGGGCACCAGAGCCACCAGCAGCGCCACCGCCCCGATGAAGCTGGCGATCTGCGGCGTGCCGAAATCGGACCGCACGACGTCGTTTTCGAACGCGAGGGCGGCCATGGCCACCGCTATCGCAAGGCCCAGCGACACCGGTACCAGCAGCGCCTCGACCCCCGCGCCCGCCAGCCAGTCCGACGAGCCGGCGAACACCGCTCCAGCGAGGCCGCCCGCGATGGCGAACCACGCGCCGGCCGACCAACCGAGACGCCACCCACGACCGGTGAGCAGTGGGACGGCGGCCACCACGACCAGGCCCCAACCGAGGAGTCCCGTTCGGAGGTCGCCCGTGGACCCGGTGAGCATCTGTGCCGCGGTGGGTACCGGTGAGCGTCCCTTCCAGATGCCGAACATCGAAGCGAGGTCCCCGTGGCGCACGACCGCGATGATCCAGGGCAGGTTCAACAGAGCCGCTCCGATCACAGCGACCAGCAGGTGACGCGCAGCGCCGAGGGCACCCGCACCCTGGCCGGTGAGGGCGGGCCCCACCAGCAGCAGGAGTACGGCCACGAAGACGATGAGAGCTGCCAGCGGACTGATCGCCGCCACGAGACCGAGGACCAGAGCGGTCCCGGCGTAGTCGCGCAGATCCCCCTCCGGAGCGAAGTCGGCCCGGGCGAAGGGCTCGACACCCGAGTGGCGACAGACGCGCCTGAGCACCCAGGGCGCCGCCGCCCAGGCGACGAGGGCCTGAAGGCGGGCCTCGCCCATGGCGTTGAGAACGATCGGAGAGAGCGAGTAGGCCGCGAGCAGACCGGCGCGGGCACGCATCGAGGACCCCCGCGGCAGCAGGCGCCAGGCGCCCAGTGGAGCGAGCACGAAGGGCGCCAACAGGAGCACCCGACGTGCGGCGCCCGCGGAGTACAACAGGAGGGTTCCGAGCAAGCCGAGCCCCGGTACGGCGTAGGGACCGATGGACGGTTCACCGAGGCCAGGGGGACGCCAGCCGTTCCACCACTGCGACCACAGGTTCCCCACCGAATCGCCCAGCGTCGTGAACTCCCGCATCGACGGTAGGTCCCCGAACCACAGGTCGCGACTGCCGAACAGGACCAGCACGGGCACCAGGACCGCGAGGGCCACGGCCAGCCTCGACTCCCCCACATCCGCCGCGGCTGAACGGATGCGCTCCCGCCCGGCGCGACCGGCCGCAAGGATCCTGTTCTCCTCGCTCGTCTCGACCCCCAGGATGCGCATGCGGTTGCTGCCGCGACGCTGAAGCGGGGACCAGTCGGACTCGCCGGTACGACGGAAGGCCTTGCGGGCCCGTCGGGCGCGCAGGATCGCCAGCGGGTGGGTGAGCACCCACAGCCAGGTCGCCAGGATGTCCACGGCCACACGTCCGCGGCCGACCACCACCGATGCGACGAGCTCGGCCAACGACGAGAAGAACGCAGCGGGGACGATCCGAACCAGCGACGCCGCGTCATGGGAGGCGAGGGTCATCCGTGCCTGGTGCCGCAGCTCGAGGCGGTCCTCGGCATCGGTGCTGCGGCGTTCGGCGAAGCGGCGGCGGTGGTACGCGACCGCGCGATGGCAATAGCGAACCTTGGCGCCCGCGAGGTGCACCTTCCAGCACAGGTCTATGTCCTCGCCGAAGAACGGGATCGCCTCGCTGAACCCGTCGACCGTGTCGAACAGGTCGGCGCGCACCAACACGCAGGCATCGGTGACCGCGAACAGATCTCTGGATATGTCGTGCTGGGACTGGTCGAGCTCGCCGTCGTCGACGAGCTCCCTGGCCGCCCCGTACCGGTCGACCGACAGACCGACCGAGGACAACTGCCCAGGATGGGCCGCGTCGCGCAGCTTCGGACCGACGACACCGGAGTTGGAGCGGAACGCCTCCGCGACGAGCTCGGTCACCGCGTCGGGTTCGAGTACGACGTCGTCGTGGCACACGAGCAGAAACGGAGCACCCTCGACCGAACCGACCGCCTCGTTCACAGCCGAGGAGAATCCCTGGTCCTCGTCGAGGCGCTTCACGAAGGCGAACGGAGCCACGTCCGCTATGCGCTCGGTCGGATCCACCTTCCCGCCGTTGTCGACCACCAGGATGGACAGCTGCGGATAGTCCTGTGCCTCCAGAGAGGAGAGCACCTCCTCGAACCAGGTGCCGGGATCCTTGGTCACGACCACCGCGACCACCGGAGGCGCCCCATGGCCGCGGACCACGCTCGCGGCACCCTCGGGGGTGTTCTCAGGGGTGCTCTCGGAGGCCGGATCACCACCATCTACGACCCGAGCTTCACCCTCGGGTTCCCCGGAAACCGGCTCTGGCTCCGGTGCGTCGGCGGATGACCCTTCGTCCACGTCGGGTTCCCGTGTTCGGTCGCGGCTGATCGTGAGCTCCTTGGAAGGTGTCGGCGCATTGACCGCGCCACGCGGGCGCGATGCTACCGCGCACCTCTCTAGAGTGAGGCGATGCGAGCACTCGTCACAGGTGCCGGCGGATTCGTCGGCGGCCACCTGATCAGGCACCTCGAGTCGTGCGCTGACGACGTGATCGGAACCGACCGCTCCACCGATGGTCTCGACATACTCGACGCTCCGGCGCTGCTCGAACGATTCAACAACGCCAGGCCCGAGGTGGTGTACCACCTCGCTGGTGCATCCGATGTCGGGGGATCCTGGAGGACTCCACAGATCACCTTCAGGGCCAATGCAGAGGGCACCCTGAACGTGCTCTGGGCCGCCCGCGAGGCCGGGGTGCAGCGCGTGCTCACCGTGGGATCGGCCGATGTGTACGGCAAGGTCACACCCGACGAGCTCCCTCTACGCGAAACCAGCCCGACGCGCCCGACCAGCCCATACGCGGCATCCAAGGTGGCCGCCGAGGCCGTGGCAACGCAGGCCTACCTCGGCTTCGGCCAACAGGTGCTGCACGTGCGTCCCTTCAACCACCTGGGGCCCGGCCAGAGCACCCGGTTCGTGGCTCCCGCGCTCGCCGAGCGCATCGCCCGCAACGAACGCGACGGGGCCACCGAGGTACCGGTCGGCAACCTCAGCTCCCAGCGGGACTTCACCGACGTGCGCGACGTCGTGCGCGCCTACCGGATGCTCATAGCCGAGGGCACACCCGGGCTCATCTACAACGTCTGCTCCGGCAAGGCGATCGCCGTGGAGGAGTTGGCCCGCGAGTTGCTCGAGCTCAGCACGCTCGACCAGAAGCTGGTCCCCGACCCCGACCTCCAGCGTCCTGTCGACATCCCGGTTCTCCTGGGCGACTGCACCGCGTTGCGCGATGGCACCGGGTGGACCCCGGAGATCCCACTGCGCGAGACCCTGGCCGACCTGCTCGAAGACATGCGCGCTCGGGTGGCCCGCTGACCCAGAGCTAGCGACCCAGAGCTAGCGACCCGGAGCTCGCGACCCAGAGCTCCCGACTCACAGCTGGGAGAGCCGCTCGATCAGGTCGTCCAACCTCCTCTGTTCGAACGGGTCGAGCGTTCGGGCGAGCTCATCGCGCAGATCGCGCTGCCAGTTGGCCCTCACCCGGTCAGCAACCGCTCGGGGAGCCCCCTCGATCCAGCGCAGGTCACGATCGAGCAGTGCCGCGAGCATCTGGGACCTCGTGTACCGGGTCGCCACCAGCGGCAACCGGTCGGCCTTGGCCACCGGGTAGTCGGTGCCTGCCACCAACTCGAGCGGTTCCATGTCGAACACGCCCGCCAGCAGGGTGACCGTCCGCTCGGATGGGACACTGCGTGCAGATTCCAGGTTGGACAGGGCAACCCGACTGATCGCGACCCTCGCCGCGAGCTGCTGCTGGGTCAGCGACACGTGCACACGGAGCCTGGCTATGCGAGCGCCCAGGCTCTCGAGACCCTCGTGGTCGTTCGGGTTGGGTCCTGCCATCACAGATGCCCTCGGTGCCGGTGAGGTGACATTCGGCCCGGTGACAACCCAGTTGGCAGACACCGGCCGGCAACCAGAGTAGAACCGGATCATGTCCAAGCGCGCGCTCATCACGGGAATCACCGGCCAGGACGGCTCCTACCTTGCCGAACTGCTGCTGAAGGAGGGCTACGAGGTCACCGGCATGGTCCGCCGATCCTCGACGGTCACCTTCGAGCGCATCGCCCACCTCCAGGACCGCATCGCGACCGTGCACGGCGACCTGTTGGACCAGGCGTCGATGATCGAGCTCCTGCGCACGTACCGGCCCCACGAGGTGTACAACCTCGCGGCGCAGAGCTTCGTGCAGACCAGCTTCAGCCAGCCGGTGCTCACCGGGGATGTGACGGCCCTGGGGGTCACACGCATCCTGGACGCGATCAGGCTGGTGGATCCCGACATCCGCTTCTACCAGGCATCGTCGTCGGAGATGTTCGGCAAGGTCGTCGAGGTGCCCCAACGCGAGTCGACTCCGTTCTACCCGCGCTCGCCCTATGGTGTGGCCAAGGTCTACGGGCACTGGATAACCGTCAACTACCGGGAGTCCTACGACCTCTTCGCGTGCTCGGGGATCCTGTTCAACCACGAGTCACCCCGCCGCGGGCTCGAGTTCGTCACGCGCAAGATCTCCAACGGAGCGGCGAAGATCAAGCTCGGCATGGCCGAGGAGCTACGGCTGGGCAACCTCGACGCGAAGCGCGACTGGGGATTCGCGGGTGACTACGTGAGGGCGATGTGGAAGATGCTCCAGGCGGACTCCCCCGACGACTACGTGGTGTCCACCGGTGAGACCCACTCGGTGCGCGAGTTCTGCGAGGTGGCGTTCGGCCACCTGGGCCTCGACTACAACGATCATGTGGTGATCGACGACGCGTTCTTCCGCCCCGCCGAGGTCGACCTGTTGGTCGGCGACGCATCCAAGGCCGCGGACGCGCTCGACTGGCAACCGGAGGTGACCTTCGACGAGCTGGTCACCACGATGGTCGACGCCGACATGGACCTGCTCTCGGGGAAGCTACGTGCGATCGGCTGACACCGGCACCAGCGCAGATCACGAGGCCATTTCGGTCGCGGTGCTCGCCGGTGGGGTGGGGGCAGCCAAGTTCCTCGCCGGCATGGTGGAGATCGTCGAACCCACCCGGATCACCGCGATCGTCAACGTGGCCGACGACACCGTGGTGCACGGCCTGCGCGTGAGTCCCGACCTCGACAGCTGCATGTACACGTTGGCATCGGTCAACGACACCGAGCGCGGGTGGGGTCTGCGCGGCGAGACCTGGCAGGCGATGGAACACCTGCGGCGCTACGCAAGCGCCAACGGCATCGAAGCGGGCGACGCGGCGGGGTGGTTCTCTCTTGGCGACCGGGACCTCGGCACCCATCTGTACCGGACGTCTCGTCTCGCCGAGGGCGCCTCGTTGAGTACGGTCACCTCGGAGATGACCGACGCGTGGGGTATCGGGTGCCGGTTGGTGCCGGTGACCGACGAGCCGCTGCGGACGAGGGTGCACGCCACCGATGGACGGGAGCTCGCCTTCCAGGAGTACTTCGTGCGGGAACGTCACGACGTCGACGTGGCGTCGGTCGAGGTCCTCGGGGTCGACACGGCATCCCCGTCCCCGGGAGTACTCGAAGCGATCTCGAGCGCGGATGTGGTGGTGATCGCACCGTCGAACCCCGTGGTGTCGATCGATCCGGTCCTCGCGGTGGCCGGGGTGCGCGAAGCGGTGGCCAACCGTCGTGATTCGGTGGTGGCGGTGAGCCCGATCGTCGGTGGGAACGCCCTCAAGGGGCCGGCTGACCGACTGCTGCGGGATCTCGGACACGAGGCATCGGTGGTCGGCATCGCCAGGTGGTACGCACCGGTGGCAGACACGATCGTGATCGACATCGAAGACGAGCACCGACGGGGTGAGGTGGAGTCCGTCGGGGTGTCGTGCACAGTGACCGACACGATCATGCGCTCGACCGACGTGTCGGCAGACCTTGCTGCATTCACGCTCGGGTCGGTCCCCGGTCTCCAGCGATGACCCGACCGGTCACCGTGATACCGGTCACCTCACTCGGCGAGATCGCGCGCGGTGACGACCTGGCCGCACTCATCGCTGCGGGCGCCGCCTCCGAGGGCAACGACATCGCTCCCGGCGACGTGGTCGTGGTGACCCAGAAGGTGGTCTCCAAGGCCGAGGGCGCGATGGTCGAGGTGGATCCCGAAGATCCCCTGAGCCACAAGCCGGTGGTCGAGCGCGAGGCTGCCAGGGTGCTCAGGCGACGCGGCGACCTGCTGCTCACCGAGACCAACCACGGCTTCGTGTGCGCCAACGCCGGCATCGACCTGTCGAACGTGCGCCGGGGCACAGCAGCGTTGCTCCCAGATGACCCCGACCGCTCCGCCCGGCGCATCCGGGACGGGCTCCGCGCAAGCGCAGAGATGGTGCTCGGGGTGATCGTGTCGGACACCTTCGGGCGTCCCTGGCGCAGGGGCGTGACCGACGTCGCGATCGGCTCCGCGGGTCTGAGAGCGGTCGTGGACCTGCGCGGCACCCACGACGCCTACGGGCGTCAGCTGGCGGTGACCGAGGTCGCCGTCGTCGACGAGATCGCCGCCGCTGCCGACCTGGTGATGGGCAAGTCCTCGAACGTGCCCGTCGCATTGGTCCGTGGCCTGCCGGGCGAGTGGTTCCTCGCTCGAGGTGAGCGATCGGGGGTGCTCACCGACGTGGTGCGCTCACACCCCGACGACCTGTTCCGCTGAGAGCCATCACCCGCCGCCGCGGAGCCACCCGGTGACCACGGTGTGGACGAGGGCTCAGGCGAGCGTGCCGCCGTCCACCTTGAGCACGGTGCCGTTCACGTGGACCGCGTCCTCCGACGCGAGGAACGCGATCGCCCCTGCGACGACCTCCGGTCCGCGCTGCTCGTCGAGGGCCATTATCCGGTACACCAGCGAGCCGTCAGCGCCCTCTGGCAGATCGAACTCGTTCTGGATCGGAGTCAGGATCGACCCCGGCGCCACAGCGTTCGCCCTCAGGCCCTGCTTGCCGTACTCGACGGCGAGTGTCTGGGTGAGTGCTGCCACACCACCCTTGGATGCCGAGTAGGAGATCGTCCACGGATGTCCCGCCAATGCCGCCGTAGAGGCTGTGTTGACGATGTTCCCACCACTGGCGAGCAGGCGGGGAATCGACTCACGGCAGACCAGGAACGTCCCGGTGAGGTTGACCGAGATGATCCGCTCGAACTCCGCGAGCGTCGTTTCGTGGGTGTGCTTGAACTGGAGTATCCCCGCGACGTTCACCACCGCGTCGAGTCTCCCGTGGGCCTCGACCGCATCAGCGACCATCGATACGACCTCCGCTTCGGATGCGACGTTCACCACCGCGGAGCTCACCGTGGCGCCCAGGCCCTCGCACTCCGCACGTGCCTCGGCGAGGCCCTCTTCGTTCACATCGGAGATGGCGAGGGTCGCCCCTTCCGATGCGAGGCGCAGGGCAGTCGCCCGACCGATCCCCGAAGCCGCCCCCGTCAGCAGCACCACCTTGTCCTCGAAGCGATTCAACTCGATACTCCGTTCCCGCCGGGACGCCCGGCACCAGCCCCACCAGAACCTGACGGGTCGTCAGATCCTAGGGGCTCTCGCCTCACACCTGCACAGAACGCACGGCCGGGCCGTGCGGGTGATCAGGAGTCGCGGCCGCGGAACCAGTCCAGCACTGCGGCGGTACCGGTCGGTAGGTCGGTGAACGGCTCCCAACCCAGGTGCAGGTGTGCACGGGCTGCGTCGAGGCTGGAGCGCTCCAGCTCGCCGGCCCGGGCGGGTGCATACTCGGCGGCAGCATCGACACCCTCGTTGCGGGCCATGGTGGCGTAGAGGTCGTTCACGGAGGTCTCGATGCCGGTGCCGATGTTGCAGGTGAGCCCACTGCCGCGCTCGGTTGCCCGCACGAACGCGTCGACCACGTCGTCCACGAACACGTAGTCACGGGTCTGCTCGCCGTCGCCGAAGATCCTGCACTGCTCACCTGCGAGCAGTCGACCGGCGAAGATCGCCACCACACCCGCCTCGCCGTGGGGATCCTGACGTGGCCCGTACACGTTGGCCAGGGCCAGGGCGGTGTACTCGATGGCGTGGAGCTCCCTGTAGGCATGCAGGTAGTCGACCGCACTCTTCTTGGACACACCGTAGGGCGACAGGGGGACCTGGGAATGGGCCTCGGAGACCGGCAGGTCGTCAGCGTCCACCGCGCCGTAGATCGTGCCCCCGGAGGACGCGAACACCACCTTCGAGGTCCCTGCACGCCTGGCACCCTCCAAGACGTTGAGCGTGCCCAGGATGTTGATCCTGGCGTCGAGGAGTGGATCGGTCACCGACACCCTCACGTCGATCTGGGCGCCGAGGTGGCAGATGACGTCGGGTCGGCGGCGTTCCACCAGTTCCACCACCGCGGGATCACAGATGTCGATCTGGTGGAAGCTCAGCTCATGGGATGAATCGGAGCGGGCGTCCGCGAGGTTGGCGAGCCGCCCGCTCGACAGGTCGTCGATCACGTCGACCGAGTGACCTTCAGCCAGTAGGCGGTCGACGAGGTTGGATCCGATGAACCCCGCTCCGCCGGTCACCAATAGGTGCATCACTGTCTCCGTTTCCCGCCTGGGCTCACCAGGGCTTCTCGCCTGGTTCCACCAGGGCTTCTCGCCTGGCCCCACCGAGCGTCTCTCGCCAGCGGCGACCAGCCAAACACGACCGATCAGCTCGCGGGCCAGTCCTGCGGTCCTGGAAGTCGCTCGGCGACCATTGTGGTGCCCGCGGGCACGTCCACATCGGATCCCACCACCGAGAGGTCCGCGATGCTCGCGGCCTCGCCCACCATGGCACCCGAGCCGACCATGGATCCCTTCACCGTCGCCCCCGCCTGCACCCGCACACCGTCGTGCAGGACCGAGTCGACCACCGAGGCTCCCGGTCCGACAACGCATCCGCGGCCGACCACCGAGCGGGTCACCTTCGCATCCGAGGCGATCTGGGCGCTGCGGTCGACACCCACGACCTCGGCAGGCGCCCCGAGTAGGTCGCGGCGGCCATCGAGGTAGTCGAGGTTGGCGTGCAGGTAGGCCTCGGGGGTTCCGGCATCGATCCAGTACACCTCCGAACGCTGGGCGTACAGCTCCCCGCGCCCAGCGAGCACCGGGAACACCTCGCGCTCGATCGAGACCTTGCGGCCGCGGGGAACCAGGTCCAGCACCGAGGGCTCCAGGACGTAGGTCCCGGCATTGATCCAGTTGCTCGGCGCGGTGCCGGGTTCGGGCTTCTCCACGAAGGCCTCCACCCGGTCCCGGGGGTCGACCGCGACGACTCCGTAGCGCGATGGGTCCTCCACCGGCGTCAACGCGATCGTGGCACCGGCGCCGGATCGGTCGTGTCGGTCGATAAGGGCCTCGAGGTCGAGGTCGGTGAGAACATCGCCGTTGAGCGCGAGGAAGCGCTCGTGCAGGCCTGCGCTGTCGGCCGCGAACGCTATCGCCCCTGCGGTGTCGTACGGCTCCGGCTCGACCGCGTATGTGAGCTCCACCCCGTGTGAGGATCCATCGGGGAACGCCTCGGTGAACACCTCCGGGCGGTACCCGAGCGACAGGACGACCTCGTCCACACCGTGGTCGCCGAGCCTGCTCACGACACGCTCGAGCATCGTCGCGCCTGCGACCGGCAACATCTGCTTGGGTATGCCCAGGGTGAGCGGACGCAGCCGCGTACCGAAGCCGCCCACCAGCACAACCGCCTTCACGGTCAGCCTCCGGGCGCGGTGGTGGGCTCACCGGCACCGTCACCGGCGGGTTCACTCACCGGCGGCTCGCTCGATCCCGGGGTGGTGTCACCCGGGGTGGTGTCACCCGGCGTGATGTCACCCGGGGTGGTGTCACCGGGAGCCGTGGAGCCGGGGGCGGTCGAGCCGGGAGTCGTCGTCGTTGGAGCGTCGGAGACCTTCGGCTCGGCGTCGTCGGGATCGTCGAGCCTCGCGTTCGAAGGCGGCAGTCCGACCTCGGCTCCCCTGGGTG
>JBKEAI010000124.1:0-6367 GCA_047972145.1 Microthrixaceae bacterium
GGGGGGGGGGGGGGGGGGCAGCGCGGTGGTCGAGGATCCTACGGACATCGCGGGGGGTCAGTGGGGCACCCCGCAGGTTGTGGAACAGCAGGTCGTCGCTCTCGGGCGCGGCGGCGAGGTCGACCACCGAGCCGGATGCGCCTCCACGCACCGCCTGGATGTGTGCCCTGCGCCCCCAGTCGAGCCATTGGCCCATCGCGTCGAGGGCCGGTTCGGACAAGGGGACCACCCGCTGCTTGGACCCCTTGCCCCAGACCGTCAAGCGACGTCCGTCGAGGTCGACGTCGCCCACTGTGAGACCACACAGTTCCGATACGCGGAGCCCCGAGCCGTAGAGGATCTCGAGCACCAGCCGATCCCGCAGAGCGCGTTGCGGTTGTTCGTCATCGTCGCCCGGCGGTTCCTCGTCGAGCATCTGGTGAAGTTCATCTGAACGCAACACTCTCGGCAGCCTTGAGGGTCCACTCGGCGCGCGCAGAGAGATCGTGGGGTCCCTCCCCACGAGGGCGTTCGCTTCCGCCCAGCCGAAGTACCGGCGTAGCGAGGCGGCGACCCGGGCCATGGTGCGCGGGGCGCGACCTTCATCTCGCAGGTGTGCGAGGTAGCGCCGCAGAGTCGCCAACTCGACGTCTCCCGGTGAGTGGGCACCACCACCGGGGGCCCATGCGACGAAACGCTCCAGGTCTCCGCGGTACAACCCGATCGTGCGGGGTGACAGGCCCAGCGAAGCTGCGAAGTCCCCTATGTGCCAAGGATCGGTGACTTCGGCGCGCTCTCGATTGGCCATGGGGTGTCCCCTGATCTGCCCGGCGTCCTGCCGGCATTTCCGGACCCAGCGGTTCAATCCAACGTATCAACTACTTCTGGCGCGCGCACAACCACTTTGGGTGAACCTTGCTCAGCGGCGCTCTACCCAACCGGCTGCCCTGCGAACCAGGGAGAGGCTCTCCAGACGCACCAGCGCCGATGCCACCTCGGCCAGGCTCGAACCGGTGCGGTCCGCCAGCGACCCCACGTCGCGACGACCGTCGGCCAGCACATCGAGAATCGCAGTGTCCAGTGGGGGCATCGACACATTGGCCGACGGATCGCGCGGACCCGAGCGCGGCGAACCCGGATCCGATTGTCGCGAACCCGTTGGATCCGACCCACCGACCGGTGCCACCTGTGCGCCCAGGAGCTCGAGCATGCCGATGATGTCGTCGACACCTGTGCACACCTGGGCACCGTCGCGCAGTAGCTGGTGGCATCCTTCGCTGGTGGAGCGTCCGAGGGGACCGGGCACAGCCATGACGGGTACGTCTCTGCGCAACGCCTCGGTGACCGTCGACATGGATCCACCGGTGGGTGCCGACTCGACGACCACGACCACATCGGCCAAGCCGGCTATGAGGCGGTTGCGTACCGGGAACCTCCACGGGGCGGACGCGACCCCTGGGGGCACCTCCCCCAGCAGCGACCCGTGACGCTGCACGGCCCTGGCCAACGCACGATTGCGCGACGGGCAGGGACGGTCGTGTCCCGCGCCGATCACCCCGACCGGCACTGGCAGATCAGTGCCGGCAGGGCTGTTGCCGCCCGCGGGTGCATCACCGCCGATCAGTTCCGCGATCACCTCGAGGGTTCCCGCGTGAGCGGCAGCGTCGATGCCGAGCGCCAGTCCTGAGACCACCCCCACCCCTGCCGCGGTGAGGTCGCGCCCGATCCCGTGCGCCACCCGCAGTCCGTACTGCGACGCTCGACGCGTGCCGATCACCGCCACGCGCGCACGACCGGAAGGCACCTCACCTCCGGTGCAGAACAGCGCTGCGGGTGGATCCGGGTCGTCGCGCAGTCTCTCCGGAAGCCCCGCACCAACGCAGACGCGTGCTGCAAGACTCGCGAGCCGGCCCTCCATGACCGAGGGCAGATCCGCTGCGCCACGCGCCGAGGCGATCCACCTCGCGGTGACCTTGTCGTCGACCTTGGAACCCGCTGCACGCACTTCGCCGACCACTGCGCCGCGTCCATCGGGAACCGCAGCGCCGGGCATCAGCGACGCGGACCGGATGTCATCTGGCCCGGAGCCTCCCGGCTCAACCCATCGAGGATGCTCACCGGCGACGAGTTGCAGCCAGGTGCTGCGGGGCGAACCGGACCCGAGGACGGTGCGCAGGCGCGCCGGGCCCATCTCATCGAGTGCCGCGAGGGCGGCCACGAACGGGGCTTCCTCGGTATCGCGGGCGAGGTCATCGCTTCGGGGAGGCCGACCACCGACATGCGCGCTCATGCTGGAACCGCACAGGGTGTGTCTCCGCCGCGCAACATCAGGGCGGCTTCGATCAACTCGCGTGGCAGCGGACCATCCACTCCGCGCAGGTCGGCCAGGGTGAGTGCCACCGCCCGACTCCGATCCGCCCCCCGCATGGTGAGAATCCCGCGCGCGAGGTGATCCCGCAGGAGCGATTCCGCATCGCGCTCCAGTGGAGCCGCCTCGCGCAGCGCATCACCGCGAAGGCCACGGTTGCACTGCACCCCCCTGCCTTCGGCACGTCGACGCGCCCGCACCACACGATCGGCGACGCTGGCGGAACACTCCGACGGCGCGCCGTCGAACACGCTGGCAGGGTCGGGGGGCCCGACACCGAGGCGGATGTCGAAACGGTCGATCAGAGGCCCCGAGAGGCGCCGCCGGTAGCGGGCCAACTGTGCTTCCGAGCAGGTGCACGCCCCGAACCCGAGAAGGCCGCACGGGCAGGGGTTGGTGGCGGCGACGAGCAACACCCGCGCGGGCAGATCGACCGAGATCGCCGCCCGCGACACCCTGATGCGGCCCGACTCCAGCGGTTGGCGAAGAGCGTCGAGGTGGGCGGCGGGGAACTCCCCGAGCTCGTCGAGGAACAGCACGCCGCTCGAAGCGAGGCTCACCTCCCCCGGGCGCAGGGTGGTGGTACCCCCGCCGACCATCGCCGCCATCGAAGCCGTGTGATGCGGCGATCGGAACGGTGGCGTACGGACCAGTCCCGACGGGCCCTCCAGGCAGCCTGCCGCCGAGTGGACCTTGGTGGCCTCCATCGCGTCGTGGTCGCCGAGGCGGGGCATGATGCCCGCAAGACGCTCGGCGAGCATCGTCTTGCCGGAGCCCGCCGGCCCGGTCATCAACAGGTGATGACCTCCCGCGGCTGCGACCTCGAGGGCGGCCCGCGCGACCGCGTGGCCACGTACCTCTGAGAGATCCGGGACCACACGCGCCGCAGGTTTGAGCCTCGGCTCCTCGACCACAGGCCACGGATCATCGCCTCGCAGTGCTGCCATGACCTCCGACAGGCTGGATGCTCCGAGAGCGTCGGGGCGCACGAGGCGCGCCTCGCCGAGCACCGAGGCCGGCACCACTGGGCGACCGGAACAGCACGCAGCGAGCGGCACCATGCCCACCAGTGGCCGCAGGGAGCCATCCAGGCCGAGCTCACCGAGGAAGCAGAGCCCCTCGAGTGCGGAGATCGGGACCTCTCCCTGGGCAGCGACGAGCCCGACGGCCATCGCGAGGTCGAGACCGGCGCCCACCTTGCGCAGGTTCCCCGGGGCGAGGTTGACCGTGGTTCGCCGGGTCGGCCAGGTCTCATCCGAGCAGATCAGAGCCGATCGGACCCGGTCGCGGGACTCCCGGCAGGACGTATCGGGCAACCCGACGATCGTGTACCCGGGCAGACCGTCACTCGTGTGGACCTCCACGCGGACCGAATACCCCTCGACGCCCAACAGCGTTGCTGACTCCACCGATGCGAGCACGGTGCACCTCCGATCGGCCGCGAACCGAGATGGACGCGGCATAGTTCGAGGCAACCGTGGTTGCGAGCCTGCCCAACGATCCGGCACCTCCACGGGGAACCCAGAGGACCCCGCAGGATCCCGGAGGTGGTCCGGTCGATGAACAGGTGCGTGCAGATTAGGGAAGCGGTGTGACACGCTCGGGCCACCGAGCCGATAATGGAGCCGATGGGCCTGAATCCTCACCGCCAGTACAAGCGAGCGGGTGCAGACGTGGCGCTGGTGATCGGCGCCCTGGTGGTGATCGGGGCGGTCACCCTGTGGGCCCTGTTGGGCTGAACCGACGAGCACGCGATGCCACGCTTCCTCGACCACACCGCCACCGCCGAGTGCGACGTGCGCTTCGTGCAGCCCTACGAGGCCCACAAGGCCTACATATGTCCCGGCTGCAACCGTGACATCCCGGCCCGGACGGGCCACGTGGTGGCAGTACCACTCGACGCCGCGGACCTGCGCCGTCACTGGCACCGCGGATGCTGGAACAACCGGCTCCGGCGGGCTCCCCGAGAGTGACCTCCGGTCCGGCGATCTGTTCGGCGAGCCGGCCCCCCGTCGGACCAGGCACGACGTCACACGATCGCTCTTCCAGAACTCACCATGTCTCAGCCTGGATCCACCGATCTGGTGGGTTGGTCTTGTGTGGTCTGTGATCGTTGGGTGGTGGCGGGGCATTGAGGCGTTTTCGGGTGTGCTGGTCCAATTGGTGGTGGTGTTCACGTAGCGGGTTGTCTGCACGTCGAACGCGTCTGGGGGTGTGCGGGCCCTGCGGACCGGGGTTCAACCTGACGAGCCCGGCACGGTGTTTCAGATCACCGATCGCGAGTTCGACAACGAATCAGCCCCAGATGTGTGGATTCGCCCAGACCCGCGCGGCAGTAGTGGTATCGAACGTCCGTAGCGGTTGATCCTGTGTTGCATCTGACTTCGCGCAACACGCGCGCGGGTATTCCATCGGCGACACCCTGGTTCTCGGGCCGACCAGGCTTCTGGGGCTGGACGACCAGGCTTCTCGGGCTGGACGACCAGCTCGAGAAGCCTGGTCGGCCGGCTCATCCGTCAGGTGGTGGCGGTGGGTCGCTCGTGCCGGGTGTCGCTTGCGGCTTGCCTATTGATGGTGGGTGGTGGTCTGCGGCGATCTGTGCGAGCAGGGTCTGGCCGTCGGGTCCGCTCCAGATCCTCACGGTGTTGCCCATGCCACCACAGCTACCCGGACTGCCCGGGCTGGCCGAGTGGCCGGGGTCGAGTCCGGCGTTGATGGCTCGTTGCCGGTGTGCGTCCGCGAGTTCGGCTGGTAGGTCTGCGATGGTGACCGTGTGGAGTTTCCAGTCTGTGTTGGAGTGCTCCAAGCGGTGATGCCTGCGACACAACAGCGCCCCGTTGACCAGGTCAGTCACACCGCCTGTCTCCCATGGCTGTTGATGGTGCGCGTCACAGCGTGACACGGGCTGGTCACAACCGGGGAACACACACCCACCATCACGCACCCCCAAAGCTGTGCGCTGAGCCGGGGTGAACAAACGACGGCGACGCCCCCAATTCAACGGTGAACCCGACGGATCCACCCCGACGGGTTGCAAGAGTGCGTCACACAGCAACACCGCCGCAGTCGCTGTATCGACAGGCTCACCATCCACAGTGCGCACAGAACCTGGTTTGCCATCACGATCCACCGGCAACGTCACCACAGCGTCGGTCACCGCTGCGGGAGATGTCGGATCCGGGTCGGCTCCGCGGCGTAGCAGTTCGATCACAGCGCGTGCCCGCAACTGTTGGACAGTCGGCATCTCGATACCAGCCGTCTCGCATTCGGTCTTGGCTGTGCGGTACTGACGGTCACACTCGGTGTCGATGATCCGCCGTGCCACCACCGCGTCAGCCCCGACCAGGTCCATCACCAGATGCAGGCTCTGACCATCTGCTGCCATAGACGCCGTGTTGTGGTCCCCCAGGTCAGGCTCCGGACCATCGGCATCCAACAACTCCACCAGTGCTGTGAGCCAGGCTTTGAAATGAGAGAACCGATGCCTGGACGCGTAAGCGATAATCTGGTCCTGCACCTCCAACAACGCTGTCTCGACACGGGGATTGGTCACCGCTGCGACAGCGTCGACATGCTCAACAGAGATCTGACCCGAACTCAACGCCACGGCGAGTTGTTCGAAACGCGCCAGCAACGCTCCGACACGTAGATCCCGGGCCACGACCCGATGCGGTAGATGACACCGGTTCGCTTTCCACCCCTTGGTACGTAGCCCGCGCACCGTTTCGGTGGCCCCTGTGACATCCAACCGGTTCAACGCAACCGCGGAGAGTGCGTCAACCCGGCGACGCACACCCTCGAGCGCCACCACCACACCCATCAACTCGCGGCCATCAACACCGCAGAACTCCACCCCAGCGACCACATCGAGAGCCTCCATGACCCCCGCCACACACCCGACAACACCCGAACCCTCACCGCCACCGTCTGAACTGGCATCAGGATCACCGCTCTCGGGACTGGGACCGTCGTCGGTTCCATGGCAGGTACCACCGCCCAGATGATCCGAACTGGTATCCA
>JBKEAI010000188.1:0-7849 GCA_047972145.1 Microthrixaceae bacterium
GCGGGCCGACACGACGGTCGGACCTGCCCGGTTCCACCGAACTGATCTCACCAGGAGCGAGGTAGCCCAATGCCCGAAGCCGTGATCGTCGCAACCGCCCGCACACCGATCGGCCGGGCCGGCAAGGGCTCGCTCAAGGAGGTCCGCCCCGACGACCTCTCCGCGATCGCCATCAAGGCGGTTCTCGATCGGGCCCCCGGCCTCGCTGCGGAGGACATCGAGGACGTCCTGTGGGGCTGTGGGCAGCCAGCGGGTGAGTCCGGGCACAACATCGCCCGCGTGGCGGGCCTGCTCGCCGGACTGGACAACACCCCCGGGGTCACCGTCAACCGGTACTGCTCGTCGTCGCTGATGACGATCCGCATGGCCGCTCACGCGGTCGCCGCGGGTGACGGCGACGTGTTCATCGCCGGCGGCGTGGAGACGATCAGCCGCAACATGGCCGCCGGCCAGCTCGCCGATGGTCCGAAGAACCCGCTGTTCGCCGAGGCCGAGGCCCGCACCGCCAAGCGCGCCGAGGGTGGAGCCCCGACCTGGGAGCCACCGAGCGGCCTGCCCGACATCTACATAGCGATGGGCCAGACCGCTGAGAACGTCGCCCAGTACGAGAACGTGAGCCGCGAGATCCAGGATGAGTTCGCGGTGCTCAGCCAGAACCGTGCCGAGGCGAGCCTCGACGCCGGGTACTGGGAGCACGAGATCACCCCGGTCGAAGCCCCCGACGGCGAGGGTGGCACCAACCTGGTGACCACCGACGACGGGATCCGAGCGGGCACCACGCTCGAGGGGATCAGCGGACTGTCGCCGGTGTTCCGCCCCGACGGCACGGTTACCGCCGGCAACGCCTGCCCGCTCAACGACGGGGCGGCGGCGGTGATCGTGATGAGCGACACCAAGGCGAAGGCCCTC
Source organism: Microthrixaceae bacterium (assembly GCA_047972145.1). Taxonomy (GTDB): domain Bacteria; phylum Actinomycetota; class Acidimicrobiia; order Acidimicrobiales; family Microtrichaceae; genus JAMLGJ01. The sequence continues at coordinate 910 of JBKEAI010000188.1, forward strand.
GGGCTAACTCCGCTGGCCCGGATCGTGTCGTCCGCGGCGACCGCGCTCAACCCCGAGATCATGGGCATGGGCCCCGTCGAGGCGAGCCGAAAGGCACTCGACCGAGCCGGCATGACCATCGATGACATCGACCTGGTGGAGATCAACGAGGCGTTCGCCGCACAGGTGATCCCTTCGGCCGCCCAGCTCGGTGTGGAGTGGGACAAGCTCAACACCCGCGGCGGATCGATCGCCCTCGGTCACCCCTTCGGCATGACCGGCGCCCGCATCATGACCACGTTGATCCACAACCTCGCCGAGTCCGACGCCACGTTCGGTCTCGAGACGATGTGCGTGGGCGGCGGCCAGGGCATGGCGATGGTCATCGAGCGGCTCGACTGAGCAGCCCACCTGGTCCATCTCCGAACCGGCCGGCCTGTCCGGTTGCTGATTGCCTTCGCAACACCGGCCCGGGGTACTGTGGATGGCGAAGCGCGCACCTCGTAGGGCGCGACCGAACCAAGGAGACAGCCGTGCGCCGTCGCATGTTCCTAGGCAAGATCCACCGGGCAACGGTCACCCAGGCCGACCTCGACTACGAGGGTTCGGTCACCATCGACAAGGACCTGCTCGACGCCGCTGGGATCCTCCCACACGAGGAGGTCCAGATCTGGAACGTGACCAACGGCAACCGGCTGGCCACCTACGCGCTCGAGGGCCCGCGCGGGTCAGGGGTCGTGTGCATCAACGGAGCGGCGGCCCACCTGATGTCGCCGGGCGACATGGTGATAATGGCGACCTTCGGTGAGATGGACACCGAGGAGGCCGAGGCGCACCAGCCCAAGGTCGTGTTCGTCGACGACGACAACCGCATCACCGGCACCGGTGCCGAACGCCCCGGCCCGATGCTGCCCCGACACCTCGACGACCCGGCGATCCTCAACTGACGGCCAGCCTCAACTGACGCCCTGTCGCCCAACCCCCAGCTCCGCTGCCAACCTGCGCGCCTCGTCGAGGCGTTCGAGCATCGAGGCGAACACCTCGCCGCGCCGGGCGAACACCTCCACGAGCTCCGGACCCTCCCTACCCGCGTAGCCGGTCGGCCCGTCGTGGTCCGCGTTGAGCACCATCAGTGCGGGCAACCAGACGTACTTGGCCACCGATGCGCACGCCGCGAGCCGGGCGAATTCGGCGGGGTGCGGCCAGCGGGCCTCCGCCAAGCCCTCCCGGTAGGCGGCGTCGATCACCGCGTCGAGGCGGTCGTACTCCACGGGCGCGAACTGGTGGTCGAGCAACACGTCGGGCACCAGGTTGCCCGGGTCCTCCCCCACCGCGCCCACACCCGCGAACGCCCAGTCGAACAGGACCGGTGTCCCTCCCGGCACGACCATGTTCGGTGACCAGAAGTCCAGGTGGCAGAAGGTGCGCGGACAGGCGGCGAGCACCCGACGCCACACGGGTAGCTCCGCGCTCAGCTCGCCGAAGCGACGCCTGATCTCGTGGCGGCACTCCCCCAGACCCTCGACCACCACCGGATGCTCCCAAGCCACCGCGTCCGCGTAGAGCGCCGGACCCGGTGGCCTGCTGGTGGCATACGCCCAGATCCACTCCCGAGAGGCCGAGGCGAACCCAGCGCACGCAATGTGCATCCGCGGTGATCCCTGAGCCCGACCCAGGGCCCGGGCAACCGCCACGAGATCCTCGACGGTGAGGTCGAACCCAGCGCGACCGGCGACGTCCTCGAGGAACAGGACCTCCACCCCATCGCGAGGAGTGACCCGTCCGAGGAGCCTGGGCGCCCTCAGGTGCGGTACGAACGCATCGACGGCACCCGAGTCGTACGCGTCGACCTCGCGCCGCCAGAAGTTCCAGTGCCCGGGGTTGGTGCCCGCACCCCAGTGGGCGACCTTCACCGGCGCGTCGCGAAGGACCACCTTGCGGATCACCGAGGTGCCATCCGCGAGGTGCAGCCGCTGCACGGTGCCCGTCACCGCGTTGTTGGGGTTGAACACCAGCAGTTCGGTCGATTCGAGTTCGGCGAGACCTGCCGCCCGTAGTTGTGCCGCGATCGCCGTTTCCACTACCCCGCGCCGAACACCGGCGTCGGCTCGGCCGCCTCGGCCAGCAGATCGGTGATGACCGAGGTGAGCTCCTCGGGTTCCCAACGCGCACCCTTGTCGACCCGAGGTCCGTGGTTGTAGCCCTCGGCGATCCCGACGATTCCACCCTCGGCCTCGAACACCCGCCCGGTCACCGCTGCGGATCGCGGCGAGGCCAGCCAGACCACCAGGGGTGAGACGTTTGCCGGGTCCATGGCGTCGAACGCGTCGGGGCCGACCTCGGCCATCATGTCTGCGAACGCGTCCTCGGTCATGCGCGTGCGCGCGGCGGGAGCGAGCGCGTTGGCGGTCACACCGATGCGCGCCAACTCGGCTGCCTGCACGAGGGTCATCGAGGCGATCGCCCCCTTCGCCGCGCTGTAGGCGGCCTGGGCGATCGAACCCATCAGTCCGGCTCCCGATGAAGTGTTGATGATCCGCGCATCGTTGGTCTCCCCCGCCTTGGAACGGGCACGCCAGTACGCCGCTGCGTGGCGCGACGGGGCGGCGTGGCCGATCACGTGGACTCGCAGCACTGCCTCCCACTCGTCGGGTTCGGAGTTGACGAACATCCGGTCGCGAACGATCCCTGCGTTGTTCACGACCGCGTGGAGCCCACCGAAGGTGTCGATCGCCAACTGCACCATCTCGCCCGCGCCGTCCCAGTCGGCAACGTCGTGCTGGGAGGCCACCGCAGCTCCACCCGCACCGGTGATCTCGTCGACCACCTGTTGTGCGGGTGTGGAAGACGGATCGGAGCCGTCCTGGGCGACACCGAGGTCGTTGACGACCACCGACGCGCCGGCGGCAGCGAGTGCAAGGGCATGAGCCCTCCCGAGGCCCCGGCCGGCGCCGGTCACGATCACAGAACGTCCGTCACAGATTCCCATGGGCCAAATCTGACACTCCGTCAGGTGTGCTGCAAACCATGTAGGTTCCTCCCCGTGAGGCTTGGAGTAACGATGTTCGCCACCGACGTGTCGATGGACGTCGTCGACTTGGCGGTCGAGGCCGAACAACGCGGCTTCGATTCGATCTGGATCCCCGAGCACACGCACATCCCGACCTCGCGCATCACGCCACCACCTACGGGCGAGGCGAATCTCGCCGAGGAGTACCGGCGTTCGGTCGATCCACTCGTCGCTCTCGCCGCAGCGGCGGCGCGCACCACCACGATCCACCTCGGAACCGGGGTGATGCTCCCGGCCCAGCGCGATCCGATCGTCACCGCCAAGGCGATCGCCACACTCCAGAACCTCTCCGGTGGCCGCTTCGAGTTGGGGATCGGCTTCGGTTGGAACCGCGACGAGATCGAGGCGCACGGGATCGCGTTCGGGCAGCGTCGAGCCGTTGCGCGCGACCACATGCTGGCGATGCGCTCCCTGTGGCGTGACGAGGTCGCCGCCTACGAGGGCACGCACTTCACCCTCGAGCCCTCCTGGTCGTGGCCCAAGCCCGAGGTGCCGGTGCCCGTTCTGGTCGGCGGTGGCGACGGCCCCAAGCTCATGGAGCAACTCGTCGAGTACGCGCACGGCTGGATACCGATCGGCGGGAGCGGACTCGCCGAGGCGATTCCGAGGTACCACCGCGCGCTGGAAGAAGCCGGTCGCGATCCCGCGACGGCTCGGATCGTGCCCTTCGGATCCCATCCCAGCGAGGCGAAGTTGGAGTACTTCGCCTCGCTGGGGGTCACCGAGTGCGTGTTCCGGTTGCCCTCGGCACCAGCGGGGAAGGTGATGCCCCGCCTCGAGGAGCAAACCCGACTGCTGGAGCGCTTTCGGTAGGCTCGGTGGAACCCGACCGAGAGGTTCCGCATGCGCAACATGGGTGAGTCCGACCACGTCATCGACGACGACCTACGATCCGATGGCTTCAAGCTCACTCCCCGTCACATCGTCGGCGGGGTCATCGCGTTGGTGCTGTTGGTCTTCATCCTGGCCAACGGCGATGAGACGAACGTGTCGTTGCTGTTCGTCGACGTGGACCTACCACTGTGGCTGACGCTCGCGGTGACCGCCCTGCTCGGAGGGTGTGTGGGGATGCTGCTCGGCTCCCGCCGCGCCAAGGCCAAGCTCCGCGCCTGACGGCGATGCTCCGCGCCTGAGCCCGTTCAGGCAGACGGCCGCACCCAGTGCCCCGCGTTGACCGGGATCGCCACCCCTGTGATGGCGCTCGCCAGCGGCGACGCCAGGAACACCACCGCGCCCGCGATCTCCGAGGAGTGCGGTAGGTACCCGAGGGCCGTCTCAGCCGCACGTTCGTGGTAGACGTCCTGCCACGGCACGTCGGGTCCACGGTCGGCCGCCTGCCATTCGAAGAGGATCTTCACGCTGTCACCCCAGATGTAGCCGGGGTGGATCGCGTTTACCCGGATGCCGTACTCACCGAGTTCGAGCGCGAGTGTCTTGGTGACCGCACCGAGGGCCGCCTTGGATGCGGCGTAGGAGCCGGATCCTCGCTCGAAGTGCTGCACCGACATCGTGTTGACCATCACCACTCGGGCGTCACCGGCGCGCTCACCGGCAGCCTTGAGCAGGGGCAGCAGCGCCTGGGTGAGACCCAGCGTGCCGAGGTAGTTGATGTCGACCGGGCGCCTCCAGCGCGACAGGTCGGCGTCCTCGAAGCGGACGTGCTCGCCGCCGTGGAACGCCGAGTTCACCAGGATGTCCAACGACCCGCCGAAGGCGTCACCGAGCTCACCGGCGATCCGTTCGCGATCCTCGGGGGAGGTGATGCTCCCCTGGAGCTGCACGGCGCGCACCCCCAACGCCTCGATGTCGGCGGCCACGTCGGGGACCACGCGGTCCGAGCGTGCAAGCAGTGCGACGTCTGCTCCCTGCGCTGCGAGTGCGACTGCGATATCGCGCCCCATCCCGGGGCCGATCCCGCTCACCAGCGCTCGACGCCCCGCGAGCATGTCTCCACGTACCGGTTCACGACGCGACTCAGAGGGCTCACCGGGCGCAACGTCTGTGGTCATCTGGCTCCTCGTCCGGTCATGAACGTGTCGTCTCGTTCCACGGGAGGTCTCGATCACCCGCAGGTTCGCGCGGCAGGCCGAGCACCTGTTCGCCGAGGTTGTTGCGGTGCACCTCCTCGGTGCCACCACCGATGCGCGACGCGAACTGGTTGAGGCACTGATACTGCCAGAACCCGTCACCCTCGGCCTCTGCTTGGAGCATCCCCTCCGCCCCCTCGAGCCCGAGCGCCAGCTCCACCCGATGGCGCAGGGCGCGGGTGAAGAAGTTCTTGAGCAGCGACCCGTGCAGGGCGAGCTCGTAGCGGCCGGTCATCACAGCGGTCTGGGTGCGCCAGCCCATCCAGCGGAGGATCTGCTCGTTGGCATACACCCTGGCCAACTCCTGGCGGCAGATCGGATCCGCGGTGGTACCGGTGCGCCGCGCTGTGGCGAGCACCGAGGTCCAGCCGGTCGACTGGCTCGCCCCGGAGATCATCTGGCTCTCCGAACGCATCGTGGTGCGAGCGACCCGCCAGCCGTCGTTGACCACACCGACCACAGCATCGGAGGCAAGCCGCAGGTCGTCGAAGAACACCTCGTTGAAGTGGGCGACACCCTGGGCCTGCACCAACGGGCGGACCTCGATGCCCGGTGCGCCCATGTCGACGACGAAGAACGTGATGCCCTTGTGCTTGGGCACCTCGGGATCGGTGCGCGCGATCAGGATCCCGAAGTCGGAGTGCTGGGCGTTGGAGGTCCACACCTTCTGGCCGTTGACGACCCACTCCTCACCATCGAGCACTGCGCGTGTGGCCAGGGACGCGAGGTCGGATCCGGCGCCGGGTTCACTGAAGAGCTGGCACCACATCTCCTCGCCGGAGAGCAGGCTCGGCAGGTAGCGCTCCTGCTGAGCCTCGGTGCCATGCGCCATCAGCGTCGGGCCCACCAGAGCCTGCGCCGCGGTGATGAAACCCGACGCTGCGTCGAAGTGGGCCAGTTCCTGGTTGAACACCATCTGGTGCGCCGGGGTCAGCCCACGGCCCCCGAACGCCTCGGGCCAGGTGAGCCCGGCCCAGCCCTCCCGGTAGAGCAGGAGCTGCCAGCGGGCGCAACGTTCGCGGTACTGAGCGGCCAGGTCCGGATCGGTAGCGGACGCGTTTCGGGACCAGTCGCGGTCGTCGCCTCGCTTGGGCTCGGCATGGGTGGACAGGAACTCCAGCACCTCGGCGCGGAACGCCGCCAGCTCGGGGGTGTCTTCGAAGTCCACCGTGCGATGGTAGGCCGCAGACCTAGAACGCGTTCCATTTCGATCTGCTCGGGTTCTCACACCACCTGAGCACCGCTCGGATCGACCACGAGGCTCCGCAGGCCCAGCAACCTCGCCCGGTCCGTGATCTCTACACTCCGGTCCGCAGATCGGTCGATCTCGGAGAACAACCAGCGAGCGACCCAACGCCGGATGATCACAACACGATCACACGAGACATCGCCACACAGACCGAGGTGCACACCCAACGAATCCTCGGCACACACGGGCGAAGACGGCACCGAGACGATCGTGACCGAATCGGCTCCGTCGGCGAACAGGAGGCGCGTCGCCTCCGCGAGACCACTCAGCGGAGGTCGCTCACCGAAGGGAACCACCACGAACTCGCTGCACGACGAGATGCTCACCGCGTCCAGCCGTTCGCACAGAGCTTCTCCTCGGCTGGCTCCTTGGGCATCTCCTTCGCCGGCTCGTGGGCTCGGTACGAGGCGAACCGAATCCCCGTGACCGTCGACCACCTCGACCAGCTCGCGGCGGCACGGATTCAGGTGGTCGTCCACCAACAGGAGCTCCACCCTCACGTTCGCGGGGGTGTTGGCCACGATCGCAGTACACAGATCCTCGGCCCGTTCCGGC
>JBKEAI010000200.1:0-1720 GCA_047972145.1 Microthrixaceae bacterium
AAGCCGGGAGCGAGCGTCACGGAAGGCGAGCTCAAGTCGTGGGCGGAGAGCCGCATGGCCCGCTACAAGGCGCCCCGGCGGATCGTGTTCGTCGACGACCTGCCACGCACCGGTACCCGCAAGGTGCAGCGGGCGAAGCTCGTCGAGCTGTTCGAACCCGCCTGAGCCCACCTCCGCCCCGAACCTCCCCACCCACTGGCGTTCTGTGGTGCGAGATGAGCTTGTGGAGCTAGCGACGCACCACAGAACGGTGGGTCAGTTGTGACGGTGGGTCAGTTGCCTTCGCTGTCGACGTTGTCGTCGTTGTCGCCGCGGAGGTCGATGATGAGGTTGTCGTCGTCGTCAACGCTCCAGGTGAACAGCGCGACGGCCTGGGCCCCCTCGCCGGGTTCTCCGGTGGCGCTGTAGGTGACGTCGCGGCACAGCTCACCCTGTGCCCGCGGATCATCGGGGTCGGGTCTGCGCTCGTCGAAGAGGTTGTCCTCAGGGTTCCAAGTGAGGAAGCAGCCCGGTTCGGCACCGGGTGCGATCGCAGAGAACACATACCACTGCTGGTCGGGGTCATCGCCGGAGTGGTTGACCCAGATCGGTTGGCGTTGCCCCCGACCTGACACGTCGCTGTAGAGCACCGGACCCTCGTCCGCTATCTGGGTGGAGATCCGGGCGACCTGTCCGGCGTCGAAGCGATCGTCGCCGAGTTGGATCCGCACCGGTCCATCGCCTCCGCTGGCGACACTGATCAGTAGCCATGACAGGCTCACCACCACAACCACGGCCACGACAGCGATCAGTGCGCCTGTGGTCTGGGAGATCCGTGATCGCTGCTCGACCGGCATGTCACAACGATCCCACAACCCCCACACCCGATCGCAACGCGACGAAAGCGGTCGGTGTCAAGCATCCCTCGGGTTCCGCTGCACAATGGGGTGGTGAGCGAACCGACCTCCCTGTATGTCCGAGAAGGTGACTACTGGCTCCCCACCGATCTAGGTCGCGGGCCGTGGGAACCAGGTGCGCTCCACGGCGGAGCGGTCGCACCCCTGTTGGTGCGCGAACTCGAGTTGCTGGCGGCCCCGGTGCCGATGCGCCTAGCCAGGGTGACCGTCGAGTTGCTGCGTCCTGTGCGCCTGGAGCCGATGACACTCGATGCCGAGATCCTGCGCGACGGCAAGAAGATCGGACTGCTCGAAGCGACCCTGCGGCGCGCGGAGGACGGCACTGTCGTGACGAGGGCACGGGCCCTGCGGATGCGGGTGGTCGACCTCGCGGTGGTCGACCCGCCCGATGATCCGCCGCCCGAGCTGCCGGCGGAGGATTCGCAGATCACTAGCCGTGCGGTGGCGGGTACCTACACAGCGTTCCACAACAGTGCTGTGCGCCACCGCTATTCGAGGGGCATGTTCGGCGAGGTCGGTGACGCGTTCGACTGGATCAACCTGGCCGTCGACGTGGTGCCGGGGGAGCGGCCCACTCCATGGCAACGCGTGGCGGCAGCGGCGGATTTCGGCAACGGGATCAGCTCGATCGTGCCATTCGACGGATCGACGATGTTCATCAATCCAGACCTCACGATCCACCTGTGGCGCGAACCGGTGGGTGAGTGGGTCGGCATGGACTCGGTGACCCACGTCTCGGGTACCGGTATCGGTTTGAGCGACTCTGCGTTGTGGGACACCGACGGGCGTATCGGGCGCACCAACCAGTCACTGCTCTTCGAACG
>JBKEAI010000219.1:0-3750 GCA_047972145.1 Microthrixaceae bacterium
CGCTCCACCGGCGGCCGCGCCGCCCCAGCCGCCGTTGCCGGCCGCTCCGTTGGCTCCAAGACCGCCGGTGCCGCCGGCGATCGCGAGCGAGTCGAGCGTGAGGTCAGCACTCGAGTTGCGAACGACCACGCCGTAGCTGTTCTGACCGGCCGCTGCTGCGCCGCCGGCCACAGCGAGGTCCGCCACGGTCGTCGGCGCGGCGATGCCATCCGCGAGGATCGCCACCGGTCCACCGACCGAGGCCTCGAAGCTCGCCGCAACGGTTGCGGTCGTGCTACCGGTGGCGTCGAGTCCACGCTTGAAGTTCTGGCCGAAGCCGCCGCGAACCTCGAGGCCCTCGGTCACCGAGAACTTCGAGTAGCTACCACCGGCCACCGCCACGATGCTGCGGCCCTCGCCCACCGCTCGGGCTTCGCCCTGGCCGATCGACTCGCACGGCTCTGTGATGTCACCACAGGTGGAGCTGTCGATGCCGCCGTTGTCCTTGACGAAGATGATGTCGGTGGCGACACCGTCGACGCCGTCGCAGTTCGAGTCGATGTTGGACTCATCCAGCGGATCCGGTGCACCCGGATAGATCGTGTTGTCGTTGTCGTCGCAGTCGATTCCCTCGACGTAACCGTCACCGTCGTTGTCCTGCGGCGGAGCCGTGGTGGTCGTCGTGCTGGTCGTCGTGGTCGTCCCACCGGGGCCCGGCGGTGGCGTACACGCCGCCGCGAAGGTCACGATAGCGACCGCGAGAACGGGCACAGCCCGTAGGTACCTAGGCATCTGAATCTCCCTCAAGCCGATTGTCCTGCATCGCCGGGAAAGCGATCGCGGGGCTGCCTCGCCCAGAAGCAGCCCCACAACCATCACCCAGAGTCCCGTGCCGAGTCAAGGATCCTGATACAGAGGCGAGCCGGTACGCGAGCCGACCCAGCGCTAACGTGACGCGTACATCCACCCACTCGGACCGACCCATCGGACCAACCCGAAAGAGCCGAAAGAGGGAGTCAGAACCCATGGCGAATCAAGTGAAAGCCCGACCCAGCCTCCTGTGGCGACTGTTCGTGTTGGGCGGGGTGGGCTCGATGGTCGCGATCAGCGTCGACGACAACGCCTGGGAGGCGGTCGATGAGATGAGCGGCGGGGTGGTCGACCGCGACGTGGTCCGGGCGGCCACCGTCGGGGTGGTCGGCCTGCACATGGTCGATTCGCTGATCGCATGGCGCTCCGCGCGCAAGGCCGGCCTCGAGCGCCCGTGCCGTCGGTGGGCGATCTCGGCCCTGCTGTGGGGATTCCCCGTGCTGCGCAGGGTTCGCAAGGCCCGGCGCATGGAGATCGCTGCGGGTTAGGCCCGGATTAGCCCTGGCGTGGATCAGTAGTACCAGGGGAACGGGCTCCAGTCCGCGTCGCGCCTCTCCAGGAACGAATCCCGTCCCTCGGCGGCCTCGTCGGTCATGTATGCGAGGCGCGTCGCCTCGCCCGCGAACACCTGCTGGCCCACCAGGCCGTCGTCCACGAGGTTGAACGCGAACTTCAACATCCGTTGGGCCATCGGGCTCTTGGCCATCACCTTGCGTCCCCAGTCGAGCGCGACCGCTTCGAGGTCGTCGTGGTCGACCACCGCGTTGACCATGCCCATCCGGTGCGCGTCCTGCGCCGAGTACTCCGAGCCACAGAAGAAGATCTCCCGCGCGAACTTCTGACCCACCTGGCGCGCCAGGTAGGCCGAGCCGAATCCGCCGTCGAAGCTCGCGACGTCCGCGTCGGTCTGTTTGAACCGCGCATGCTGTGCGCTCGCGAGCGTCATGTCGGCCACCACGTGGAGGCTGTGGCCACCCCCCGCCGCCCAACCCGGCACCACGGCGATCACCACCTTTGGCATCGTGCGGATCAGGCGCTGGACCTCGAGGATGTGGAGCCTGCCTGTGCGGGCCGGGTCGATCGACGCCGCGTCGACCCCTGGGGCACCGGAGCCGTCGTCACCGGTGTACCGGTAGCCGTCGCGACCCCGGATGCGTTGGTCGCCCCCGGAGCAGAACGCCCAGCCGCCGTCGCGCGGAGACGGCCCGTTGCCGGTGAGCAGCACGCACCCCACATCGGGACTCTGGCGGGCGTGGTCGAGTACCCGGTAGAGCTCGTCGACCGTCGAGGGCCTGAACGCGTTGCGGACCTCCGGACGGTCGAACGCGATCCGCACCACCCCGCAGTCGACCGCACGGTGGTAGGTGATGTCGACCAGCTCGAAGCCCTCAACCTCACGCCACGCCGATTCGTCGAATATCCCCGAGACTGCCATGGGCCTGGAGTCTACGAATCAGCCTGGAGTCCACGAACCAGATCCGTCCACGAATCAGAACTGCCAGGGATCAGAGGGGGCGGAAAGCACCCTCTGACGAGTGATGCCTGAACGGCGCTGTTCAGCTGTCCGACGGGTTGGTGCCCAGGTAGTCCGGAGCCCGCTGGTACGCGGTGATCGAGCTCTTTCCGGCAGCGAGCTCTGCACAGACCGCCGCGATCACACCCGGCACCACGAACGACGGCCGGCCGGTTGTCTCCGCCACGAACATGATCGCCGCGAGTGGCACCCGATAGCCCGCCGAGAGGAACGCCGCGATCCCCACCACCACGTACAGCGACTGATCGGTGGAATCGACGAACCCACCCACCGCGCGCCCGAGCAGCGCACCGGCGACCACCAGGGGGATGAAGAGCCCACCCACCCCGCCACCGCCGATCGACGCGGTCGTGGCGATGATCCGCAGACCGAACACCGCTATCAGCAACCAGACCGCCAAGGTAGGATCGAGAGCCCAGCGCACCACTCCGAGGCCGCTCTCGAGGGTGAGGCTCTCCCCGGTGAGCGGCCGCACGACGGCGAACGCACCGATGATCAACACACCGGCGACAACCACCCGGATGACAGGATTGGTCTCCGCGGCGAACTTCTTGGCGAAGCGGATGCCCCCCGAGAACCCGCGCGCGCAGACCCCCGACAACACACCCAACCCCACCGCGGCCACGAGGTTCTTACCCTCGAAGCCGCGCACCCCTTCGATCTCGAGCAGCGGCGTGGTGTCGTTGATCGTCACGAACACCAGGTAGCCCGACACAGCGGCCACCAGGGCGGGCAGCAGCGACCGCCGGCCGAGGTCGTCGCGGAACGGTGACTCGAGGGCGAACACAGCGCCGGTGGCGGGGGCCTTGAAGATCGCTGCGATGCCCGCCGCTGCACCGGCGACCAGAAGCGTCCGCTTGTTCCCACGGAACCTCGGTGGAAGTCGCTTGTGGATAGCCTCGCCGATGGTGGCGCCCATGAAGATGGACGGACCCTCGAGACCCAGCGCTCCTCCGCTGCCGAGGGTCGAGATCGATGCCATCACGCGTGCGATGCCGCCGCGCAGGGTCAGCTTGTGTCCGGGATCGTGGAACGCCCGTATGTACTCATCGGAGGTGGCCGGGGTGGCGTTGGGCCCCACGTACCACAGGATCACCGCGGCCAGGGCGAGGCCGACCACGGGGATCAGGCCCTGCATCCACACCGGCGCGTTGATGACGGTCTCCACCAGCACCTCGACCACGACGTACTCGTAGGCGGCGACCGCCATGCCGGTGACCGCGCCGGTGAGCGCCGAGAGCAACACCACCTGGCGCGACTGCACGGCGAGGCTGCGTAGCTCGTCGTACCACCACTGCGGAAGCGTCACCCGGCGAACCTACCCGAGCCGCACAGATACCCCGAAGGTCTGTCCCCCGAAGGTCTGT
>JBKEAI010000228.1:0-24708 GCA_047972145.1 Microthrixaceae bacterium
CCAACATCCCGCTGCTCGGCCTCGGCGACGACGTCGGTGGTGGTGCGATGAACGTCGGTATCGGCGCCAAGGGCAGCCTCGCCGGGCTCATCGACACAGCGATCGGCTCCGCCACGATGCCGACCTTCGCAATCCCGGTGCTCGACCTGCCGCCGGACATCCAGCACATCAACGTGTTCACCACCTCGGGCACGAAGACCTTCAACGACCAGGCCTTCGACCAGTACGGCGACGGCGTGCACACCTACAGCTTCCAGGCCAACGCAGCCTGAGCACACAACGGGGCACTGCGCCCCGACCATCGTGTTGAATAGAACACCCCGGGATCCTTCGGGACCCGGGGTGTTCTCGTTGTCCAGTTCAGCCAGCCAGGAGCTAGGGAGAAGCCATGAGCGACACACCACAGGGAGACGGATGGTGGCAGACCTCCGACGGCAAGTGGCATCCACCCGACTACGACCCGACCGACGGGCAGGCGTACGACCAGCCCACACCTGACGAGCCGCTGTTCGGAGACCAGTCGGCGCCGGCAGACACTCCCCCGCCGTTCGGCACTCCGGGATCTTCCGAACCCCAGTCGGCCGTGCCACCCCCCTGGTCACCCACAGGTGCGCAGAATCGGCTGGACTACCCACCTACAGACCCCCAGCCTTTCGGCACACCACCGCCCGACCAACCGCCACTCGACCAGGCTCCACCCGACCAACCAATCTTCGACGCACCGCAGTTCGATCAACAGGGCTATGAGCAACAGGGCTATGAGCAACAGCCCTACGAAGCCCAGCCCTACGAAAGCCAGCCCTTCGGCGCGCAGCCTGACGGCGCGCCGACATACGTTTCAACGGGGGCGGGGCCCGTGACCGACCTGCCCTACGCGGAAGACCCACCGCCTGCGGAGCCGGGGACGGGCTCGCACAGGCCCGGCGAGTTCGGCCTCCCGTCCGAGGCACCGTCGCGGGTGGAACCCAAGGTGGTGAAGACCAACTCGGTCAAGGCTCCCTCCAAGAAGAAGCAGAAGCAGGCTGCCACCACCGGCGCGATCGACGCAGGTGGCGACGGCATGTCCCCGTTGATCAGGTGGGCCGGGATAGTGGTGGCGGTTCTGGCTGTGCTCGGCGCCGGTTGGTACTTCATGTTGCGCGACTCCGGTGAGGATACCGACGCCGCCGTGTCGGTCGAGACGACCACCCCGGTGACTTCAGAGCCCGGTGAGGGCACCGACGCTTCCACCTCGACCACCGCTGCACTGCCGGTGAAGCCGACCATCGCACCGGGCGAGACGCTGCCCGTCCTCGAGTTCAACGGTACGGGGGATTCGGTGGTTGCGATCGACCCACCCGGACCGCGGGTGGCAACGATCAACTACACAGGCGACGGTCCGTTCAGCGTCACCGGCAAGGATGCCAACGACGGAGAGGTCGCCACGTTCGTGGAATCCGAGGGCCCGTATCAGGGTTCGGTGGCGGTGGACTTCCGCGACGAGCAGGACTCTCGGAGCCTCGACATCAAGGCCACGGGTGAGTGGACGATCAGGATGACCCCTGTAGAAGACCTCGAGGGCATCCCCGGAGCCTTCACCGGTACCGGTGACAACGTCGTCCTCTACGGCGGAGACGTCGGGCCGGTTCGCTTCACCCATTCCGGTAGCGGGCAGTTCGTGGTCAACACCTTCGAGATCCGTACCCGCGACATCCAGACGCTCATCGACAAGACCGGCGCGTCGGACTCCACCGTCGAGGTGCGGGGCCCCGTATTCATGTGGGTCCAGGCCGACGGCGACTGGTCCGCAACCCCCGGCGGCTGAGCAGATCTGTCAACCACCGGTCGGCGACCGGTCACCCGCGATGGGCACCACGTACACCCGCACTGCCCAGTTGCGCTTTTGCAACTCGGTGTAGCGAATCCCCACATCATCCGGTAGCCCGGCGTCGATAGCGGTGAGAACCTCGTGTTCGGTCGCCGCGTCCGGGTTCGAGAGAACCTGGCCGTCGCCCCGAAGCACTTCACTGATTCGTTGGAGCGCATCCGAGAGTTCCTGTCGCTCGCTCGGACTGAGCGGGTCGACAGCGGCCACCGGGTCGGTACCTCCAGGTGGTGTCCAGATTTGGCCCAGCACACCCTCGTCCACGACGACGAGGGTGGCGTCGGAATCCGCACGGGTCGTGATCCGGTCTGCACCGTACTGGATTTCGCTGAGTCCCTCATCGCGAACCCCCACCTCGATCCCCGAGTCGCGAAGCCCCGAGACGATTCCCGGCCCAAGGGCCATGCCGGAGGGGCCCTCCTCGGCCAACAGGTAGCCGGTTCCGCTGTCGAGGTTCTCCCTCAACTCTGGTAGGAGCTCGGACAGCACCTCGGATGCTTGCGGCTCGGGCACAGAGACAGGCCGGCCGGCGAGGAGCGTCGCGAGCGATGCGACGCTCACCAGCGCCATGGAGCTCACACCGAGCATGTTCGTCGACACCCGTTGCACGGGTCGGTCGACGAGAGCGAGCAGAACCATGCCGAAAGACACCGCCACGAGCGCAACGACAGGCACCCAGGGCCACACCAGGTAGTCCCCGGGCACACCGGCCATCCGTGAGGCGGTGAACACCGTCAGAACGACCGCTGACACAGCGACGACCGCGGAGGTGAGCGCTGTGGGTCCCAGTACCGGAGTCTCCAGCGATGATCCCGCACGCCGCATGCGGCCGCCCAGGACCGCCGCCAACATCGCAAGCACGGCCAACACGAGCGGAGCTAACCAAGGCGCGCCGAGCAGGGCAAGGCCGGACTCGTCACCAAGGCCGCCGGAGATCCATGGCACCGACGGGCCCAACATGTGTCCAGCGACCCGCAGAGCTCCGTCGAGTCCCCACTGGTACTCCACCGGGGAGGTCGTGAAGTCGACGATCCTGCCGAGGTTCCCCCGGGCGACGGTGAACTGCTCCACGAGGGGCGGCAGCCAGAGAATCAACATCAGTGTGGCGCTGAGCGAGCCCACCAGCACCCATCTCGGCCTACGGTCGACAGGGGCACCCGACCGCGGGAACGAGTCGCCGGATCCTGTTCGGGCACGCAAGCACATCGCAACCGTGGTGACCAGCACCATGCCACACACGATCGGCAGGTAGCTGATGTGTGTCTGTGCGGCGAACGATCCCGCCACCAACATCACAGGTATCGCCCACCTGTCGCCGGTCGTGGCCTTCCACGAGGCCACCAGGAAGACCCAGAAGGGCAGAACGGCCAGAAGGGGATTCCACGGATCCACGAGACGAGACGACCCCAAGGCTGCGCAGATGGCGACCGTCGCCAAAGCGACGACAGCGCTCCGCCAGAGCGCGAGACGACGCGCCCTTCCTTCTCCCCCAACGGCCGCTCCCCCAACGGGCGCTCCCCCAACGGGCGCTCCCCCAACGGCCGCTCCCCCAACGGCTGCTCCATCACCGGAAACAACGTCCAACGTTCCGGAGGACCATGACACCCTCGATGCCATGAGGACAGCGGACGCGCAAGCCACAGAGTTGACGACGCCAGCACCGACGAGCATCCCGCTGTCGCCGAGCATCCTCTGGAACGGAGCCAGCACCCACAGCATCCAGGGGCCGGGGTGGGAGTACCCCCAACGTGACCACACGCCAACCAGAGGAGTGTCGCCGCCACCGACATGGCTCACCCTCAAGGCTTCGAACGCGTAGTCGGCAGTCGGGTACCACCGGGAACCGGCGACGGTGATCGTTGCGACGACCGCAGGGCTCGCAGCGACGATCGCCAAGACCCAGATTACCCACCGGCCCCAAGCCCGGGCTTCGGGCGGTGAATCCACGATGGCTGTCGGGGAACCTCGCGGCTCGGGCCGCACCAAAAGCCCCGTCGATTCCACCGGTCGAGCATCCCACAAGGCGGATTCCGCCCGGGGGATGCCACCGAGCGCAGCAACACGGAGAACGTCCTGCGATTCCCCGAAGGGTGGGGCGGGTGGGGATCGAACCCACGACCGAGCGATTATGAGTCGCCTGCTCTGACCACTGAGCTACCACCCCGCGGATCCATGCCCTGAGGATCCTTGGCTCCGGGGGTGGGGCTCGAACCCACGACCTGCGGATTAACAGTCCGACGCTCTGCCAGCTGAGCTACCCCGGAAGGGAGAGAGAAACCTACCAGCGTCAGTCAGCGCTGAGGTAGTCCTGCAACTTCTGTCGGCGATGCGGATGGCGCAGCTTCGCGAGGGTCTTCGATTCGATCTGACGGATCCGTTCGCGGGTGACCCCGAAGCGCTGGCCGACCTCCTCGAGGGTGTGCGGCTGGCCCCCGTCGAGACCGAAGCGCATCCGCACCACATCCTTCTCACGGTCAGAGAGCTCGTCGAGCGCCTCGGTGATCTGCTCGGACAGTGACCTTGCCGTCGCCACGTCGGCCGGCATCGCGACCTGCTGGTCCTCGATGAAGTCCCCCAGGAAGCTGTCGTCCTCGTCGCCCACAGGAGAGTCGAGTGAAAGCGGGTCCTGGCCTATGCGCAGGATCTCGCGGATCTTCGACGCGGTGAGATCCGCCTTCTCAGCAAGCTCCTCGACCGTGGGCTCACGCTCCAGCTCCTGGGCCAGCTGACGTTGGAGACGGTGCACCTTGTTCATCGACTCCACCATGTGCACAGGGATGCGGATCGTGCGCGACTGGTCCGCTATCGCCCGCGTGATCGCCTGGCGGATCCACCAGGTCGCGTACGTGGAGAACTTGAAGCCCTTCGTGTAGTCGAACTTCTCGACAGCACGCATCAGCCCCAGGTTGCCCTCCTGAACGAGATCCAGCATCGGCAGGCCGCGACCCAGGTAGCGCTTCGCGATCGACACCACCAAGCGCAGGTTGGCCTGGGTGAGCTCGCTCTTTGCGGTCTCACCGTTTCGCACCTGTCGTCGCAGCGCGGCCTTGGCCGCAGGATCGAGCCGGTCGATCTCACCTGAGGCGTTCAGGTCTGCGATCCGCTCCTCGGCATGCACGCCGGCCTCGATCCGCTGCGCGAGGGAGACCTCCTGTTCGGCGTTCAGCAGCGAAACCCGACCGATCTCGCGCAGGTACATCTTGACCGGATCGGAGGTACCCGCACTCGCTGCTGCCGCCGGGCTCTGGCGCAACCTCGCCAAGCGGTCACCCCTGCGCCGCGACTCGTTGGGGTCAGGTGTCGGCGTCGCCGACTCCGAGGACACGCCACCATCGGGGAGGGTTGCACCCGCCGCAGCGACCGTGCCGGTACCGACGCCGGGACCGGAATCAGCACCAGCACCGGTATCGGTATCGGTGTCGGTGTCGACGTCCTGTTCGACCTCGATCAGCACGGTCACCCCCCGGCGTGCCCAGAACTCCCGTGTCTCGTCGACCACCTCGGTGGTCATCTCACGTTGGAGCGCGCTCAGGGCATCGTCGAGGGATATGGACCCGGAATTGCCATCGGCTCGCTTCTGGAGCTCGATCACCTCGCGATCGGCAACCTGTTCCCAGATCGACACTCGGGCCACCCCTTCGGTGCGCTTCGGGGCCTCACTCGGACCTCCTGAGCTTCAACCAATCTAGCAACTCGGAAACGGTTTCCGACTCGACGTTTGGCCTGCGGAGCTCCTCGAGGGTGACCTTCAGATACGCGATCGCCTCGGAGTACGCCAGAGGCTCCTCGGAGCTGCGGGCCTCCATCTCGAGTTCGCGCAGGTCCACCCTCGCAAGTTCGGTCGCGAGTCGGCTCAGCACGTCGGTGGACTCGGCTTCGATGTCCTCCACCGACAGGCGGGTCAGCTCCTCTGCAACCTCGGGTGGTGCGTTCTCGACGGCCTCGGCCAACGAGGCCGACCCGCTCAGCAGCTCGAACGCGCGCGCTGCTGTGGGATGGGTGAAGAACTCGGGCACCAGACCCAGCGCCGCCGCGTCGCGGTGCTGGACTGCCAAGCGGATCCCTTCGCGTTCAGCCCCCATTGGAATCGGCTCCAGCCCCATCGATGATCCACGGGGATCCACATGTTCACGGTCCTCACGGTCGCGGTCTCGGGTGGGGCGCTCCTCGGTGGGAACCGGCCGGCTACGTACCTCCACCAGGCGTTCGCGCAGGCGCACCGGGTCGAGCCGTGTGGTGTCGGCGAGATCCATCAGGTACTGGTCGACTACTAGCTCATCGGGATGCGGCGCCAGCACCCCGAGCGCGGCGTCAGCCGCCCGTGCACGACCTTCGACCGTGTCGAGGTCGCCCGCTTCGAGCGCCCTTTGGATCCGGAACCTCACGAACGGGCGAGCATCCTGAACCGCTGCCGCGAGCGCTCGGGGATCCTCCCGGGCCAGCTCGTCGGGATCGGCACCTCCGGGCAGGTCGACCACCGAGAAGGACACGTCGTGGGTCTTCTCCCACGCATAGACGCGCTCGGCAGCGGACTGGCCCGCCTCATCCGCGTCGTATGCGAGCAGGATCCGGCGGGTGAACTTGGCGAGCATCCGCACATGGTCCTCGGTGAGCGCCGTGCCACACGTGGCCACGGCGCGTTCGATGCCCGCCCGGGCGAATCCGATCACATCGGTGTAGCCCTCGCAGACGATCACCTCGTTGGAGTTGACCACATCGGCCTTCGCCCAGTTGAGCCCGTAGAGGGCACGGGACTTGTGGTACAGCTCGTTGTCGCGCGAGTTCTGGTATTTCGGGCCCTCGGCGTCGGGCAGCCTGCGCCCACCGAAACCGATCGGGCGGCCCGCCTCGTCGAAGATCGGGAACAGCACGCGCGCCCGGAAGAAGTCCTGGAGCCGGTTGCGCCGGTTCAACATGCCCAGTCCGGTGGCCTCCAGGTCCTTCTGTGACAGCCGCAGTGCCCTGGTCATCTCGTCCCAGCCCTGCGGCGCCCAGCCGATCCTGTAGTGGGCAACCTCCTCGCCGTCGAAGCCCCGGGAACGCAAGTAGGAACGTGCGGCCGCGGCATCCGGCGAGGCCATCAGCCGCTCGTGGTACCAGCCGAGCGCTGAGTCGATCACCTCGTGCAGGTGCGCACGACGCTTGCGTTCCTCCCCACCGCCGGCCTCGGTGTAGCGCAGGGTGATGTTCGCCCGCGACGCCAGGTTCTCCACCGCGTCGACGAAGTCGAGGTGTTCGATCTCGCGGATGAAGGTGATCGCGTCGCCCGAAGCCTTGCAACCGAAGCAGTGGTAGAGGCCCTCGACCGCGTTCACCGAGAACGACGGCGACTTCTCTGCGTGGAACGGGCACAGACCCTGCCAGCGTTGGCCGACCTTGCGCAACTGGGTGTAGCCCGACACCAACGCCACCATGTCGGTCGATGCCCGCACCCGGGCGATGTCCTCGTCGACGATGCCCATTCAGCCGCCGTCCATCGCGCTAGTGGAGCCGCTCTGTGAGGTAGTCCACCACCTCGGTGAGCGCAATCCGGTCCTGTTGCATCGAGTCACGTTCACGCACGGTCACCGCTGCGTCCTCGAGCGACTCGAAGTCATAGGTGACGCAGTACGGCGTGCCGAGCTCGTCCTGGCGCCGGTAGCGACGCCCGATCGACTGGGTCTCGTCGTAGTCGCACATGAAGTTGCGACGCAGCTCGCCCGCGAACTCCGACGCTGGTCCTGCGAGCTCGGGCTTTTTCGACAACGGCAGCACCGCCACCTTGTAGGGGGCGATCCTGGGATGGAATCGCAGCACCACCCGCTTCTCCCCGCGCACCTCCTCCTCGTCATAGGCGGCCATCAGAAACGCCATCGCGGTGCGCGTCGCTCCAGCGGCCGGTTCGATCACATGGGGGATCCAGCGTTCGTTGGCAGCCTGGTCGTACCACTCGAGACGTTCCCCGGAGTGCTCGGAGTGCTGGCGGAGGTCGTAGTCGCCACGGTTGGCGATGCCCTCCAGCTCGTCCCATCCCCACGGGAACAGGTACTCCACATCGGAGGTTCCCGACGAGTAGTGCGACAGCTCGTCGGAATCATGCGCGCGCAGGCGGAGGCGATCCTCGGGCATCCCATGGTCGAGGTACCACCGGTAGCGGTGTTCGCACCAGTACTCGTAGTACTTCTGCGCGTCGTCGGGATGGCAGAAGTACTCCATCTCCATCTGTTCGAACTCGCGGGTGCGGAACACGAACTGGCCGGGGGTGATCTCGTTGCGGAACGACTTGCCGATCTGGGCGATCCCGAACGGTGGTCGCACACGTGTGGTGTCGATGACGTTCTTGAAGTTGATGAACATCCCCTGGGCGGTCTCGGGGCGCAGGAAGGCACTGGCCGAAGCATCCTTGACGGGCCCGGCCTGGGTCTCGAACATCAGGTTGAATTGTCGTGGCTCGGTGAAGGTGCCCCGCTTGCCACACGACGGGCACTGGTCGGGATCGTCCAGCTTGTCGAGACGGAACCGGTTGTTGCAGTTGGTGCAGTCCACCAGCGGATCGGTGAAGTTCGCGAGGTGCCCCGAGGCCTCCCAGACCGCTGGTGGGGACAGGATCGAAGCGTCGAGGCCTACGACATCGCCACGCTCTTGGACCATGGAGCGCCACCACGCGTCCTTGACGTTGCGCAACAGCAGCACGCCGAGGGGGCCGTAGTCGTAGGTGGAGCGGAACCCGCCGTAGATCTCAGCCGACGGGTAGACGAACCCGCGCCGCGTGGTGAGGTTGACGATCTTGTCGAACAACTCTGGATCCCGCGATTGCTCTGGCATGGGCGCAGAGATTACCGGCCCGCCGCCAGGTGCCAGAACGGGAAATCCACCGATTCGAACTTTGGCACCTATAGCGTCGTTGGGGTCATCCGAACCCTCAGCGCTGAACCGAACCCTCGGCGTCGAGTCCACCGCACATGGAGGATCCATGAGTGACCCCAACCTCCCACCGCCCCCAGGGGGTGCCCCACCTCCCCCCGGTGGCGCTCCGCCTCCCGGACCTCCCCCCGGGCCTCCCGGTGGTGGAATGCCGCCACCCCCCGGTGGTGGCGGCGGTGGCTTCAGCCAACCGCCCGCCCAGCCCTACGGCGCCGGAGGTGGCCAGCAACTCGACGTCGGCACCGCCATCTCCTACGGCTGGAACAAGTTCACCGAGAACGTCGGGCCGTTCCTCATGCTGGTCATCGGCGTGTTCGTCGCGATCGTCGTGGTGTCGGTCATAGCCCAATTCGCGCTGGTACCGGCGATCAGCGGCGACGACGCATCGCTCGTGCTCGCGACGATCGGATTCGCGGTCGGGATGTTCCTCCAGATCGCAGTGTCGGTGATCGTCCAGATCGGTATGTACCGAGCTGGTCTCGGTGTGACCGAAGGGCGCACTCCTGCGTTCTCGATGTTCACCGACAGCACCAACATCGGCCCCTACATCCTCACCGCGATCGTGGTGGCCCTCGGGGCGATGGTGGGCTACATCCTGTGCATCATCCCTGGCATCATCTGGATCTTCTTCACCTCCTTCGCCCCTCTTCGGGCGCTCGACAAAGGTGAAGGGCCCGGCGATGCGATCAGGGGTTCGATCGACATGGTCCGCAACAACCTCGGCCAGGTGTTCCTCATCCTGTTGGTCAGCTACCTGATCTACTTCGCAGGTGCGATCCTGTGCGGTGTCGGGCTCCTCGTGTCCATACCGGTCGCTCTCGTGGCGATCTGCTGGACCTACAAGGTGATCGACGGCCAGCCGGTGGCCCCTTAGCCCGAGCGATCCAGTCACACCAAGCAAACCGAGAACCTTCGATCCTGTGGGGGCCTCCGGGCCCCCACAGTCGCGTTCAGGTGCCCAGTACTCAGCTGTCGTGGAGCACCCTGATCGCGCGTAGGCGACGTTCCACGTGGTGCTCCAACAACGTGGACGCAAACGCTTCCAGGTCGTGCACAACAGGCCCCGCCGGCAGGTCGAGCACAGCGTTGAGCCCACCACCGAGCACGGCCCTCGACAGGGTCAGGGTCTCGCTGCTCACCGGGCGACCACCACCACAGGAACTGCACTGAAGAGCTGATAGCTCCGAGGCCCAGAACAACCGCTCTGGCGACTCACCACACGATGCGCACGCATCGAGGTGCGGGGCGACACCCTCGGCTGCGAGCAGCTTCAGGTAGAAGCCGGCCACCACCGCGGGTGGGTTGTCGCGCTCGATGACTCCGAGGCCGCCGACGAGCATGTCGTGCAGGCGCAGGTCGGGTTCACCTTCCTGGGCGACCTGGTCCACCGCCTCGAGCAGCGCCGCCGCGTGGCCCATGCGCGACAGGTCGTGACGGGTGAGGGGATGCGCTTCGATGGTCTCCACCTGCGAGACACCTTCGAGGTCGCCCCGACCCTCATAGAGCTGCACAGCTATCACCGAACCGGGCTCAAGGCGCGAGCCGAACTTCGAGCGCGTCTTGCGCACACCCCTGGCAACCGCGCGGATCTTGCCCCTGGTGCGGCCCATCAGCACCACTATCCGGTCGGCCTCGCGCAGCTTGTAGGTGCGCAGCACCACGGCGTTGTCGCGGTACAGGGGCACCTTCAGCCCTCCGGGTC
Organism: Microthrixaceae bacterium; assembly: GCA_047972145.1. Classification (GTDB taxonomy): domain Bacteria; phylum Actinomycetota; class Acidimicrobiia; order Acidimicrobiales; family Microtrichaceae; genus JAMLGJ01. The sequence continues at coordinate 10,470 of JBKEAI010000228.1, forward strand.
TGCTGCTTCGATCCCCCCGAAGCGACGTTCACGCTGCTGGTACTCCCCTATCGCGTCGTACAGATCTCCACGCCGGAAGTCGGGCCACAGCACGTCGGTGAACACGAGCTCGGAGTACGCGATCTGCCACAACAGGTAGTTGGAGATCCGGTACTCCCCCGAGGTGCGCACCACCAGCTCCGGGTCGGGCATCGCGGGGGCGTACAGGTGCCTGCGCACGGTCTTCTCGGTGACCTTGCCGGCCTTGACCCCCGAGTCGATCATCGAGTTGATCGCATCGACGAGCTCGGCCCTACCGCCGTAGTTGAACGCGAGCGACAGCGTCATCACCTTGTTGCGACGCGTCATCTCCTCGGTCTCGGTGATGCGACCGAGGACCCGCCGCGGCACACGCCAGTCCCGACGGCCGATGAACTGCACCTTCACTCCACGTTCGTGGAGCTCGTCGCGCCTGGTCAACAGGAGGCGTTCGTTGAACCCCATCAGGTAGCGCACCTCGTCTGCGGGTCGCTTCCAGTTCTCGGTGGAAAAGGCATACACGGTGATCCAGCGGATGCCAGCGTCGAGGGCGCCGCGAACCGTGTCGAGGAGGGCCTCCTCCCCGGCAGCGTGACCATCTGTGCGGGGCAGGCCCCGCCGTTGCGCCCAACGACCGTTGCCGTCCATCACAAGGGCCACGTGTGCAGGCATACGCCCGGAATCCAGATCGTGCAGTTCCACCCCGGAAAACTACCGCTGCTCAGGTGCCGTAGCCGTGACGGTCGAGCGAGCGTGGGTTGCGCTGCCAGTCCCGGTCGACCGACACGTGCAGCTCCACGAACGCACCCTCGGGTAGCTGGCGCCGCACCCTGGTACCGACCTCCTTGAGCACGGAGCCACCCTTGCCGATCACGATCGGTTTCTGGGAGTCACGCTCCACGGTGATCTCCACACGGATCCTCGGCCACTCCCACTCGGTCACCTCGGTGGCGATCGAGTGCGGCAGCTCGTCGCGGGTCACCGCGAGCAATTGCTCGCGGACCAGCTCCGCCACCTGGAATCGCTCCCCGACATCGCTGCGTGTCCCCTCCGGGTACCAACGCGGACCCTCGGGCATCCGCGAGAGCAGGTACTCCACCAATGCGCCCACTCCGTCACCGCTGCGCGCTGAGACCGGGAAGTACTCGGCAAAGCCGACCTCTGCCGCCCGGGTGAGTTGTTCGGCGACGCGCGCCGGACCGGCACGGTCGATCTTGTTGAGCACCAGCACCGAGGACGGCCCGAGTTGCTCCGCGAGGCGCTGGTCCCCCACCCCCCAACCCGATGCCGCGTCGGTGACCAGGCATACAACATCCACACCTTGCAGCGCGGAGAGGGCAACGTCGTTGAGCCTCTCACCCATCGGCGTACGCGGCTTGTGGATCCCGGGGGTGTCCACGAACACCAACTGGGCGTCGGGGCGATCCATGATCCCGCGTATCGCGTGGCGGGTGGTCTGGGGACGTGAGGAGGTGATCGACACCTTCTCGCCCAACATGTTGTTCAACAAGGTCGACTTGCCCACGTTGGGTCGCCCGACCAGCGCCACGAATCCCGAACGGAAGCCATCGGGGAGGTCCGCCGTGGCACCCTCGGGCGAGAGCCCCGCTGCCTGCATCATCTCGGCGAGTGGATCAGCCATCCTGGTCGTCCTGTGCAACCCGCTTCGGCACGGGCGCACCGGCACCCGCGATCGGCAGGCTGAGCCGCACGGTGGTGATCCGGCGACCCTCCACTCCCTGCACGGTCATGCGGACCCCGTCGGAGTCGATCGCGTCACCCTGCACCGGTACGCGCCCCAGCATCGAGAAAACCAGGCCACCGACGGTGTCCCAACCCTCCTCGGGTAGCTCCAGGTCGAGCTCTTCGTTGAGGTCGCCCACGTTGAGGCCGGCATCCACGAGCACCTGACCACCGGGGAGTCGTTGGATCGGGTGGGTGTCTATGTCGAACTCGTCGTAGATCTCTCCGACGAGCTCCTCGAGCAGGTCTTCGAGAGTGACCAGCCCTGCGGTACCTCCGTACTCGTCGATCACTATCGCAATGTGCACCGAACCCGACTGCATCTCGGCCAACAGGTCGGCCGCAGCCTTGGTCTCGGGCACGAAGTGCGCCAGGTGCATGATCTCGCCGACCTTGGCCGCCCCTCGACCCTCGCGTTCGGTGCGCACCGCGTCCTTGACGTTGACCACTCCAACGACGTCGTCGGCACCCTCGCCGTAGACCGGCAGTCGGGTGAAACCCTGTTCGATCGCGAGGTCGATCGTCTCGCTGACACTCGCCGCACGGTCCACCGCCACGATGTCTGGTCGGGGCACCATCACCTCGCGGGCCACCGTGTCACCGAAGTCGATGATCGACTCGATGAGGTCGCGCTCGGACTCGTCGATGACCGCGGCCTCCGCGGCCTCCTCCGCCAGGGCGAGGATCTCCTCTTCGGTGACGAACGGCCCACGCCGCAGCCCTTTGCCGGGCAGCAGGACGTTGGCGACACCGATGAGACCGCGTGCGGGCCAGCGCATGACCACACCGATCCACTCCACGAGTGGTGCTGTCATCAGAGCTGCACGGTCGGGATGTTGCAGCGCCCAGGTCTTGGGTGCCGCCTCGGCAACGGTGAAGAGAACCACCACGTTCAACACGATGCCGATCGCTACTCCGAGCGCACCGAAGAGGCGCCCGGCGAGCACGCCGACCAGGGCTGACTGAACGACCTGAACCAGGTTGACCGCCAGGTAGACCGCGTTGAGGTCGCGCTCGAGGTTGTCGACCACGCGCTGGACCCGTTCGGCCCCGCGGCGGCCCTGGTCGACCAGCGCGGCGGCACGTGCCCTGCTGGTGCGCGTGATGGCGGTCTCGGCCACCGCCAGCACGGCGGCCACGACCACCAGTACCAAGGTGAATATGAGCAGCCAGACATCCGCTCCGGTCATGACGGGTCCCAGGGGTCACGTGGAGGGGTCACCCCGAGACGTTCCATGTGAAAGCGCTCGCGCTCCCACATCGCGCCGCGCCCCTCGGAGGTGTCGTGGTCCCATCCACACAGGTGCAGGGCGGAGTGAACTACGAGCAACCGCAACTCCGAATCGAACGAACCGGCGTGCCCGGGCGCGTTGCGCTGCGCGACCGCGGCGCACAGCACGACATCGCCGACCAGGGTGGGTGCTGTGCCGCTCCCGGAGGCGCTCCCTCGGGCCGCGGGAGCTGATGGATCGGATGGCACACCGGCACCGTCGACCGGGAAGCTCAGCACGTCGGTGGGCGAATCGATGCCCATGTGCTGTCGGTTGAGCGACGTCATCTCCCCCTCGTCGACGAGGTGCAGGCCGACCTCCGCTCGACGGTCCACCTGTTCGCCCACGAGCACGTCTGCGAGCAGGTCTGCCAATGCGCGGACCGTGGCATCACCGGTGGGTGCTGACTCCCTCACCGAGATGTGAACCGTGGGACGGTCGCGTCGAACGACCGTGGTGGACTCCACTAGGAGCGCCCGGGCTCCTCGGCGCGAGCGTAGGCATCGACGATGTCCTGCACGATCCGGTGCCTCACCACGTCGCGCGCTCCCAGCCGCACGAACCCGACGCCGTCGATCCCGCCGAGGATCCCCTCGAGGCGAACGAGACCGGATCGTCCACCGGGAACGTCGACCTGTGTCGCATCGCCGGTGATCACCGCCTTGGAGCCGAAACCGATGCGGGTGAGGAACATCTTCATCTGTTCGGGGGTGGTGTTCTGGGCTTCGTCGAGGATGATGAAGCTCGAGTTGAGGGTCCGCCCCCGCATGAACGCTAGGGGTGCCACCTCTACCGAGCCCTTCTCGAGGTGCCGCTGGGCACCCTCGGAGCCAACCATGTCGTGCAAAGCGTCATACAGCGGTCGCAGGTAGGGGTCGACCTTCGCCATCAGGTCCCCCGGCAGATAGCCGAGGCGCTCGCCCGCCTCAACCGCCGGGCGCGTGAGCACGATCCGGTCGACCTCGTCTTGCGCAAGGGCCTGCACCGCCATGGCCACAGCCAGCCACGACTTGCCGGTGCCGGCGGGGCCGATCCCGAAGGTGACCGTGTTGGCTGCGATCGCCTCTATGTAGCGCTTCTGTCCTGCGGTCTTCGCCCGCACCGTGGCTCCGCCCGGAGCGCGCAGCACCTCTGTGGTCAGTACTTCGGACGGGCGTTCGTCTGCCCGCACCATGTCGATCGTGCGCTCGAGCACCCCGTCGGTGAGGCGCTGGCCCGACTCGAGCAGCGCGACGAGTTCGGCGAACAGCTTGCCGACGGTAACGGCATCCTGGCCCGATGCTGCGACCTCGGTTCCGCGCACCGTGATGTCGGTGGAGGGGAACGACTCTTCGATCACCCGCAGATGGCCATCGGCTGTGCCGAGCAGGTCGGTCATCAGATGATTGCCGGGGACCTGCACCCGGGTTGCGGTATCGCTCATGTGGCAACGATTCTACCGCTGTGGATGCCGTGAGGGCCTAGGAGGTTGCCTGGGCCTCCTCGGCCACCTCGTTCTGATCCCGGATGTCGGTGGCCGGCTGCGGCGTGGTGAGGTCGAGGGTCCCCGGCGCGATGCGGCAACGCTCTATGAACTCGTCCACCTCATGCGCCTTCAAGCGGATCACCCGACCGAACCGGTATGCCGGTAGCTGACCCTCGTCTATGAACCGGTACAACGTCCGCGGGGTCACCCCGAGACGGTCAGCCGCCTTAGCGGTGTTCAGCCAATTGATCTCATCCTCTGTCACTCTGGTGACAATAGCCCGCGCGCGGACCCAGATTGCGGATAGATGACGGGATCGTCAGACCCGGTACGGAAAGCCGGCCTGGACGATCAGCCCCAGTGATCCACACACGTGTCGTTGCCGGGGGCGCTGTTCGTGCCGGGGGCCGATGTTCAGCGCACAGGCGCACACGGACGCGATGTCACCAGAGGGCCCGAACCCCTGAGGATCGAACGCGGCGACACATAGCAACGCCACGACACCAGGTCGATGAACGGCGGTCAGCAGATTTCGATCCCGCCCCATTGGCACACCCGACCACAGCATCGAGGATTTGGTGGACACTTCACCCACAAGCGACGACAGAACCCAGGATCCTGTGGCTGACGCATCGAACCACACGGTTGGGCCCTCTATGGGCAGGGAGCGCTCCACGCCCAACTATGAACCAGATTCAGAGATATCGGGTGTTGTCAATGGGCCTTCCTGTCCTTGACGGTATTTCACTACACATTGCATGGTTCCCGGCACTGACGAAAGGGGTACGAGTGGCTGGGACACGGCCTTCGATACGTTGGCGTGCATTGTTGGGGGCGGCACTGGTCACCGCGGCGGGGTGCGCCGTGCTGTTCGCACACCGTGCCTCAGAGGACCAACCAGGTGAGCGCTACCTCGTACTGACCGCACCGGTGCAGGCCGGCGAACACATCACGTCGGACGTTCTCGGCTCTGTCGCAGTGGATCTTCCCAATTCACTCGATGCGATCTCAGAAGGCGACTCCGATGTCGTCATCGGCCGGCTGGCGAAGCACGCGCTCGAACCGAGAACCATCCTCGTAGATGCCGAGTTGATCGAAGCCGACCGGTTCGTCGAACCGGACGAGACCGAAGTCACAATCACCCTCGATCCTGCGCGCACCCCTGCCGATGGGCTCGGTGCAGGACAGGTGGTGACGGTGCTGTCGACCGGTGAGAACGGAACCCGGACCGTCACCCCCGCAGCGCGTGTCGTGGACATCGCGACCGGTGACGATTCCGCGATCGGTAACTCCTCGGGTGTGAAGGTCACCCTTGCGGTCGGCGACCTCGACGAGGCCACCCGGGTCATCGACACCTCGGTCAGCGAGGAGCTCTCACTCGCGATACCGGCTCCCGGAGGACCCGATGCAGCGACGGCCACCACGGGTGGGTCCGAAGCGAGGGAGCAGCAGTGACCGAACAGAGGGTGCTCGCCGGACTCGCACACCCACGCTCGCGGTGGCCGACATCGATCGCGCGGTGGTCCACCTCGGGCGCCCTCGCCGCGGAGTTCCTCACGTGCCTGTCAGCCGACGAGTTGATGGCCATGCTCGCTGCGGGGCGCGCGATCGATGCGGTGATGATCGATGCCGTGCTGGCGACCGAAGCTGCGGGACAGGTCGACCGCGACCTGATGAGCAGGATCCACCGCCACGGCACCGCAGTGATCGGAATCGACCAGCCTGCGCACACCTGCGACTGGGATGCCCTCGGGGTATCCGCGACCATGCGCCGCGAGTTCGACATCGACGAGCTCTCCGCATTGGTCGATCGTGTGTGCACTCCGCAGGTCGCGGGTGCCCGGCGCTCCCTGCGAGCAGATCTGTCGGACGATTCGCCCGCTGCGATGACCATCGGGGTGTGTGGGGTCGGAGGGGCCGGCTCGTCGACGGTGTCTATGTGCATCGCCCAGGCGTTGGCGGCCGATGACGACGAGGTCGTCCTCGTCGACGGAGCCGCAAGGGCACACCTGGCCATGTACCACGACATCGGCGATGTCATTCCGGGCCTCGGCGACGTGGTCACCCGGACCCGTACCACCGACCTGGATCCGACGGATCTCGCGAACCTCACGTTCGCCACAGGGCGTGGATATCGGCTCCTGGCAGGGGTCACGAGTGTGCGGGAGGCCCGGAACCTGCCACCGGTCGCCACTGCCGAGGCCCTCGATGCGGCCCGGCGCTGCTTCGAGGTGGTCGTCGTCGATCACGACTCCGACATGGCCTCCGGCGCGATCAGCACGGCGCTGGTCGACCGTTGCAGCGCTTGGGTGGTGGTCACCGTGGGCGGGCTGCGCGGAATCCACGAAGGGGCCAGGCTCGTCGCGGAGGCGATCGAAGCGGGGGTCCCCGACCAACGGATCGTCCTGGTCTGCAACCGTACGAGACGCACCGACCCCGCCCGAGCGACCTTCGGCTACAACGTGTCCGGCCTCCTCGGCTCGCCCAAGACCGGGATCCGTTGCGTGGTCGCTCCGTCGGTGCGCATCGAATCGGCCCATCGAGATGGATCTGCGCTGCCCGAGCCACTCGTACGGGTGTGCTCGGGCGCGGTGCGCAGGATCATCGACACCTCAGGGGTCCGCGGTGTCGCTCCCAGGGCACCCAAGCTGCTGGAAGCCATCGGATGAGCAGCGACCGGCACACCGTGGGTCCACTGCGCGAGATCGAGGAATCCGTTCGGCGGCGCGCGAACGAGCTGTCGCTCGACACCACGACCACCGACGGAGAGGCCGAACTGATCGCGCTGATCGACGACGAGGTCCAGCGCTGGGAGGACGACCACCGCCGAGGGGTCCGGCCCCGACCGTTGGCCGATCCCGAAGGGGTCACACAGCGAGCGTTCCGCAACCTCGCCCGCTATGGACCCCTGACCGACCTGCTCGAGGACCCCGACGTGTGGGAGGTCATGGTCAACTCACCCCACGCGATCTTTGCGAAGCGCCACGAGGGCACCAGCGGACTGCACCCCGAGGTCTTCCACGACGACGAGCATGTGATCCGCACCATCACGAAGCTCCTCGACGACTCGGCCACCTCGCACCGCAAGCTGGATCCAGCCGAAGGACTCCAGGACGCCCAACTCGACAACGGAGCGCGTGTTCACATCGTGCACGGCGACCTCACCCGCGGGGGGCACCTCCTGGTCAACATCCGCAAGTTCACCGGAGTGGCGATCAGCCACCTCTCCGAGCTGGTCGAACGCGGATCGCTGTCACCGTCCGCGGCGACGTTCCTGCGCATGGCAATGCGGTGCCGCATGTCGATCGTGTTCGCCGGAGCGCCCGGGTCGGGCAAGACCACCCTGTTGTCCTGCTGCGCAGCCGAGTTGGACCCTGCACTGCGGGTCGTGGTGGCCGAGGAGGTGTTCGAAGCGGACATCCCGGTCGCGAACCTGGCAAGCGTTCAGACACGCCCTGCGCGCACCGACAGGGCCGAGGTCGACCTGCGAAGGCTCGTCGCGGGGTTCCTCCGGATGGCCCCCGACGTGGCGATCGTCGGTGAGGTCCGAGACCGCGAGGCACTACCGCTTCTCCTGACTCTCTCCAGTGGAGTTACCGGGTACACCACCATCCACGCCGGTTCAGCGAAGCAGGCCCTGACCCGTCTGCGGTTCGTGGCACAACTCTCCGAAGCCGCCCAGGGACTTCCCCTGGATGCCCTCAACTCTCTCGTAGCGGAATCGATCGACCTGGTGGTGCACACACAGCGCGGCCCCGATGGTCCCGCGGTCACCTCGATCCTCGCAGTAGAGGACCTCGCGGCGGGCACCGATGCCGTGAACATCACCTCCACCGAGGTCTACGCACGCGACGACAACGGGGCGCTCGTGCCAACCGGGGTGATGCCCACCCGACTGCGCGACCGGATGGCCACCTACGGCGTCGACCTCGTACCGCACCTGCGTGGAGACCCCGAGACGTTCGGGATGGGCATGGCGCGGGCGGATACTGGTCCACTCGCCGCGAACGGGAGCGGGCTGTGACGAGCATCCTCGTCGCGGTGTGTGCGGCCGGTGGGGTCTACCTCATGCTCCCCGCGAGCCTGACCGCGAGGCGCTCCCAGAGCTCGACCACCGAGGTGAAACCACTCAACAACACCGTGGAGCGCATGCGCCACGGATTGCGCGGGCACCTCGCCTCGGCGGGCCTCCAACACGTGAGACCACGCGACTTCGTCATCGTGTCGGCGGGGGCCGGTTCGGCCGCGGCGCTAGCCGTTGCGACGGTCACCGGAGTGGGAATCCCGATGCTGGTCGCAGGGGTGGTCGTGGCCGGCACTCCGGCCGCCGTCTGGCGCAGACGATCGGTGCGCAACCGCGAAGCGGTCGCGCAGGCCTGGCCTCGCATGATCGAAGAGATCCGCATCCGGGTAGGTTCGCTCGGGCAGTCCATTCCCCAGGCACTGCTGGAGTGCGAGGCGAACGCACCAGAGTCGCTCCGCAGCGGCTTCGAGGCAGCGCGCCGGGAGTGGAACCTCACCACCGACTTCCCGCGCACCGTGAGGATCCTCAAGGACCTGTTCGCAGACCCGACCGCGGATGCCGTGTGCGAGACCCTGCTCGTGGTCCACGAGGTCGGTGGCGATCTCGATGAGCGGCTCGACACCCTCGCAGCGGACCGCCGACGGGCCCAGCACGACAGGCGTGAGGCCGCCGCGCGCCAGGCCGGCGCACGCGTCGCCCGCCTGTTCGTGATCATCGTGCCCGCGGGCATGGCGGCCGCTGGACTGAGCCTGGGAGACGGGGCCGCGGCCTACCGCAGCATCACCGGGCAGATCGCCACCGCCGCGGCGGTCGTGATGATCGCGCTCTGCTGGTGGTGGGCAGGGCGCATCATGACCACCCCCGTAGAACAGCGGGTGTTCGACCGGTGAGCCGACTGACCACACCCGTTGCGCTCGTAGCGCTGTTCTCGGGTACCTGGCTGATCCTCGGCACCTTCAGGCCGTTGCGCAGGGTCGGCCTCCGCCGACGGCTCGCTCCCTACTCCCTCGCTGGATCCGCAGATCCCGGTACGTGGTCCGACCCCGTCGGCCTCGCCGGGTCGGTCCAGGCGGTACTGGTACCCCTCGCGGAAGGGCTCGGCGAACGACTGGCGCACCTGGGCGGCATACAGACCGACATCAGGACTCGCCTGCGGCGTGCAGGCTCCCCACTCGAACCGGCGGAGTTCCGCCTCACACAGTTCCTCAGGGCGTTGCTGTCGCTCGCAGCCGCACTGATGGTCATGGTCTGGCTGCAACCTCCGGCGGGAATCTGGGTAATGGCACTGATCGGTGTCCCCCTGCTCGTGGTGCTCGCAGGCGAACAGCAACTCGAGACCGCGATCGAGGGTCGGAGTGCACGGCTGGAAGCGGAGCTTCCGGTCATGAGTGAGCAGATGGCGGTCCTACTCGCCTCGGGCATGTCCCTCGGCGCCACACTGGAGCGGATCTGTGCCCGCGGCCACGGTGCCGTCGCGCAGGATCTCCGGGAGGTTCAGCTGTCGGTACGACAGGGATCCTCGGAGATCGACGCACTGCGCGCCTGGGCCGACCTCGCGCGAAGCCCCGGTGTAGAGCACCTGGTCGGCGTGCTCTGCATGCACCGCGACGCGACCGACCTGGGAGCTCTGCTCGCCACCGAGGCGCGATCGATTCGAGCGGACGCGCACCGGCGCACGATCGAGTCGATCGAACGACGCGCACAGCTCGTGTGGATCCCGGTCACCGTCGCCACCTTGGTACCGGGCCTGATCCTGATCGGCGTTCCGTTCGTGAGTGCGATGAGCCGGATCACCGGATGACACACCTCGTAGAGGCAACAACACCGTAGAGACAACAACACCGTAGAGACAACGACAGGGAGATTGACATGAACCTTGGCAGGACATTCGGCGAAGCAGGCGAGGGGGTGATCTCGACCGCGATCGCCGTGCTCATAGTCGCCCTGTTGGGAGTGGCGCTGTGGGCGGGGTTCCGCGTGATCATGGACGACGCGACGACCCGTACGAGCCAACAGATCCAGAGCATCGACGGCGCTCCGTGAGATGCACCGCAACGAGCGGGCGAGTGGGCTCCTGCCGACGGTGTTCGGCCTTGCGGTGCTGTTGGCGATGATCACGCTGGCGTCCTCTGTGGCGATCGGACTGTGGGAGCGCACAGGGGTGGAGTCGATCGCCTACGAGGCAGCGATCGAGGTCGCCACGGCCGATCCGGCGATGGCGACAGCCGATGTCCGTTCGCGCGCGATCTCACGAGCGTGTGATCGTCTCGGCACTCGGTGCAGCGAGGTGCGGATGACCTTTGTGGACACGAACAACGCACCCATGGTCGAGCTGCGCGTCGAGGCCCCGGGCCGGGGTTTGCTCCCGCGGTTCCTCGCCGGCCACGGACCCGTCGTGGGTGAGCTCGACCGGAGGATCCGGATCCACAAGGAGCGCCCTTGAGACAGTCCCACTCCGCTCTGGCCCACCTCGCCCGGTCCCACGCGGCCCGGACTCGCCGGGATGAGCGAGCGATGATCGCCGGTGCCGAAGCGCTGGCGATGGGAACCCTGGTGGTGCTCGTCGGAATGTTGCTGGTGGTGAACGCCTGGGCGGTGGTCGACACCCGCATGGCGGTGGAATCAGCAGCGCGCGAGTACCTGCGCGCGTACACCGAGTCCACCGACCCCCAAGGCGCCCTCACCGCCGCTCGGAGCGAGCTCGACCAGGTGCTGGCCGAGCGTCCGGCCATCGCTCAGCGTCTGGAGGTGACCGATCCCCCGTTGGGTTCGTTCGGTCCTTGCGAGCCGGCGATGGTCACCCTGAGCACGAGCGTGCCCGCGATCCGCATCCCGTTGGTCGGCACATCCTGGGGCGAACAGACCGTGACGGTCTCGGCAGTGGAGTTGATCGACGCCCACCGCGAGATACGTTCCGGACCTTCTCACGACCCGACGCGGACAGCCTGCCATGGCTGAACACGGTGGTGGCCGTGGGTGTGGGCATGGCCGTTGGAGTGGGGCTGGCCGTGGGTTTGGGGCTGGCCGTGGCGAGCGTGCGACAGCGTTGATGTTGGCTCCGGCGCTGGTGCTCGTGGTCCTGGTTCTGGGAGCGATCGCGGTCGACCTCTCGCTCGCTCACACGGCGCGCCGGTCCGCCTATCGGAGCCTCTCGGCCGCCGCGGATGACGCCGCGGGGATGATCGACCAGGTCGAGTTCCAGCGCAGTGGCATCGTGCGACTGGACCCCCAGGCTGCCCGAAGGGTGGCGCGTGCGCACCTCGGGCTACTCGACGGTGAGGTACCGGAGGGCTTCGCGGCACCGGCGTTCGAGGTGCTCGAGGCGGATGTGGACGTCGACGTGACCGATGCGACCGTGCGCATCGACGCACTGGTCGAGATCCCCACCGTGATGATGCCCGCGATCGCAGGGCTCTCCGATGTCTCCTCCACTCGGATCGTGGTGACGGGACGGATGCTGTGAGTGCTCGCACCACCGGAGGAGACCCCACGGTGTTTCCCGAGGACCGTTCCCCCCACCCCGTGGGTCCACCACCGTCGGGGGACCACACGGAGGTGCACGCCGCCCGCGACAGCGGCCAGGACGTGATCGTGAAGGTGGCGCCCCACGCACTTCGACCCAGACTCCAGCGCGAGGCGGAGGTTCTGGGGCGGCTGTCCGACCAGCGGGTCGTGACCGTGGTCGGGATCACCGAGGGTCCGGATCACGACGAGTTGACGACACTTCGGCACGGCAGCATCACCCTCGGCGACGCCGGCCTTCTCGACAGTATGAGACGCGGGGCCGCACTCGTGTCGTTCTGCGATGCTCTGGCCGGGATCCACGGTGCCGGCTGGGCCCACGGAGGTCTCGAGGCCTCACATGTGCTGCTCGATGACACCGACGAGGCCCGGCTGTGCTCGGTTGGTGGGGCCACCGAGGTCGGGACGGCTTCGGCAGCGGTGCTCGCGGACGACAGGGATGCTCTCGCGCGGATCGTCGATTCGGTGCTGCGGTGCCCGGGCAGCTTCGAGACCAGGGCACAGCGGCGTGCATGGAACCGCACCTCCACACGGGCACTGCGCGCTCTGGCGGCCAAGCGCGGCCTACTCGACGCGTCCGCCATGGCGAACCTGCTCCGGCGAGCAGGCCTTCCCGGAACCGACGCCCCGGCCGGACCCGATCGGGCCGCGGTGAAGCGTGTACCGCGTCGAGCCGCGCGCGGTCGATTGTCGGAGATCACCCGAAGGGCCCTGGGCGCGCGGGTACGACGCACGTTGGTATTCGCCGCCGTTCCCCTTGCCCTTTTGGGCGGAGCGCTCTTGGCGCGTGCGCTGGGCGGGCCGCCTGGTGCACACGACATGGAGTGCGCGGCAGACATCTCCGGGATGCTCGTCGACTGCGGTGACATCACGATCGACGACAACGTGGTGACCGCCGGGGGGACACGCCTGGAGGTCGGAGAACCCGGTGATGTGCTCGACGTCGGCGACTGGAACTGCAATGGCCGCGCTTCGGTCGTGTTGCTGAGACCCTCTACCGGTGAGCTGTGGGAGTTCACCCGATGGGCGAGTCCTGAGGATCAGACAGAGGCATCGCTCGTGGGTACCTTCACCGGAGCGCTCGACCTCGCCGAGCCCGACGTCGAGTGCAGCTACCCCGACGTGGTCCTCGGAGGATGACGATGACCCCACCGCGCACCGCTACATCGGAGAAACACCGCAGATCCGTGTCTTCGCTCGTGCGCCTCGCATCGTTCTGCGGGGCATGCATCGCCGCGGCCTGGTTGCTGTGGCGCGTCGGTGGCCCCGCACTCGAGCCCCCTCCGGTCGAACCGCGCAGTTGGTCGGGTTGGCTAGCAGAGCGCGAAGCGCTCGACGTGATCGCTTCGGTGGCCCGATTGGTCGCCACCGTCGCGCTCGCCTACCTCGCTTCGGTCACCACCTTCCATGGGCTGGCCTTGTTGGCAGGCAGAGGATCGGGCCCCCGCTCCACCGCTCGCACCACCTCCCGTACCGGCCCCGCTCCACTCGGCGCACTTGTCGCGCTCGCAATTCTGGGCAACTCGACAGCAGCGGCAGCGGCCGGCCCGCAGCGGAGGGCCGCCGAAGACGGCCAACCCTCAGGGGCCCCACCCGTGATGCGGGTGATCGGGGACCCGCAGACCGATGGCACCAGAGTGCGCCGAGATGACGAGCCGACCACTGCCTCCCCATCGACCACTACCTCCCCATCGATCACTGCCTCCCCATCGATCACCGCCTCCCCATCGACCACTACCTCCCCGTCGAGCACTACTCCCCCGTCGGTGACCGACACCCGATCGGCCTCTGGTGCTCCACCTGCCACCAGAACACCTGCCACCAGTACACCGTCCGCCGGTGGTTCACCGACCACCGACACCCCGGCCCCGTCGCATTCCGCGCCAGGTGTCGCCTCCCGATCTCCGGGCGCGGACACCGCCTTGGACGCCGACACTCCAGCGTCCGACGAGGTCGGATCGGCCGGTACGTCGCCGCCGGGTTCACTTCACCGGATCGACTACACGGTTCGTCCGGGCGACAACTTCTGGGAGATCGCGCGTCGTCGCGTCCAGTTGGGTTCGGACAACGACCCTACCGAGGCGGAGGTCCGCGACTACTGGGTCGAACTGGTCGGGCTCAACGCCCAACGCCTGGTCGAGCCGGGCAACCCCGACCTGTTGCTCGTCGGTCAGGTCCTCGAACTCCCTGGATGAG
>JBKEAI010000254.1:0-3678 GCA_047972145.1 Microthrixaceae bacterium
TGCGCCGGCAGAACTCGACCAGGTCCCACACGACCAGGAAGTAGCCGGGAAACCCGAGCGAGCAGATCAGCTCGAGCTCGCGGTCGATCTGATCCCACGCGCCGTGGGTGCGTTCGGCGTGGCGTGGTCCGTAACGACGGGTTGCCCCCTCGGTGGTGAGGTGGCGCAGGTATTCGGCCTCGCTGCGCGGCGAGCCGTCGGGGCCCGCCGGGCACGGGAAAGGTGGCAGCGACGGAGCCACGAGCGACAGGTCGAACGCGCAGTCCCGACCGAGGGCCGCCGCGGCGGCGACCACACCGGGGTAGCGCCCGAACCGCCGGTGCTGCTCGGCCCCCGAACGCAGATGTGCCATCCCCGCCGAAGCCAGCCAGGGATCGATCTCAGCCATGGATCGACGTGCCCTCACCGCTGCCATCGCTGAGGCCAGCCGACGACCCGAGGGCTGTGCGTAGTGCACGTTGTTGGTCACCACCGGTTGCACACCAGCGGCGGCAGCCAGACCTACGAGTCCGTCGTTGCGCACCGAGTCGGTCGGATCACCGTGGTCCCATAGCTCCACGAAGGTGTTATCCACCCCGAAGGCCGCCACCAGCGAACGCAGCTCTCTCTGCGCCACGGCTGGTCCACCCTCCACGAGTGCCGCTGGCACCGTTCCCTTGCGGCACCCGGTGAGCACCGCCCAGTGCCCCCGCGCACGCCCCGCCGCTTCGGCCACATCGGCGAAGCTGAGCTTGGGGTGGCCCTTGGTACCCGCCATCTGGGCCGCGGAGAGCAACGTGGACAGCCGGGCATAGCCCTCGGGGTCCCGGGCGAGAACGACGAGGTGACGACCCCGGGGATCCGCGGGGCCCTGGCGGGCCTCGGAGTCCCCGATGGTCAGCTCCGCACCGAACACGCTGGGCAGGCCGAGCACCCGCGCCGCCTCTGCGAAGCGGACCACCCCGTAGAAGCCGTGGTGGTCGGTGATCGCGAGCGCTTCGAGACCCAGCCGGGTGGCCTCCTCGGCCAGTTCCTCGGGGGTGGAAGCTCCGTCGAGGAACGAGAACGCCGAGTGGCAGTGCAACTCCGCATAGGGGTGCCGCGGGGCCGATCCGGCACCGGCCCTGTTGCCCGATCGCGACACCGCCGATTGGTAGGGCGGGCGTTTGCGTGACCAGGCGGGGCCGTCCCCCCCGTCACCTGACAGTGTCCTGTCACCCGGCCCCGGACGATCCGACAGCCTGCGTTCGAGCTCGCGCCATGGAACCGGGGGGTTGTTGTAGGCCATCGACCCAAGGGTATCGAACGTCTGTTCGACAGACCAGTGGACCTTCTCCTGCCCGGGTGCGGGTACCCGGGCGGCATCGGTCACCCGGTGGGCGACGGTACGATCCCGAGATGCCCCGAGCGACGAACAGCACCGGTGCGACCGCGCCCCGTCGTCGATCCAACCGGCTCATCGTCGCAGCCTTGCTCGCGTGCATCCCGCTGCTGGTCGCAGCCTGTGGTGGATCCGACGGCGATGCAGCACCGGGCCCCACCGGCCCCCCGGATGCCACACGGGGCGAACAGGTGTACGCGGACCGTTGTGCCGCCTGCCACGGACGGGACTTCCAGGGGTCGGCTCAGGCGCCCTCCCACCTCGACCCGCACTTCCGCCCCGAGGTCACCAGCGACGAGGACTACCGCAACGCGATCAAAGAAGGCGCCGACGACCCGGACCTCGACTACACGAGGATGCCGGGGCTCAACCTGAACGACCAGGAGATCGCGGACGTGATCGCCTACATCCGCTCGGTGCAGGACGAGCGCGGCTTCAACGAGGCCTCCTGAGGCCGGCCAACGATAGGAGAAGATGATGAGCCAACCCGAGAGCACCGAGGCCACCGTCGAGGAGATCGACCTGAACGCGTCCGAGGTCCACTGGCACCTCGACGGGCTGCTCGATGGTTCCAGCACCGAAGCGATGCTGGACCGTGCCGAGGGGATGGTCGACGAGCTCGCAGCGGCACGCGGGACCATCGAGGGCCTCGACCCAGCAGGACTGGCTGCGCTGATGAGCCGCTCGGGCGAGCTCGAGGACCTGCTCGGGCGGGTCGGCAACTACGTCATGCTGCGCTTCTCCGAGGACACCTCCGACCCCGCCCGCGGAGCCGAGATGATGATGGTCGAGGAGCGTGCGACAGCGATGTCGACCCGCCTCGTGTTCTTCGAGCTCGAATGGGCCGAGCTCTCCGACGAGCGCGTCGAGGAGCTGCTCGCGGATCCGGTGCTCGACTTCTGCGCACACCACCTGCGCAACCTGCGCCGCTACCGCCCGCACCTGCTCAGCGAACCGGAGGAGAAGCTACTCACAGAGAAGTCGGTCAGCGGGGCGGGGGCATGGGTACGCCTCTTCGACGAGCTCACCTCGGCGCTCACCGTGGAACTGCCCGGGGCGCTGGTCGGCCAACCCGGCCAAGACGTCGCGACCGTCGGGCTCGAAGCAGGGCTGTCACTGTTGCAACACCCCGACCGCGAGGTCCGCGCCACCGCTGCGGGAGCGGTCACCGAAGCGCTGCACCCGGGACTGCGCACCCGCGGGTTCGTCTACAACACCCTGCTGCTCGACAAGTCGGTCGATGACCGGCTGCGCAGCTACGACAGCTGGGTGTCGTCGCGGAACCTCTCCAACGAGGCGACCGACGAATCGGTCCAGGCGCTGATCGATGCCGTCGTCAGCCGCTACGACATAGCGCAGCGCTGGTATGGAGCCAAGGCCCAGGTGCTCGGTCTGCCCAAGCTGGCCGACTACGACCGCATGGCGAGCGTCGCAGACGACGAGTCGAGCATCGGCTGGAGCGAGGCGCGCGAGGTCGTGCTCGACGCCTACGGGAGCTTCTCGTCCGAGTTGGCCGACACGGCGGCCCGCTTCTTCGACGAGGGCTGGATCGACGCGCCTGCGACCGACGGCAAGCGGCCCGGTGCGTTCTGCGCCTACACGGTGCCATCGCACCACCCCTATGTGCTGTTGAACTGGACCGGCCGCAACCGTGACGTTCTGACCCTCGCGCATGAGCTCGGCCACGGTCTGCACGCCTACCTCGCACGCGAACAGGGTGTGTTCCACCAGAGCACGCCGCTCACCCTCGCGGAGACGGCCTCGGTGTTCGGCGAGGCGGTCACCAACAACGCTCTGCTCACCACGATGAGCGACCCGAACGAGCGCTTCGCCCTGCTCGCATCGACGCTCGAGGATTCGATCGCCACGGTGTTCCGCCAGGTGGCGATGAACCGCTTCGAACACGCCGTGCACAACGAACGCCGCAACACCGGCGAACTGTCGGTCGAACGCTTCGGGGAGCTCTGGGGTGAGACCCAGGGCGCGGTGCTCGGAGACTCGGTGGAGCTGAGCGACGGCTACCACACGTGGTGGAGCTACATCCCGCACTTCATCGGAACCCCGGGCTACGTGTACGCCTATGCGTATGGCCAACTCCTGGCCCTGTCGGTCTACGCGCGCTACACCGAACGTGGGGATGCGTTCGTGCCCGCCTACCTCGAACTGCTGCGCGCGGGGGGTTCACTGCCCCCCGAGGAGCTGGGTTCGATCGTGGACTGCGACCTCACCGATCCCGGGTTCTGGGATGCGGGACTCGACATCGTCGAAGGTCAACTCGACGCCGCACTCGACGCGGCACGCGAGGCCGGCCGGCTCGG
>JBKEAI010000301.1:0-2485 GCA_047972145.1 Microthrixaceae bacterium
CGGCAGCGGTCGCCACGTCGGCGTCCGGCGCCACGTACGCAGGGTCCTTGCCTCCGAGTTCGAGTTGCAGATGCCCCATGTGCGGCGCGTAGGCCGTAGCGATGGCGAGCCCGGTCGCGTACGAACCCGTGAAGAACATCCCGTGCGGGCCGGCGTCCACCAGGGAGCGGCCGAGCGCACCCGCACCGACGAGTGTCTGGAACACGCCGTCGGGCACACCTGCCTCGGTCCAGCACCGGGCGACCTCGAGCCCTGTGAGAGTCGCGAGCTCAGAGGGCTTGTAGAGCACCGCGTTGCCGGCGACCAGGGCCGGTACGAACACGTTGGTGCCCACGAACCACGGGTAGTTCCAAGCCGAGATGTTGCCGACCACCCCGAGCGGCTCGCGGGTGATCCGCTCCCCGGTACGCGAGTCGACGTCGTCGTCGACGATCTGCGGTGCAAGTGCATCCGCTGCGTGATCGATGAAAAAGTCGATTCGCGCCAGGGTCGCTACGAGCTCCGCGCGGGCCTGGGTGATCGGCTTGCCGGTCTCGCTGGTGAGCAGCGACGCCAGGGACTCGGTGTCCCGTCCGAGCACAGAACGGAACCGTGTGAGGATCGCGATGCGCTCGTCGATGCCCACCGCCGCCCAGTCACGCTGTGCCGCTGCGGCCCGTTCGGCCAACTCGGGGACCATCGCGGGATCCGTGTCGGGCATCTCCGCTATCGCCTCGCCGGTCGCCGGGTTGGTGACGATCACGAGCCGGCTCCGAGCCTGCTGTGGGCGTGCACCTCGTCGATGAACGCTGTGCGCAGCGCCGAGTTGTCGATCAACGGCTGGTCGTGGTGTACCTGTGGGTCAAGGTGGCCGAAGAACTCGGGATGCCACTGCACCCCGGCAGCCCAGGGCCCCGAGGTCACCCGTAGTGCCTCGACCACCTCGTCGCCGACCGAGTGGGCCTCGACTTCGAGGTCGTCACCCAGGCGGTCGACACCCTGGTGGTGGATGCTGTTGACGGTCCACGGGCCGGCGCCACCGACCAGTTGGGCGAGCTGGGAACCCTCGGTGACCGAAACCTCGTGGAGGTGGCGTTCATAGGCCTCGGCATCGCGATGTTCGCGGGTGGTCGCCCCACCGACGATCAGGTCCTGGAACAGCGTGCCGCCGTGCGCGACGTTCATCACCTGCATGCCACGGCAGATCCCGAGCACGGGTTTGCCGGCTCGGCGGAACCGCCGGTAGAGGTCGAGCTCATACGCGTCGCGTACCGGGTCGCCGGGCCAACGTGCATCGGGGCTTGCAGCTCCGTAGCTGGTCGGCGCGACGTCCGCTCCACCGTGAAGCACCAGAGCGTCGAGGTCATCCACCCAACCCTGTATCGGTGGCCCACCCGCGGGTGCGGTCGGAATCGGATACACGATCGCGCCTCCGGCTGCGACCCATTCGATCATCGACTGCTCCACGTAGAGCAGCGTCTTGTCGGTGAACAGCGCACGCTTGGGATCTGCGTGATCGAAGCACGAGCTCAGCCCGATCCTCGGCAGGCTCATCGGATCAGGCCCCCACCGCTTCGCCGGTGCCCGCTCCCGAGGCGAACGCCCGCTTGAAGACCACCTCGAAGTCCACCGCAGTCACCGGAGCGGGGTTGTTGAGGTGGCACGTGTCAGCCACGGCCAACTCGACGAGACGCCCCGACAGCGCAGGGTCGATGCCCTGGGCACCCAGGCCGGGCGCAACGCCGACCGATGCCTTCAACTCGGCGACCCAATCGAGGAACCCCTCCGCGCTCGGATCCGCGACACCCACCGCAGCGGCGAGGTAGGCGAGCTTGTCCCCTGCCACTTCGAGGTTGTGGCGCAGCGCGTGGTCGATCATCAGACCGTTGGCGAGGCCGTGGTGGATGTCGATCGCGGTACCGAGCGCGTGCGCGGTCGAGTGCACCAGCCCGAGGCCCTTCTGGAAGGCGACCGCTCCCATCATCGACGCCATCAACATCGCCGCCCGCGCGTCGAGGTCCGCGCCGTCGTTCACCGCCCGGGTGAGGTTCGCTGCGACCAGGCGCACACCCTCTACCGCGATCCCGTCGCACATCGGGTGGTAGTTCGGGGACAGGTATGCCTCGACGTTGTGGGTCAGCGCGTCGAGGCCGGTCGCCGCGGTGAGGTGAGGGGGTAGGCCCACCGTGACCAGCGGGTCCGCGAACACCGTGCGCGCCAACAGGTGAGGCGAGTAGATGATGCGCTTTATGTGATCGTCATCTGAGATCACCGCGCTGCGGCCGACCTCACTGCCGGTACCTGCGGTGGTGGGGATCGCGAACAGGGGTGCGACAGTCGGTCCTATCGGCCGTGCCCCGGGTACCTCGTCCTCGTAGTCGAGGAGCTCCCCGGGATGTGTGGCTATCAGGGCGATCGCCTTGGACACATCGAGGGCCGCTCCGCCTCCGAGCCCGACGATCGAATCGGCCCCGTGGTCCGCGAACGCAGCCACCCCGTCGGTCAC